>JAISCZ010000086.1 GCA_031265205.1 Deltaproteobacteria bacterium
CCCCCCCCCCCCCCCCCCCCCCCCCCCCCCCCCCCAAGTCTACACTAGATCTCCTCTTACGGGTGGTCACGGTCAGCCTAGAGACGATTCGGATCGTGAAGGGGCTGCCCAAACTTGACTTCGTCTAACCGCACTTTGCCAACGTAAGAAGAAACGCGTCTTATTATAACCCCGGGTGAAATTGTCCCATTTTACCTGCCCCGTAAGTGAGCCTCTCCGCAGAAGAGCTAATATTTTATCAAAATCGTCCCTCCATGCAACATAATATCGCGGGCGATCGTAACTTCAGTTGTCCATCTTGTTATCACCATAATCCGCACAACTCGACAAGCTAATTCACTTGACGGGACTTTTCTCGAATTTATCGCGTCTGTCGCCGCGCGGAAGCGTGCTAACTTCCAAAAACTATTCTCCCCGTGTTTAATCTCACGTCCAAATTTAGCGCCCGCGGCGGCACATCGTGATATCGCCGCGCCAAAAAATCCTACATTTTGACCCTCCCATCTCTTGACTTATAACTGGAAAGTTAATAAACTTAAAAATCGCTCTGGGAAGGGTTTTTGCTCGCCAAACGCCGAATATTCCCGGGTTATCTTGCCTTGAGGAGCTTTTTTGACAAAAAAGCTCTTTGAGGCCTTTTGTTATAAGCTATCCAGCTTTTGAAGGGAGGCAAAATGTCCTACAACCCTCCGCCCACGCTTCCCAATCTCCCTACCCTCCTCTTCCAGGAGTGGATCCACGTGACCATTCCCGGCGCTTCCTTTGAGGCGAACTACCCCCTCCCCCCAGAGTGCGCCGATTACTTCACCGATTACGCGTACCCGCCTAACATTCAGTTCTTCGCCAAGGCGGCGCTGGAAAGCGCCGCGCGCTACCTCAACTCCTCCGACAGCGAGGAGTTTAAGGCCATCCGCCCCGCGAAAAAGGATTTTCCGACCCTCCCCAAGCAAATCCGCGAGTGGACGCGCCTCATGGAGGCCTGGCAGATCAACCGCGCCGAGAAAAAGAGCCGCCTGATAAAATACCAGGGCTCGGACAAATGCTCCATCGGCTACTTTTGGAACAAGCACGACGACTGGCCCGATTGGCCCACGGTTTGGCCCGACCGTTTTATCCAGGGGACTTCCGACGGCGACAAATGGCTGCGCTGGTCCAAAGAGCGCCGCGTCAAGCTCACCTTGGTGCGCTCCAGCGAATCCTAAAGCCCTCAGTCCTCGTCCGAGAGCCGCCTCAGCATTAATTCTTCCACCAGTTCCGGATTTTCCAGGGGATGGAAGTGCCCTCCGAGGACGGTTATCACTTCCACGGAACGCGAGCTGAAACGGAGCCACTTCAAAGCCTGCGCGCGATCGATCATGTCGTTTTCCGCCAGAAAGACCGTAATGGGCGCGTCGAGGACCTGAAAGCTCTCGGGCTTCCAGTTTTCCACCGCCCGCAAGTCCGCCCGGTAGATCCGGGAAAGCGTTTCCAGCTTGTCCTCCGGCGGGAGGGGCCGCTGTTTGTAGACTCCGAAGCGCGCGGCGCTTTGGAGCCACATCTCGCGATCGCTTAATTCGCTCATGCCCTGGGGAATGGGGTGCCACCCCGGGACGCCGTAGCTGGAGACGAAGAAGCGCCGCGGGTGCCCGAACCCCTGGGCGAGCAGGCTCTCGACTAAGAGGTAGCCGCTTAAGGCCCCCATGGAGTGCCCGAAGACGTAATAGGGGGTGCTGGGGTCGCCGAGATACTTTATGGCGAGTTTTCCCAGATCGTCGCGGATATCCTCCATGCGCTGGAGGGGCGTTTCCTCCTGCCGCTGGCCGTGTCCCGGCAGATCCAAGGGGACCAGCCAGGCGCGTTCCCCCAGGCGCGGGAAGGCCTCGACGTAATGGGCGGCGCTTCCCGAGGCGTGGGAGAGCAGAAAAAAAGGCGCGGTTTCCTGGAACTCCAAGCTCATTGGGGCGATTCCTCCGCGAGCCCTTGGAGGATTTCCCCAAGCTTTTCTTCCAGAAGGGGACCGCTCAAAGCCTCGAAGAGCTCGCCCCCCAAGGGGATTTCCGCGCTCTCGCCGCCCGCGAGGGCGGCCCAATCCACCCTGACAGTCCCCGGGGGAGAGTAACTTTCCGGGGGAGTCGCGGATATAAGGGAAATAAGCTTCTGGGGACGCGGGGCGGGCCGATAGCCGCCCCAGGCCAAAAGCTCCCGGTAGACGCTTAAAGGGTCCGTCTCGCGGCGCTTGGGGGCGCGACCCTCGAAGGCCGGAAGGGATTTTAAAACGGCGCGAACGTCTTCCTCCGTGGGGGGACGGTCGCCGTCAAAGGCGCCGGCGGGCGGCGCGAGGCCGTCCAAGGCGATTACGGCGCGGACCCGGATTTGACTCTCCGCGGCGAGAATCCGGGCGATCTCCCAGGCGCGGAGCGTCTGATAAGAGAGGGCGAGGAGCGCGAAATTCCCGTTCGGGAATTTTTCCCGCAAAAGCGCGGCGTCGCGGGCCGCGATGACGCTTAAGGGTTCCCCCGCGAGCGGGGCGCCCTTGAGCGCCGCGTCGGGGAGGGCGTAGAGGGGAACGCGCGCGCGGAAAGAGCCGCAAAGCTCCCGAAAAGCTAAAAAGGACCCGGCCGGCCCCGGAAGGAGCGCCAAGGCCGTTCCCTCCCCCTCGCTCAAAGCCGTCAGGCGGAGGGGCCCCTTTTGGCTCAAGGCGTCGCCAAGAGAGGCTATCTCGCGCGCGCCCTCGGAGAGGAGGATCTCGCTCGCCTTGGGGGAATAGCCCAAGCGAGCCAAGAGATAGGCCTCCAGGGCGCGGGCTTTGACCCAGTCCCCACCGAGGGTTAAAAAATCCTCGTTAAGGTAAACGTCGTCGCGACCCCAAATCTCCCGTAACCCGTCGCGGACGATAAATTCCGTGAGGGTCCTGGGGTTTTGGTCTTTGCCCGCCAAAATTCCGGTGACCTCCAGCGAGGGCAGCGCGGACTCTTGAAGGGAGCCGTCGGCGTTAAGGGGAAGGCGCGGGATCGCCCGAATCAGCTTGGGCCAGAAGGCCGGCGCGAGTTCGCGGTGGACGCGCGCCGTCAAATCTTTTTCCAACTCCCGGTCGAGTTCCGCCTCCCGCGCGCTCGCGAGATAGCCGGGCGCCGCGGGCTCCAGGGCCTCGCTCGCTTTCTCCCCCGGCGCCTCCGCGGGTGGGCTCCCCGCCGCGGCGATCTTGGCGGGAGCGCCCGGGGCCTCCGCGAGGACGGTCCCGGCGACGGAGGGGTCGTTTTCCGTCAGATCGGGGGCCAAATCCGGCATGTCCAAAAGATCGATATCGTCCTCGCCGCCCTCGGCCCCGTCCGGGGCGCTCTCCCCTTCCGGGGCGTCCTCCCAGGGCAAAGGCTCCGGCTCCCAGGAAAGCTCCGGCGCGGCGTTTAAGTTAAAGCGCGGCGGCTCCGCCGGGCGCTCCAGAGAAGCGTTCTCCGGGACAAGGGCCCCGGCGCGGGCGACGTAAGCCGCCAAAAAGGCCTCGCCCCGACCGTCGAGGCGCGGGAAGACCCACGCCTCGCGAACTCCCGCGCTTTCCCGCAAGAGCTTTTCCAGGGCCTCGGTCTGGCCCTCGATTCCCAAAAGATTGAGCCTCCGCTCGCTCTGGCCCCAGATCCAAATTTCGCCCGACTCCAGCATCAAGCCGCGGTCCGGGGTCCGCCACGGGGCGCCGGGCGCCTCGCCTTTCCCTAAATCGCGCCGGTCCAGATACCCTGGGCTCACCGTGGGCCCGGAAAGATAAATTTCCCCCACGGCGCCCACGGGCTTTAAGTCCCCGCGCCTATTTCGCACGGAGAGCGCGAGGGACGGCTGGGCTTTGCCCCGGGTCAGCAAATGGTCCTCGTCGCCCGGATCCAACTGCGTCATGGCCCCGAAACCCATAGTCTCCCGAAAGCCGTAACCGTAAAAGACGCTGACGTTATGGCCCGTGGGCAAAGAACTTACCGTCTCCCCGCCGAGGACGAGGGTCTTTAAGGACTTGAGGGGCGGGAGGGACAAGAACTCCCGCGCCAAAAGGGCGGGCAGGTGGATTATCGTGGCCTCGCAATCCCGCGCGCGCTCCCAGATGGCCTGGGGGCTCCGCGGGAGGGACGGCGGGGCCAGATGGACCTCGCCCCCCGCCAAAAGGACGGGAAAAGCCGCCTCGACCCCCGCCAGAGAGGCGAAACCCTGGAGCGCCAAGGCCCGCGAGTTCCGGTTGATTAAAAAGGCGTCCTTGCGCCAAAAGGCCATGGCGCAAAGGGAGCGCGCGTTCGCGAGCGATCCTTGGGCGAGCGGGGAGTTTTCCCCGCCGTAGAACAGAAGGCTCGCGTCCGCGGGCAAGGGCTCTTGGCCCGCGGCGTGTCCCGGCAAGGGGCTCAGGCCGTCTTCCCGCAGAAGGAGGCGCGGGCCCGGATAGTCCTGACAGGAAGAGTTGAGCCTGGGAAGGGTTATGAGGATGTCGGGGGAAGCGTCGGCCAAGACGGTTTTAATCCTTTGCCGGGGCCAACCCTCGTCGAGGCAAAGGACCGCCGCCCCGCTTTTTAAAAGGCCCCAGACCGCGGCGAGGGCTTGGGGCCCGTGGGGCAGATAGACCACGCCCAAAAGCCCGGGTCCCATTTCCCCGCAGAAACTTAAAATCTCGTTGGCCTTCCGCGAAAGCTCCCGGTAGGTCCAGGATCCTTCCGAAAAAACCGCGGCCCGCGCGTCGGGATATTTCTCCGCCGTCTTCTCCCAGAGGAAGGCCAGATTTTCCGAATTTGACGGCAGAGTCCCAGCGCCCGCGCCTAAGGCCAAAAGGCGCGTCTCTTCCGCCGCCTCAAGGGTCCGCGCCTCGCCTATGGGCGCCCCGGGAGACGCGAGCGCCGTCTCCACAAGGCGCGCGAAAAGCCGCTCCATTTCGCGAGCGCGCTTCAGGTCGCCGGCCAGTTCCCCGGAAAGGGCGAGAAGCGCGGTGGGCTCGCCGCTCGCGGTTTCGATCGCGAGGCTCGCCTTCCACCCAGAATAAACGCGCGCGAACCCGAGGCCTTGGGCCGCGTCCAAGCCCGTGGCGTTAAAGAAAAGCGCGTTATTGAAGTATCTTTCGGCGGGCCCGCGTTTGCCCTGGGCGCCCACCAGCCGCGCGAGGCCCATAAATTCCCCGCCTATCAGCCCTTCCCGAATTCCCAGGGCGATGGTCTGCTGGGTCTTCCGGGCCAAAGCGCCCAAGTCTTGGGCGAAATCAAGGCGCGTTTCCACGGGCAGAAAGACGGTCCTATCGGAGTCGGCAAGGCTCGCGCCCGGGTCTTTAGCGTCCGCCGCGTCCGCTCCCGCGCCGTCGCCTTCCGCGCCCGCGCGTGGGCGGCCTTGGCGCTTAAGGCTCGCGGGTCCCAGGTAAAGGGCCGCGTTGACCGCGGAGCCGTCCAGATAGAGCGCCAGAAAAAGCGACCAGAGCGAGCATATTAAGGCCTCGGAACTGACGGAAAAAGACAGGGCGACGCGCTCTATTTCCGGCCAGAGGGCTGGAAAAGACGCGATCGCGAGTTCCGCGCGCGGCGCGGCGCCGGAGGCGTCGCCGCGGGCCTCCGCGGGAAAAGGCAAAGCGAGCGCGGGATCCAAATTCGTCCGCCAATAGCCGTGATAGACGGCGTCCACGCTCTCCAAATTGAGCGCGGCGGAGGCGCTCCGCGCCCGGCGCGCGATCCTTTCGGAAAGATCCGCGGCGGGAAAGGCCCCCGAAGGTGCCGACTCTCCCAAGCGCGCGGCGAAAGCGCCTAAAAGCTCACCGGCCTGTAAGGGATCCAAGAGACCCAAAGAATAAGCGAGCCGCGCTTTCAGTTTTCCCTCGGGCATGGCGAACAGGGAAAGGGCGATGGGCGCCGGCCAAACCGGGCCCGGGGACGCGAAAGACGTAAGGCTCGCGAGGCTCGCGGCCGCGTTTTCCTCCAAAAGGGCCTGGGCGGCCATTTGGGATTTGCCCCGCAGGTCCCCGTAAAAGGAGAAGGGCTTTACATCCGCGAAAAACCCCGCGCCGAAAGGCGCGAAGGGACGCGCGGCGTTAAGGGCCACGGCCGCGCGCGTTATGGGATTTTCGCGCGCGAATTCCGCGACTTGGAGCGCGAACTCCTCTCGCTCAATAAAAGGCGCCGCGAAGGTTTTCTCCAATAAGCCCAAGGATTCCGGAAAAGCGCCCGCGGCGGCCAGGGCGCGCGTCAGCCACTCGCTCTGGGAGGGCCCTAAAGGATAGAGCGTTTCCGCTTCGCCGAGTCCCGCGGCGCGAAAAAGCGCGCGGAATTTTTCGTCTTCAGGATCGGGAGGCGCGGCGAGGCGCGGCTCTTCCGGCGCCGCCGTTTCCGCGCTCGGCGCCGTTTCCGTCAGCTCCAGAGACGCGATAGGCTCAAGCGTTTCCAGCGGCTCTAGCGTCTCTAGCGATTCCAGCGAGATAAGCGCGTCCGGCGTTTCCAAGGGTTCCGCCGATTCCACCGGCGCCGCGGGCGCCGTCGCGACCGCCGGCGCGGCCTCGTCTAACGGGCCAACCGTTTCTTCCGGCTCTAAGGTTTCGAGCGCGACCAGCGCTTCTTCCGTCGCGTCTTCCGACGCTTGTTCCGACGCTTGTTCCGAAGCGTTTTCCGAAGCGTTTTCCGAAGCTTGTTCCGTCGCCTCTTTCGCGAGCGAAACGCGCGCCTCGAGCGCGTTCTCCGCAACCCGCGCGTCCTCCGCGACCCGCGGCTCTTCCCGCGTCGACCTTTTTTCCGCCGTCGCGTGGCCCGCCGCCGCTTCTTCCGTCGCTAGCGCCTCAAGCGTTTCTAACGCCTCAACCGTCTCTATCGTTCCTACCGCCTCTACCGCCTCTACCGCCTCTACCGTTTCAACCGTCTCTATCGTTTCTACCGTTTCGACCGTTTCAAGCGGTTCCACCGTTTCAATGGTCTCAACCGTCTCCACGGTCTCGACAGTCTCCGGCGCCTCCGGCGCGCGGACGGGCGCGAAAGGAAGAATGTTGGAATTCCCCCCGGAGGAAACACCCGCGCGCCCCGCCGCGCGCCCCAACTCTTCCGTGGGCGAAAAAGGAGGCTCGCCTAAGATCTCCGCCTCAAAATGGGCGATATCCTCGGCCGCGTCAGCGTCGTCTTGGCCGTCGAGCGCGGAAGCGCCTCGTGGCTCGCCCTCTTCCGCGTCTTCCCCCATCTCCGCGCGCTCGGAAGGCGTCAAAAGAGAGAGGTTAATGACGTCGGGGAGGCCTTCGTCGGAGTCGGGGTTCCCCAAGGCGCCCATGTCCAAGGTTCCCCCTATCATGGAAAAAGTTTCCGGAAGGGAAGCGTCGTGGGCGGGATCGTCGCCGATGACGCTGGAGATGACCACCGCGTCTTCCGATGGTTGAACTGATTGTGGAGCCTCCGTAATGTGTAAGTCGTCCAAATCCACGTAGTCCCCGTCGAGCCGCACGCTGATGGGCTCGTCCACCAGCGCGCCCGCCATGGGCTCCGCGGCGGGAACGCTCGCGGATCCCAGCCTCGCCCCTAAAGTCGCGCCGCTGGGGGCGCGGGGCGCGGTCGAGGCGGGGCTTTCGCGCTGGGCGATCTTGTGGGCGATTTCGCGCGCCAGGGCCGCGGGGTCGGAAAGGGCGTAAAAATCCTCGGACTTGACGTCGTAACCCCAAGCCGAAAGGCGTTTGGCCATCAGGTAGGCCCGATCCAAGGTAAGAGAGCTCGCGCCAAAGCTCGCGTCCGGCGGCGTCTCCGCCGTGGGAAGACACTCTTCGCGGACCGCGAGGATGGCCGCCAAAATTTCCTGGGCGAGGGGACTTAGGCCCACGCTTTCCTCCGCGGCCCCGGCCGCGGCGAGGGCGTCGAAATCTATCTCGCCCCTCTCCGTCAAGGGAAAAGCGCGCGTCGCCACCACGCGCGCTGGGAGGAGCCAGACGGGCAGGCGGCGGCGCAGATTTAAGGGGATAGCGGTAAGTTCCCGCGCCCTTTCCTCCGCGTCCGCGCTGAAATCCCCGTTCACGTACAGGGTCAGCTCCCCGCGGCCCAAGAGCCCCGGGCTTTGGGCGATCAAAAGATTCTTGCGCGTGCTCGTCGCCCCAATCCTTCTTTCGAGGGGCGCGGGCGCCGCGAGCCGACCGCGGATATTCACGCTAGCGTCGGGCCCCAGAACGTTAAGGAAGCCTTCCTCGTCGTAGAAACCCATTACTCCCGTCCCCCGCGCGAAGGCGTAGCGCGCGAGGCTTTGGGGATCCTTTTCCGGGAGGGAAGCGAGATAGGCGTTTTTGCGGTAACGGGGGGACCCCTCCGCGCTCGCGGCGACCGGAAGGCTGTCGGCCCCGTTGGAGACGAGATCGTATGGCCTTAGAACGCCCGGGCCCGCGAGATAAATCTCCCCCGCCGCCCCTTTGGGTAGCGGCGTTCCCCAGCGGTCCAGGACTAAGGCCTCGGCGCCCGCCGTGGGTTTCCCGCGCGCGCTTTGGGCGGAAAGCCCTTCCCGGGAGATTTTCGCGGCGACGGCCACGACGCCCGTGGAAATAAAGGCGTAACGCGCGTCCAGGCCCTCGGGCCCCGGAAAGAGGGTTCCCACCCTCTCGCCAGCGAGGACGAGGAGCCTTAGGGAGGGAAAGGGCGGGCCCGCGAGAAGGGTTTTCCCTAAAAAGGCGGGCAAAATCGCCGCGCCGATTTCCTCGCGGCGGATAAATTCCGCGAGAGCGGCGCTATCCCGCCCGCTCCAGCGGATGACGGCGCCCTTGGCGCGGAGGGGCGCGAGCGCGCCGCCAAAGAAGCTTAGATAATCGCCGTCGGCCCACAGCGTCTTTTCCCCCGGCGCGAAATTCCAGAGTTCTTGGGCGCTTTGAATCAGAAAGGCCGCGCCCGCGCGGGAGAGGTATTCCGCCTGGCGCGCGGAAGCGTCCGGTCCGTCGCCTTCCGCGCCGGAAGCGCCCTTAAGGCGCCCAAGAGCGGGGTAAAGGAAAAACGCGGGCGTCTCCTCGGAAGGCGCGCCCTCGCCCTCGTCCTCATCCTCGTCCTCGTCCTCGCCCGAAGGCCGGATCTCCATAAGACTCGCGTGGGAAAAGGTTTCCAAGGGAAAGGGCGACTCCGCCGCGCGCGCCTTGAGCGACGCGGCGAGGCTCTCGAAACCCGGGGCCACGAAGAGCGTCCCCAGGGCGAAATCCCGCGCGACGCGCGCGAGGGTATCCAGGGGGAGAGTGGGCGGGAGGGGAACCACGGCCGCCCCGCCCCGCAGAACTCCCAGCGCGAGCGCGACGAAACGCTCGTCAGGGGGGGCGAGAACGCCGACGCGCGCGCGCGTAGCGTCCGCGCGCTGGGCGCGCGCGACGTGACTCGCCTTGTGGACGAAGCTCGCGAGTTCTCCCGCGGAAAGGCTCAAGTAATCGCCTTCCAGGGCGAGGGCGCTGGAGCGCTCCCCGATCTCGCTTAAAAGGGCGTCCAGCGGCGCGTCAAATAGCTCCGGCGCGGGCGCGGGCCCAAGCGAGCCCGTGACAATCCTCCCCCGCGCCTCGCGGGAGATGAGCGGCAAATCCCCGATGGGGGTCCGGGGATTGGCGACGAGGGTCCCCAAAAGCCTTTGGAAGTTTTCCGCGATATCGCGGACGAGCCGTTGGCGGAAACGGGTGGGCGAGGCGTGGATCGCGCCCCGGGCGCCCTTGTCGCTCCACTCCCACTGAAAAATAAATTCCCCGTCGCGGCGGCGGGGGATGGTCATGGGAATCTCCCTCACCTTCCAGGAGCCGGGCCCGAAACGGCTTTCCTCTTCCGCCAGAAAAACAATGTCCCCGAAATCCAAGCCGACGCGGTCGTAGACTTCCGCGAGGGGGGCGTAGGCGTAGGTGGCCGCGTCCGCGTTAAACTTTTCCTGCGCGACGATTATTTCGTAAAAGCTTAAAGAGCGCTCGCAGCGCGCGACGGTGATGGCGCGCGTGAGCAATTGGCCCACGGCGCCCTTCAGCTCGCTTGAGAGGGCGCCCCGCACCGGGGCCGCCTGGACGTAGGCCTGGGTCTCGTCCCCGTTGTACAGGGAAAGGAGCGCCCCAAAGGCGCTTTCCAGGATCTGGGGTATGGGGAGCCGCGCGTCGCGGGAAAAGGCCTTGAGTTTTTTGAAAAGGCTATCCTCCAGAAAAAAGGAAAAGGCGTTTTCCTCCAAGTCCTCGTCCACCTCCAGGGCGGCGGGAGTGGCGAGGCTCGCCACGCGCTCGACGCCCTTTAAGGCTTTTTCCCAAAAGAGGGCCTCCTGGGCCCGGTCGCGGCCCTGGAGCCGCGCGAGGAAAGAGGTAAAGGGCCTGGCGGTCCCATTGGGCTCGCGGCGCGCCAAAAGCTCTTCCGTCAGCGCGATCAGGGAATAGAGATCCAAGGCGATATCCAAATAGGATAAAAGGATCTGGCTTTTCTGGGCCTCGACTTGGAAGATATCCACCCTTAAGGGGGGATCCTGGGGAAGCTTGGGCGCGGGCATGGAGCGCGTGAAAGCCCGGACGCGCTCTTCCCGATCGGGCGCCGAAAGGCTGACGAGGGAAGTGAAGGACAGCGGAATCTCGCTCTGGGGCAAAATGGCCAGCGTGGGGCGCGCCACGTCGCGCGAAGGGAAGACGGCGCGCAAAATCTCGTGGCGCCGGCACATGAGCGCGAGCCTTTGCCCGAGCGCGACCGGATCGATTTCCCGCTCGATTTCCAAAAGGCGGTGGCGGAAACCCCGCGCGCCCTCCTCTTCCAAGGGACGCGAGAGGGATTCCATGTACGGGGAAAGCGCGGCGAAACGTTCCGGAACCTTTCCTTGGAGCGCGGCGAGGATCGCCTTTTCGTCTTCCGCGGGGCTCTGGAGGGGAGCGCGGGAGCGCTCGCGCGCGGGCGCGGGCGGTTCCGGGGCTTTCGCGGGAAGCGCGCGGGAGGCGCGCGCGGGCCCGCCCGAGGCGATCGTCGCGCCGAGCGTCACGCCAAACGTCGCGCCGCTGGCGGCGTCCAAAGGCGCGTCTAAAGGCGCGTCCAAGGCCCCCGCGGAAAGCGAGCCCAAAGCCGCGGCGCGGCTCTCTTCCCCGCCTTCCGCGAGAGACGTCTCGTCAAAATTCCCTTCATTGTCGAGGGGAAAAGAATCAAGAATCTTGACCAGGTCCGGGACTTGGCTTAAGGGGAGCGCCAATAAAAGCGCGCGCCGCAACTCCTCTTCCTTTTCCCTTTTCTCGCGCGGGAGCGCGAGCGGGGGATAGGCCAAGACGAAAGCGGCCAAAAGGCCGCCCCGCCGCGAGGAAGGCGCGCCGTCGCCGGGGGAGATATCCCGCGCGGCCGCGGCCAGAAAGGCCGGGACAGGGGCCCCTTCCGGATAGTGGACGGCCTTGGCGCTTAAGACCCCGGGCTGGGCCAACAGGGCCCCCGCGATCCGCTCAAGGTTAAAAGGCGCGGGCCCCTTGGACGCGTCGGGCTTGGGTCCCAGATACTCCAGCCGCCCGTCGGGGCGCCGGCGCGCCATGGTCCCGGTTAAAAAGAGCCTTTCGGCTTCCCAGGCCGCGGGACAGAGGCCCTGGAGAGGATCTTGGGGAAAACGTTCTTGGGTAAGCGCGGGATCGCCCAAGTAGCCGCCGCTTAAGCGCGCGCCGCCTAAGGCCAGTTCCCCCGGAAAACCGGCGGGCGCGACTCGGCCAAGGCGGTCCAGCACCCAGGCCGGGCCGTTTAAAAGCGGCGCGCCCAAGGTTTCCGGGAACCTCTTGAAGAGGGCCTTTTCCCCCAAACTGGCGAAGGCCGTCTCCGGGTAACCGTGGAGCTGGTAGACGGCGAGACCCTCGGCCTTCGCCAAAAGGGCCGCGGCCAGCTCCGGGGGACGCTTTTCCCCCAAAAGGCCGCCGGGGCCGTAAACGATAAGGCCCTTCAGGCGATCCGCGGGGAAATCCGCGGCGAGTCCCAAAAAGGCGTCGACGGGGAGGGCGAGATAAGTTATCCCGCGCTCCAAGGCGCGCGAAAGCCAGGAGCGAGCCTGGCCCGGCCCCCCCAAGGGACTTAATTCAACCTTCGCGCCCAGGGCCAAGGGCCACAGGATTTGCGCGCAAACGCCCGCCGCGCTGAAAGGAGCGCTGGCCCCCAGCGCGTCTCCAGGGCCGATGGGGATAAACTGGCGATAGGCCGCCAGGGCGCTCGCGAAGGCCCGGTGGCTCACGCTCGCCCACAGAGGCCGCGCGCCCGGGGCGCTTTGGCCGCTCGGGAAGAGGAAGGCGCTCGCGTCGGGCGCGACGGGCTCCAAGGATTCAATGGAAGGTAGCGCGGGCGCCGGGGCGGATCCGTCCTGGGGACGGCCCGCGAAATCAAGAAAACGGAAAGGGGGAAGAGACGCGCGGAGGGCGAGGATCCTCGCGGCGCTGGCCGGGGACGCGAAGACGGCCTCTGGCTCCAACGCGGCTATAGCGGCTTGGAACTCCGCTTCTCCAAGGCTTGGATCCAAGGGCGCCGCCACGAGGCCCGCCCTGATGGCGCCCAAAAGCGCGCTCGGGAACGCGAGGCTCGCCTCCGCGAGAAAGAGGGCGCGTTTACCGCTCTCGACCCCCAAAGCCTTAATGGTTAAGGCCACGCGCGCGGACGCGTCAATTAGCTCCCCAAAGGTTAGGCTCGTGTCGTCTAAGGCCAGGGCTTGGGCCGCGCCGTCGCCGCGGGCGGTCTCCTCCAGCTCCGCCAAAAAGCTTTTCCCCGGGGAAGGCGCCGCCGGGGCGTTGTTCTGGATGAGGAGTTTGCGCCGGTCGTCGGAAAGAAGCGGAACCTCCCCTACCCGCGCGTCGGGATTGGCGAGCGCCTCCCGTATAAATATTTCGTATCCCTGGGCGTAGACCTCCGTCAGCCAGGGCTCGAAGCGCGCGAGGTCGTAGCTTATTTCGAGCCTTAAATCGTCGTGGTAGGACCAGAGGAAGGCGCAGGGAAAGCCTAAGTCGCGCCCGCGCGGCTGGGCTTGGGGATTGGAGAGGGAGAATTCCGCGAGTGGCGATTCCTTTGGCCGCGGGGCGGGCGGGGCGAAGAAAGGCCCGTAGGGCTCGCTTTCCGGGGGCGCGAGCTTTTGGATCTCCGCGAGGGTCAGGGCGGAGGGGCCCGCGAGCTCGGCCAAGGCGCGGGCCGTCGCGCGAATCGTCTCGCCGAGGCTAGGGTCGCCCCGAAGGCTGACGCTTAAGGGCAAAACGGCCCCCGTCGGCCCCAGCGGCCCTTTTCCCTCCGGGCCCGCGGGGACGAGATAGGCCACGGAGACATGGTCGCGCCCCAAAAGCCGACCCGCGAAGGCGAGGTAAGAGCCGGCCAGAAAGGAGGGCAAATCCGCCCCCAGCGCGCGCGCGCTCTCCTCGATACGCTCCGACTCCTCATGGGAAAAATGGATGGGGACCGGTCTCCCGCGTCCCCTCTCCCGCGCCCGGGGGCGCGAGACGCGCTCCGGAAGCGGGCTCGCGCCCCGAAAGGCGCGGAGGCGCTCCGCCCAAGAATTCTCTAAGTGGACGCGCTCCGCCAAACTTAAAGAAAGGGACTGGGCGAAGGCGGCGAAAGTTTCCGCGCGGGCCCCCTCCTCGTCCTGGGCGCTCACGCCGCTCAAAAGATAGCCCAATAGCCTCTGGGCCGCGGGATAATCCGCGAGAAAGGCGTGGACGGAGAAGAGCAGCTCGCCCTCCCCGGGCCCGTGGGAGATATAATCCGCGGCCATCAGGGGATAGCGCGTGGCGTCGGAGAGAAGCGCGCGCCTTTCCGCGAGTTTTTCTTTCGCGAGCCGCGAACGCGCGGCGGGGGCGAGACTCGCGGCGTCGTTTAAGGAAAAGGAACTTTCTTCCTCGGGCGCTCTGGAGGCGAAAAGCTGCGCCGGCGCGGAAGTTTGGGTCGTCGCGGCGAGGCGCGCGATATCGAAGACGCGCCGAATCGCGCGCCAGTTCTCCCGGAAAAACTCCCCTAAATCTTCCCCCGCGCCCTCCCGTCTCCGGACGGAGAGCGCGTACTGGGCGACGGCGTCCTCCGGGGCGGAAAGGCCGGAGAGAGCGGCCCGCTGCCCCGGGGTCAGAGGCAAAACCCGCTCCAGGTTATCCGGAAAGAGGTCCCGGATAAGCGCGCGGTCCCGCTCGTCGAGCGCGGCGGGGGCCATGGCGAAGGCGGTCGCGGGATCCCGGAAAGGCTCCGGCGCGGCTTCTTTCGGGGCTTCAGGCGGGGCTTCAGGCGGGGCTTCTTTCGGGGCTTCCGGCGGGGTTTCCGCGGGGGCGTCCTTCGCGGCGTCCGCTGGAACTTCCCGCGACGTTTCCGCCGAGGGCTCAGGCTTGGTTTCCGGCGCGGTTTCTTTCCCGGCTACCGGCGCGGCGAAGGGGACTCCCTCCTCGCTCCAGGCGCTCTTGCCCTGATAGTAGAGTTTGCCGTCGGGGTAGCGGGTGGCCAGGGTCCCCGCGCGGAACATGAGCCCTGGGCTCGCGTTGAAAGGATCGGGGAAGAAGAGGCGGCGGGTTAAATCGCTCCGGTTCAGATAGCCCGAAGCCACCTGGGCGCCGCCCACGAAGAGTTCCCCGGCGAAACCGGGGGGCAGCGGCTCCCCGTTTTCGTCCAAAACGTAGAGATAGTTGCGCCTCCCCGCGGTCCCCAGGGAGACGGGGATCTGGCCGGGAGGGGCGGATTCCGCGGCCACGAAGGTCGCGAGTTCCGGGGCGCCGAAGGCGGAGACCAGCTTGGCCTCGCCGGGCTCTAAAATGGGGAAAGGCTCCCCCAGGCCCCAGGAATTGGTAAAGACGTATTTAAGGGCGCGCAGGGGATAGCTCGCCGCGTAGCTCTTTAAGACCCGCGCGGGGAGATACATGGAGGAGACAAAATTCTCCTCCAGGGCGCGGGCGAGCTCTTTGAGATCGCGCCGCTCCTTTTCCCCCAGGATAAAGACCTGGGCCCCCGCGGCCAGAGGCGCGAGGATCTCCAAAAAGCTCGCGTCGCTCTCAAAGGGCGCGAAGGCGCTTTGGGTGTCGCCGGGCCGCAGGTCCAAATACTCCCCGAACCAGGAGACCAGGTTGTAGAGGGCGCCGTGGGCGCAAACGACCCCCACCCGACCGCTTTCCCCTGGCGCGGGGCTGGGGGCGTAGACGACGTAGGCCGGATCCTGGGGCCGGGGCGCCGGTGGCGCGGGCGCGTTCGGGCGGGAGGCGGGCGGGGGCGAGCCGGGGAGCGGGTTCCCGTTGTAGTCCAAAAGGGCGAGCGGGGGCAGGCGCCGGCCCAGGGCGGCGAGGGACGGGTGGGGCTCTTTGTCCCCCACGATAATCCGGGGGCCCCCGTCCATGATTTCCCAGAGCAATTCCTCGGGGCTGTCCCCGCTGAGGGGCAAGGCCGCGGCCCCGCTGCGCAGAACGCCCAAGAGCACCCCGGGGTAGGCGGGGGAGCGGGACATTAGAATCCCCACCCGCGAGACCCCGGGCTCCACCCCGAAGGAGGCGAGCTTCTGGGCCAGGCGCTCGGCGTGGCGGTCCAAGTCCCCGTAGGGGATCTGGACGCGACCGTCGGAGACCGCGCTCACGTGGGGTCCGAGTGCCGCCCACTTCTGAAAGAGGGCCGGGACGGTTCCCTCCGAGCCCAAAAAGGGCTTGTCGGCGCCCGCGGGCGCGGGGGCCTTGGCTCCCTCCTCCCCGCCGAGACGGAGGGAGCGAATCCGCGCGTTGGGGTTCTGGCTCGCGCCGACGAGAATATTGAGGTAGCTTTCGGAGAGGACGTTAATCTCCCAGGGGAGAAAAACGGTCGGATCCCGGACGAAATCCACCTCCAGATTGGGCCTTTCCTCCACGTGCACGGCCATGGGGAAGGCCGAGTAACGGAGGCTCTCTTTGATCGACATCACCTTCGGGCAAGCGGGGGACTCGTTGAAAGGCGAGGGCGGCCGGAAGGCGAAGGCGTGGGAGAAAAAGTCCCCGCCGAGCCCCGCGCCCTCCACGATCTCGAAGATGGAAAGGAAGGACATGGGCGCGATCTTATCCATCTTGTCGCCCACCCGCGCCACGAGTTCCCCGAAAGAAAGGTCCCCGGGGGCCTCGACGCGGAAGGGCGCGATGGCCGACAGGGGCCCCATGAGGGCCGGCCCGTCGCTCCCTAAGGCCTCTTCCCGCCCGGAAATGACGTAGGCCAGGCTCACGCTGGGGCTCCGGTTGGCCTTGGCGAGCAGCGCCACCCAGGCCGCGAGGAAAAAACGCGGCAAAGGGGCCCCCAAAAGAGAGGCGGCCGCGCGGATCTTGGCGGCGCGCTCCAAGGGAATCTTCAAAGTCGAGCTCTCCCCGCTGAAGACCCCCTGCCTTTCCCGCGGGATCTTTTGGGCCCGGCCCGGCAGCTTGGTGGGAACGGAAAGGCCTTGGAGCTCGTCGCGCCAGAAGGAGGCTTGGCGCTCGCCGCCTTGGGAGAGTTTGGCCTCAATGGCCTCCCGATAGCTCGGGGCCTCCCCGCCCAGATCCCGGGCGCCTAGAAGTTCCGCCAAAAAGGCCGCGGAAGTCCAACCGTCCACGGCCAGCTGGTGCCAGCTGACCAAGAGAACGGCGTTGTCGTCCTCCGTCAGAAAGAGCGAGACGCGGACGAGAGGGGCCGCGCCCAAGTCCGCCAAGGCGTCCAAATGCCGGGCCTGGGTCGCGGCGATCCGGGACTCAATTTTGCCGGTGTCCACGCCGCGCTGATCCTCCCAGTGCCAAGCGTCCGCGAGGGAAACCGGTCGCCGGGAGAGAACCTGGACGGGCGGGTCGCCTTCCCGCGCGTAAAAGGAAAGCCGAAAACAGTCGTGGCGCGCGAAGATCCGCGAAAGCCTTTCCCCCAAAGGCTCGGGGCTCGCGAGATTGGCTATCTCCAGGCGTTTCTGGCTAATCATGGCCCAGGGGGGCGTGGCCTCGGGATCGCGCAGAAGCCCTTTCTGGTTGCGGATATAAAGATTTTTCTGGTACGGCGAGAGGGGGAGGACCGCTCCTAGGGCGGGCCCGCGCGCCTGGAGGATCTTTTCGCGATCGGCCGCCGCGAGATCGGCGGGCGCGAGGGCGAAGGGGTCCTCGCCCTCGGGGCCCAAAAGGGCGGCCCCATCCTCCTCTTTCGCTTTCGCTTCCGCCGTCTCTTCCGCCGCGGGCGCGGGAGCGGGCTCCTCCCCTTCCCCGGGCTCAGCGCCCTCGCCCTCGGGGGGGGCGGGCAGGGCGCGGACGTCCACCCTCCCGAAGCTATCCAAAGGAAACTCCGGGAGAACGACGATCTTGGCGGGAATATAGGGCCGGGGCAGGCGCTTTTTGAGGTAGTTTAAAATTTCCTCTTCGGGGCGCCGCGAGTCGCGCGCCCGGGTGGTCACGTAGGCCGCGAGGTAAGGCTCAAAATACGAGGAATAGTCCTCCCTTTTGACCACCAGGGCCTCCAGGACCCCCTTGGCCCCCAAGAGGGCGCGCTCCACCTCCGCGAGGGGGACGCGCGCCCCGCCGATAAAGGTCTTCTCCCCCACCCGGCCCAGATAGTCGAATCTCCCGTCCGGCCTTCTCCGGGCGAGGACGCCCGTCTTGAAAAGCCGGCCCGCGTGGTACTCCAGGGGCGAGAGGGGCGCGAAGGGATCGGGGATAAAGGAGGGGGGCCCCTCCTCGTCCAAATGGTTATAGCCCAAGGCGACCTGGACGCCGCCCACGTGGAGCTCCCCGGGGAAGCCCGCGGGGAGCAGCCTCCTTTCCGCGTCCAGGACGTAGGCGGGACAATTGGGGGCCGCGCGCCCCATGGTCTCGGGGAGGGTCCCGGGCCGGGCGGCCTCGGCCAGGGCCGCCACCGTGAGTTCGGGCTGCCCGTAATAGTTGATGACGCGGCATTCCGAGTTGTCTTTGATGAGTTCCTGGACGTTGTCGCCGGAAAGTCCCCGGCCCCAGGTGACGATGGTCTTGAGGCCGTAGAGGGTATGGCGGGACACGTAGCGCCGCAGTTGGCGCAGGGGGAGGGACAGGGAGGTCACGCCGTGGTTGTGGATGGTCTCCCAGAGGTTGTCCTCGTCGCGGTAATCCTGGGCCCCCAAGAGGAGGAGCTTGGCGCCCCGGGTAAGGGGGGTGAGGATCTCCATGAGCGACACGTCGGAGGAGAGCGGGGCCCGGGTCGTGTGCACGTCGCCGGGCGCCGCGTCCAAGAGCTCGCCCTCCCAGGCGCAATGGTTGAGGAGGGCCCGGTGGCTCACCACCACCCCCCGGGGTATTCCCTGGGGCTGATTCTTGCCCAGGAGCCAGCCCGAGACGTAGACGATATAGGCCGGAAAATCGGGGCTGACGTGGACCGCGTCGCGCTCGCGCCGCACGAAGAGGCGCGAGAGTTTGGAAAAGCCCATGACCCCCGACGCGCCGCCTTTTAAAAAACGTCCCTTGCAGTCCACGACGGGGCTTTCGTCGCCCCAGTCCTCGCTGATGGCGACCAGGTTATCGGGCATGCGCTCGCCGCAGATAATAAGATCCGGCGAGGCGTCCTTGAGGATGGGGAGCAGAATCTCCGCGGGCTCCCCCGCGGACAGGGGCACGGCCACGGCCCCGCTCTTTAAAACGCCGAGAATAATCCCCGGGTACTCAGGGGTGGCGTCGTCAAAGATTAAGGCCACCCGGCTCCGCGGGCCGAAACCCGCGACCTTTAACTGGGCCGCGAACTTTTCGCTCTCGTTGTCCAAATCCCCGTAGCTCTGGGAAAAATCCTTATAGGTGACCGCCACGCTCCCCGCGTGCTTTTGGGCCATTTCCCGGAAAAGATCGATGGCCGTTTCCGCGCCGTAAACGATGGGGCGGGCGTTGTTGAGGCGAATCAGGCTCAGTTCCTGGTCGTCCTCGGCGAGGCGCAAGGATCCTAAGGTGGCCTCCGGGTTGGCGACGGCGTCCTCCAGGAGGATCTGATAGCTCTGGGCCAGCACCTCCACCTGCCAGGGGTCGTGGGCCCCGCCCGCGTAGGCGAAGGAGAGCTCGTACGAGTCCGGGGTTTCCCAGGCGTGGAGCGCCAGGGTAAAGGGGAGGGGCGAAACTTTTTCCCGCGCCTTGAGTGGGGGGCCGTCCCAGCCGACAAGGGGTAGGAAGGAAAAATAGTGGGAAAAAACGTCCGTCTCCAAGAGAGAGGCCGCCGCGGCGTCGGGATAGGCCAAGTCGTCGAGGGACCCCAATTCCTCGCGCCATTCCCGCGCGGCCCGCGCGAGGCTCAGGAAAGAGAGTTCCGGGGAAACGTCCGCCAAAAAGGGCAAGGTCACGCTCAGGGGCCCGAGGGGACGATCCCCCAGGGCGCCGCGCCCGGAAAGCCTTAATCCCAAGGTCACGCGCTTTTCCAGGACGAGACGGCCCAGGAGCGCGGCGAAGGCGGCCCCGAGAAAATCGGCGACCTCCGTTTGGCTCCGAGCGGCGGCTTCCCGGAGTTTTAAGGCGAACTCGGGCCGCGGTTTCCAGGGAACGGCCTGGAGCGTCCCCGCTTCCTTGGGGTTCTCTGGGCCCACGCGGGCGGGAACGCGGGTGGGAATTCCCTCGCCCGCGAGCTTCAAGGCGAGGCGCCGCGCCCCGTCCCCCTCCTCGCGGCGCCGCGCGAGGCGTTGGCTGGCCTCCGCGAGCGCGAGCGCGGGAGCGGAGGCGGAAGGCTTAAGCAGTTTTTCCCAGAGGGCCCGGACGCTCCAATCGTCCCAAACGAGCTTATGGGTAAAGAGCAAAATCTCGGAGGCGCCGCCCGCGAGTTTGACGAGCGCGATCCGGAAAGGCGGGGCGGTCGCGGCGTTTTCCCAGAGCCGATAGCTCTCCGCGCGGAGGGTCTCGATTTTCTTTTCTTTGTTTTGGAGGGAGAGGCTCTCCAGGGAGACGCGGTCAAAAACCTCCGCGAGGTCCGGCGCCTCCCGGACGAGAACGTTGACCCGCCCCCCGTCCGCGAGGGGATAGACTTTGAGGCGCGCGGCCTCCTCGCTCGCGAGGATCCCCGCTATCCGGCCCGCGAGCTCTTGGGCCGAGGGCGTAAAGGAAAGGCCAACGCGCCGGGCCTCGACGCCCAAAGCCGCGGGGGGCGGCGGCGCGTCCGGCAAGCGTCCCTTTAAAAATTCCCTTTGGCCGGGGAAGAGCGGAAAAACTTGGGCCAGGGAAGCGCCGAAGAATTGGGCGATCTCATCTCTTTGACCCTTGCTTAAATCCTCCGGGGCGAGGGCGAAGGGATCGCCCGCGGACGGGGCCTTGAAAGGGGGCGCCACTGGGAGAGGCGCCATAAAATCCTCTTCCGGCCCGCCGGAAGCCTCCATCGCGGCGGGGGCGGGAGGCGCGGGGGCGGGAGGCGCGGGGGCGGCCTCCGGGGCCGCTGGGACGGGAGAAGGCGCCTCCGCGGGGGGAAGGGGAGGCCCCTCCGGGGGCAGGGGAACGCCCAGGCTTTCGGTTAAAGCCACGAGTTCCTCGGCCGTCTCCGCGCGCGTCGTCGCCGCCGGGCGGCCAGACGCGTCCCGGCTAGCCTCGGCTTCCCGGAAAGTCCCGCCGCCTAAAAGGGCGAGGGCTTGGAGGGAGGCGAGGCGCGAGACCTCGGGAGGCTCGGGGATTAAGGCCGCCGCCAGATCCGGGGCGGGCGGGGCGCTTCCGACGGCGGGCGCGCCAAGGGCCAAAAGAGTCTTCAGGCTCGCGGCGAAACTGTCGGCCAGGGCCTTGAAAGTCTTGGGGCTAAGGGCCTCGCTCGCGCTTAAAAGAACGTGGGCGCGGTCTTTTTCCTCGGAGATCCGCGCCGCGAAAAGGGCGCGCGGAAAGAGATCCCCCCAGGGAAGAAAGTGGGAGCGCGTCTTGGGCCAGCCCATGAGGTTTTCCGAGACGTACTCGTGGGAGAGGAGCGTTTCGCGCGGGGCGCTCCACAGTTCCCCGGGATCGTGGGCGGCGCGCCGCGCGGCGGCGATGGAGCCTTGGGCGATGGCGCGGATATAATCCCCGTCCGCCTCCCCGACCTTAAGGGCCTGGAGGTAAGGCCGCGCGAAGGCGCCCACCGTTCCCCGGCCCAAGGTCCCGAAGCGGCCCGAGCCCAGGCGCGCGACAATCCAGTTTTCCGCGCCGGTCAGTTGGCGCAGGCCAAGGCCCATGACGGAGAGCCAAAACTCCTCGGGGTCCAGGCCCCAATCCCGCGCCTTTTGGCGGACTTCCGCCAGTTCCGCGCCTTCGAGCGCGAAGGAGAAGGTTCGGCGGGCGCCGCTTCCGCGCAGCAAGGGATTGTCGACGGGCAGCGCGCCGAAGGGCCCGCCGGAAAGGATTTTTTCCCAGTAGTCCCGCGCCTCCCGCTCCCGCGAGACCCCCGCGGGAGTTATCGCGTCGAGGCGGGCGCGCCTTTCGGCCAGGGCGTCGCGCCAGGCGGGCGTGGGCTCCGGAAGGCCCTTGCGGTACATCAAGACCCGCAGCTCCCCCAGGAGGAGAAAAAGGCTGTAACGGTCGATGGCCCCGGGCCAGGAGACGAGGGCGAAGAGCCAGTGGTCGCCGCGATCGATTAAGCCCGCCCGCGCCAAGGGCGCCCGCGGGAGCGCGAAGGGCGCGCGGAGGGCGCGCAGCGCCCGCTCGTCGGTTTCCGCGGCGAAGTCCTCGCTTTCCCAGAGGGGGAACGGGGCCTCTCCCTCGCTTTTGACGTAAGGGAGATCCCCGGAGGCCCACAGACTCGCGCAGAGGGCCCCGTGCCGGGCGGCGAGCTCCATCAGGGAACTCTTGAGGTTAAAGACGTTGGGTTTGTCCTCCAGGCGGAAGGCCACGCCCTCCCAAGGGGGCTCCTCTCCTTCCCGGGCGGGGGGAAGGGCCTCTAGGCCCGGCGGGGCCGTGAAAAGGGCGGGCGCGCCGCGCTCGAGGATAAAGGGAAAACCGCCTTCCCGCAGCGCGGAGGCCGCGCGGACGACGGCGTTTTCCAATTTTAAAAGATCCTGGTGGCTATGGGCGACGGAGACGGAAAGGACGCGCGCCCTCCCCGCGCCCGCGCCCTCCGGTCTTCCGGCGTAGATCCCCTGCTCTTCCAAAAGGAGGTAAAAAAGCTCGATTTCCGCCCGTCCCTGGGCCAGGGCGTAGGGCCCGAAGGGCGCGAGGGCGAAAAAGGGCCCGAAACTGAAAAGCCGGAGCGGCGCCTTTTTTTCCTGAAACCAAAGGTTGAGCCTCAGGGAAAGGTTTCGCGCGAGCCCCGCCGCCGCGTCCCGCGCGCTTTCGCCTTTTTCCCGCGAGAAGGCCAAAAAGGCTCCATAGGCCGCGAGGGCCAGGGGATGGGCCGGCGGCCCGAGGGCGGCGGCCTCGGGGCCGCCGGCGAAGAGCGCGGTGGAGAGGGGGGCGAGAAAGCTTTCCTCCCCCCACAGGACCCCCAAGGGCAGTCCCCCGGAAAGGGCTTCCCCCCACACCGCGAGATCCCCCGCCGTCCCTAAATAGACCCCGCTCCCGCCCGGGAGAAAAGGCGGCCCGAAAAGGGTTTCGTCCAAAATCAGGGCGGCCCCGGCCTTGTGGGCGACCCGGCGGATCTTGGCGAGATAGCTCCCGCTCTGGAAGGCGATTTTATCCCGCGCCACGGGGGAGACCCAGACCGCCGCGAGTTCCCGCGCCCGGTCCCGCAAAAGGGCGAGGCTCTTTTCGGCGCCATATTCCGCGTAAAATATCCCGGATCCCATTTCCCCCTCGGGGAGTGGCGCGAAGGCGAGGACATTGTCCCTGCCGCTTTTAAAACGCGCGAGGGCGATGGCCGCGCGCGTCGCCGCCTCCGCGCTCGCCCAGAAAGAGACGCGCCCCCCGCGCGGCGCGAGGGCTTCGGCCTCCGCCGCGGCCCTGATGGCCGCCTGGCCCCAGGCCCCGGGCCCGAGGCCCTTTTCCAGGGCCTCGCCCACGGCCTCGCGGACGCGAGAAGGATTGTGCCCCAGATAGCCCGCGCCGAGGGAAAAATCCAGATAGGCGATCCCGTCGGCGTCCAAAAAGTGGGCGCCCGCCGCGTTCTGGATCGCCAGCGGGAAATTGAGATCGCCAAAGGGCTCGAGGTTGGGAAAAAGCGCGGGCAAGGCCGCGAGGGGACTCTTTTGGGAAAGCGCGCGCGACTCGGGGGAACGCGCGCGGAGGCGGGCGATCAGCCCGGACGCGAAATCCTTTTGGCGGGCGCTAAGTTCCCAGGCGGGTTCCGGCGCGGGCGGCGCCGGGGCCGGGGAAGGCGCGAATTCGGCGACGGGAGCGGGCGCGGGTTCCGGCGCCCGCAGCGGAAAATCGCCGTCCCGGCCGCCCATGTTTTCCCACTGATTCTGGAAGACCCCCCGCATGGCCTCCATTTGTTGGGACAGGAGCCCCAAGGGGCTCTGGGGATCTGGCCCAGGGGCGTCCGCCTCAAGGAGGGGCGCCGCGACCGCGGGGGCCGCCTCCGTCTCCGGGGGAAGGCTTTGAATATGGCTCGCGAGCCGCGAAAAATCGGGGGCCTCGCGGAGGAGGTAGCCCGGCTCCAGCGCGACCTTCAGGCGGGCGCGGATTTCCCGGCGGAACCTTTCTTCCGAGCGAGCGTCGATAAAGAGCTCGCTTAAAGATCGCGCGGCGCCCAGTTGGTGTGGACTGGCCTCCAGAACGTCCCGGGCGATAAGGTAAAGGGTGGCGACAAGGGAATCCAGGGATTGAGTCATGTCTCTCGTGTCCGGGAAAAAGCGGCGCGGGCCTAGGAAGGGGCGAATATTCCGTTTGGGGGCGCCCAAAGCGCCCCCAAGCGCGCGCCAATCCGCCCGCCGCGCGGGGCGCGGCGGGGCCGCTTAAGGCTTGGGATCCCGCCTGGGGGGCGGGGCGGAGGCGAAAATAACTTTACGATTATAATTGAATCGCGCAATTTTGGAAAGAACGAGGAGGACGCTCCCGCGCCGCCTTGAGGCTTGAAGCGTGGCCCCCAAGTTCCCGCGCTCGGAGCGCGGCGGCGCGCGGAAAATTTAAGGGCGCGTCTTGACGCGATCCCTCAAGCGAAGAACCCAATCCAAGCCCGAAGTCGCTGGCGAGGCGCGAATATTTTCGCGAAACGCGATATTTAAGGAGCGAAAACCTTAAAAAGAAAAAAGGTGGCTAAGGTAAAGGGAAAGCGCGCCACAAGCGCGCCCCGTTCCGAGGGGGGAGACCCGAAGCGCGGGGGAAAAGGCCCCGGCGGCGGCGCCGGAAGAGCCGCCGCCGCTCGCGCGCGGCGCGAGGGGCCTCTAGCGCCACTGGCGCGCCCGCGGTCTTTCGCGCGGAAGGCGCGTCGCGCGCGCCCCCGGAGGGGCAAGGGACGCGGCGGGGAGCGCGAAGCGCTTTGGGAGCGAGGAAAAGCGGGGCCGAGGCGGTGGCTCGCCTTGGCGCGCGCGACGGGGGGCTTAAGGGGCTTTCCCTTTTTCGCCAGAGCCACGGGATGTCGGCCTTCCTTCTTAATTTCTCGCTCTCGCGAGGACGCGCGTCTTTCGCGGCGGGAGCTTTATTTTTTGTAGTGATGGAGGTAGTTTTCCAGGGAAGGCGCCGACGCTCCCCTTGGCGAATTTAAAGGGGGCGTGGTACTCTCGCGCGAGGATTTCTCGGAATTTGAGGAGCGTCTTGGCGGCGCGAAGGCCCGCCTTGAGCGAGAAGGGCGCGTCCGCGCCTTAAACTTACGGGACCCGAGGAGATATCGTGAAAACTTTAAACCCGCCTCGCGCGAAACTCGCCTTTCGCGAAATTATATTGAACAATCTTCTTTACGTCGACAAGACGAAACGCTTCTTCAATCTGATAAATGGCCCAAAAGCGCTTTTCCTCGCGAGGCCCAGGCGCTTCGGCGTAACATTAACGCTTGACGCGCTTGAGGAATTTTTCCGGGGCGAGCGGGAGCTTTTCAAAGATCTGTGGATCGGCGCCGAAAGCGATTACGCGTTTAAAAAGCGCCCGGTCCCGCGGTTAAACATGGCTGACGAAACTCTTTCCGCCACCAAAAACCTTGAGGCCATGATTAAGAACAAACTGAGATTGGCGGCGAAAAATGAAAAAATAGCGATCGGCTCTAACTCCATCGATGAGATACTTGAAGAGTATTTAACCGGCGTTACCAGAAAATATAGCGCGGGCGCGGCCATATTAATCGACGAGCGCGACGCGCCGGTAAAAGGTCCAATTTTAAGCTCAAAACTCTCCGCGGATAACGCTAACGCCTCGCGCGCTTTTTACGTGGCCCTCAAAGCGAACCGAAAATTAATTCATTTCGCCCTAGTGACGGGCGTCGGCTGATTCTCCATGTCCGCCTCGGACTCCGTCCCGAACCACTTCGTGGATATCTCTCTTAAGCCAGAATTCACGGGTATCCTCGGATTTTCCGCCTCCGAGCTTGAGGCGTATTTCGGCGATAGGTTCGACGAGGCTCTCGCGAGTCTCAAAGAACAAGGCGGGATAGCGAAAAACGCCGATCGGGAATCGCCGCGGAGGGAGATCTTAAACTGGTATGGAGGATACAATTGGCTCGGCGAAGAGCAAATCCTTAACCCATATTCGGTATCGCGTTTTTTCGAAGAGAATTAGTTTGGCGATTTCTGGACGCCCTCGGAGCCGCCGCGCCACGTCGCTTCCCTTCTGAAGAAGGAGCCAATGGATTTCATAACGTCATTACTTGACGATTCTAATTCTGAATATTTTGAAATAAGTGGGATCAACGCGCCTCTACCCGTCTCCGTTCTATTTCGGGAAGGCTATTTGACAATCGACAAAGTTAAATTCGAGGACGTGGACATCGAAGGCGAGACGATTAAAGTCAAAACGCTCTCGTTTAAAATCCCCAATCTGGGAGTTAAACGGAATTTAAAATCTTCTTTTTCAAGCTAGCTTTGAATGTCGCTGAAAGCTATTTCTAAAAATTAGCGTCTAAATTTCCGGGCGCCATGACAAACAAAGACTCAATGACAAGCGCCAAGTTACTTCATCGCCTTTTAGCGGAGGGCGCGTTTTGCGAAACAAGCCGTCGCAAAATAATACCATTCTATAATCCATAGGGCGTTTTTCGCCATCGGCCTTGAAATTACAAGCGAAACGCTTGGCTGGATACGGACGTTCAGATATTGCTATTATCCTCAAAAACAAAATACGCGTGATTATCTGGTTAAAATACCACCGCGCTTACGAAAAAATGATGGAAGCGACGAGGACCGCGCGCCAAAAGAACTCGCGGAGGCTCTCGGCCGCTCCGGAAAATTTATAAGAGTAAAGGACTCCGCCGCGCCTCGCGTCGCGGCCGAACGCGACATCATCGGCCAGGCGCTAGCGATCCGCGGAAAAGACCATGTCGCGGCGAGCTTCTTCGCGCCCGAAGAATCGGAACGACCGCAAGATTTTTGAAACGCCACGCCTCCCACCAGCGGATTTTCGCCAAAAGAGGCCTCCCTCCACGTTTTTGGGGCGTCAGGCGGCTCAAGCGCGAGGGGACGCGCCCGCCTCCCCTCGCGCAAGCGTTCGGGGGGTCTCGCGGAACCTTCCGTTGAAACCTTTCGCTTCGCCTTAAGGCGACGCGGGGGTTAATTCTCAAAAGCCAAGCAATCGCCTGTAGAGCTTGAGTTGGCCGCCGTCAGAGCGGCCCTATATCGCGAGTTGGAGCGGCGGTCGTTCCTCTGGCCTTGTGGCCTTCCCGCCTCGCGTAAACTATGAGGGTTAGGCGCCCTTCGCGGCCTTTCGCGCCTCCCCAAACCCTCCGGCGGGCCAAAGGGCTCGCGCGACGAGCTTCAATAACTTTAAGGTTCCAGCGGCCTTGGGGACGCGTCTTTCCCGGCGCGCGCCAGCGGTTGACCGTCCCTAACCCGCCGGTTGGACTCCGCCGAAGAGGAGCGGGAGCGAGCGCGACGCCAATTTTGGGAAAGGGACGCGACGTGAATGCCCAAAAATTATGGGACAAAATCGCGCCCAAAGAGAGAAAATGTCCCAGGGAAACGGCTCCCCATTGAAAAAAGCCAAAAATCTTTGGCCGAAGCCGCGCCAGGCGCTTAAATCGACGTGATAAATCCCTCTCCAGCGAGAGGCGGCGAAAATCTCCTCTCCAAGGCGATCTAAACTCCTTTCGCGCCGGTTTGACCCCTGGGAGAATCGGAGACATGAGGCCATGACGGGAGGCCTTTTCCCGGCATCTTTCGCGGAAAGGCGATCCGAGCCCAGAATCTCCCCCTTCCCCTTCCCCGCCCCGCGTTCGCGTCTATGGGAGAGCGCCCCTTTGACTGAGCTAGAGGCGCGCCACTAAGCCAGAGGCGAGAGCCTGGGACTAAGGCCTCGCGCGCCGGAACCCTAAGGGCGCCGCGCGCCGAAAAAGAGAAGCGGCGGCGCTCCTTTGGGAGGCCGCGCCGCTAGACTCCCCGGTTGGGCGCGAATACGCGTCCACGAGCGCCTTTGTCAATATATAGCTATTTTTCTCTCGCGGACTATAATAATGATGAAAGTGCAAAAACCCTTCACCGAAGTAGCCAGACGGACAACGATACCTTATATGCTATATTTACCTAATTAGTAGTCTTTATTTGGCATTAAGAGATGACCGATTGTCAGTTCCGGGACTTTTTGC
>JAISCZ010000144.1 GCA_031265205.1 Deltaproteobacteria bacterium
GCGCCGCCTAGCGCTACTATATGATGAATCCGCGCGCGCGCTGACCATGCTGGTTTACGGAACGCGGGGATGAACCCGAGTCACCAAAGGGGTCTCGGTCATTAAGCCTGACTTATTCTGTCTTAGTTAACTAAGCGGGGAAAAGAAAGGGGAACTGACCATGGCGCGAGACGAGATAACGGGATATGGCACAAAAACCAAAAAAATTTCAGTATTGAAGAAATACGCGGGCACCGCGTATAGGATCGCTGGTTACTATCTCCAAGCCCTTTTATATCGGCAAGCGCGAGGTTACGCGGGCGGAATGGGTCTCCCTCATGGGAAGCGAAAGCAATCCCAGTCTTATCGCGGGGCGAAATTATCCGGTGGAGAGCGTTACCTGGAGCGACGCCCAACTTTTTATCCTCAATTTAAACCACAAGGAAGCCACCCAGCGTTATCGCTTGCCCACCGAGGCCGAATGGGATCGCTCCGCCAGGGCCGGAACGGAGACGCTTTATTTTTTCGGCGACGTGGGGGACGAATTGGGCCAGTTCGCCTGGCATAGGGGCGACGCGGGGGGAACGAGCCGCCCGGTCGGGGAAAAGGCCCCGAATCCTTGGGGTCTTTTCGATATTTACGGGAACGTGGCTGAATGGACGGAGGATTATTACGCCGATGATTATTACGCTCACGGCCAGGCGACTGCTCCCCAGGGCCCTGGGAGCGGCTTGAGGCGGGTTTTCCGCGGCGGCTCTTGGAGAGACGGTTTCCGGCGCCGCCGCTCCGCGGCGCGGCGCGGGGCCTTGGAGGATAGTCGGGACGGCGCTTTGGGGTTTCGTTTGGCCTTTACGGCCGCGGATTAGGAATGAGGCTCGCGCCGCGGGAAAATCGCCTCACGCGCTTCAATTCAGAGTATTTCCGGGATTTTTCCGTCGTCGGAACCGTCGGGAAAAACGGTATGTCGCGAGAGCGCGAAAATTAGCGGGCTTTTTATAGCGGCGGAAAGAGTATTTTTCCGCCTCGTCGCGGGCGCGTTGGCGCGCCGCGCTTAGGAGCGCGCGCCTCGCTCTTCCCCATGTCCTAAGCCCACCGCGAAACGACGTGGGTTTATGGCTGGATCGCGCGGGGCCCTCGCGGCCTCGCGGGGGGCGTTTCCCTTCCCGGCGGGCGCGGGCCGTTGGGAGGGCGTCGCGGTTTATGGCCTTTCGCGGGGGAAAATCCACGCCTGTCTCCTTCGCGCGCCGCGCTCGCTTCCAACGCCGCGCGCGGCGCGAGTTGGGGAGCGCTTGGGGGCGGACGATAATAACCCCCGCTCCCCTTTCCCGCGAGTCTCGCGGGAAAGGGGAGCGATGGCGGCGGCGCGCGAACTTGGGGTTTTGACCCAAGCTGGGGCGCGAGGGGCTTTAAATGCGGAAATCCCGGGCGCCGCCCTCGATTTCGGCGAGTTTGCGGGTGACGAGGGAGCGGACTTTGAGGTTAGGGACCACGTCGATTTCTTTGTCGATGAGGGCGTTCCCCATTTCCAGGGTGTTGGGGGTGGCGTAATCCACGAGATATTCCTTGAGGGTCATGAGGGCGTTGGGGTGGCAGCAATTGAGGATCTTGCCGGATTTGCAGAGGGCCATAAAACGGTCCCCGGTCCGGCCCTCGCGGTAGCAGGCGGTGCAGAAGCTCGGGATATGCCCCAGTTCCATGAGCCAGGAGATGACCTCGTCCAGGCTCCGGTTGTCGCTCACGTCAAATTGCCGGGAGTTATCCGTCTCTTCCTCGAAGTAACCGCCCACGCTGGTGCGCGAGCCCCCGGAGATCTGGCTCACGCCCAATTCCAAAACCCTTTCCCGGCACTCGCGGCTCTCGCGGGTGGAGACGATCATGCCCGTGTAGGGGACGGAGATCCGGATACAGGCCACGATCTTGGCGAAGACGTCGTCCGTGATCCCGCCGGAGAAGTCGGAGGGATTGACGCCGTCCGCCGCCCGCACCCGGGGGACGCTGATGGTGTGGGGACCCACGCCGTGGACCGCTTCGAGGTGCTCGGCGTGGCACAGAAGGGCCGCGAACTCGTAGCGGTAAAGCTCAAGGCCGAAAAGGACTCCCAGGCCCACGTCGTCAATGCCTCCGAACATGGCCCGGTCCATGGCCTCGGTATGCCAGTCGTAGTCGCTTTTAGGGCCGTAGGGGTGGAGCCTTCCGTAGGCGGCCCGGTTGTAGGTCTCTTGAAAGAGGATATAGGTGCCGATGCCCGCGTCCCGCAGTTTGCCGTAATTTGCCACGGTGGTGGCGGCGATATTGACGTTCACCCGACGGATGGCGCCGTTGCGGTGCTTGATGGAATAGATGGTTTGAATGGCTTCCAGGATATATTCCAGGGGGTTGCGGACGGGGTCTTCCCCCGCCTCCAAGGCCAGGCGCTTATGCCCCATGTCCTGGAGGGCGGTGACTTCCCGGACGATGTCCTCCATCGTGAGTTTCTTGCGGGCGATATTTTTGTTGGTGGAATGGTAGGGGCAGTAGAGGCAGCCGTTCACGCAATGGTTGGAGAGATATAGGGGCGCGAACATGACGATCCGGTTGCCGTAGTAATCCATCTTGATTTGTTTGGCGAGGCTGAAGATTTCCTCGTTGAGATCGGGGATAGCGCAGTCCAACAGGACCATGGCCTCCCGATGGTCGAGGCCCTTCCGGGCCCGCGCCTTTTCCAGGATGGCCCTGACGAGGGCGCGGTCGCGGGCGTGGGCCCGCCCGTGGGCGAGGCTTTCGAGGATTTCTTCGTGATCGATAAACTCGGTGGCTTTGAGGGATTTAGGGTCGTTCATCTTGGCTCCTTTGGGGTAGGCGCTGGGCTTCTCCGTTAGCGAGGCGAAAAAAGTGACAATGAGGAAAAAAACGCGAAAATGGGTCCCGGGGCTCTAGGGCGACTGGGGCGCGAATCCAGGGTAGTCTCCCCGGGAAACGTTGATGACCCGCCCTATGCCCTCCATCCGTCTCTGGACGCAGAAACGGCAGGTCTCGGCCGCGTCGCCGACGCAGATTTTGTTGTCGTAGAGGAGATATTTCTCTCTGGCGCCCGGGGGAGTCAGAATGGGCATCAGGACGTTGGCGCCGGCCATTACGCCCTTTTCCCGGCCTAAGGGGTCCAGGGAGCCCAAAGCGGTCGTGGCCGGGAGGAGCGCCAAAGGCTCCATGAGCCTTATGAGGCCCAAGAGGAAAAGGGTCAGCTCGACGTCGCCCGCGGGGCAATCTCTAAAGGGCGTGTCCCGATGGGGGATAAAGGGCCCGATCCCGACCATGTGGGGGGAGAGCTCCTTCACGAAGAGGAGGTCTTCCGCGAGATTGGCGAGGGTCTGCGAGGGCGAGCCCACCATGAAGCCGCAGCCCACCTGGTAGCCAATCTCCTTTAAGGCGAAAAGACAGGAAAGGCGGCTCGCGAGGCTCATCTCCGGGGGATGGAGGGCGGAGTAATGCTCCTCGTTGCGCGTTTCGTGGCGCAAGAGATAACGGTCCGCCCCGGCCTTTCGCCAGAGTTCGTAAGTTTCGCGGGAGCGTTCCCCCAGCGAGAGGGTGAGGGCCACGCCCGGGAAAGCGCTTTTAATTTCCCTGACGATGGAGGCCACCTTCGGGGCGGTGAAAAAGGGATCCTCGCCGCCTTGGAGGACAAAGGTGCGAAAGCCCAGCTCAAAGCCCAAGGCGCAGCGCTCAAGGATTTCCTCGGGGGTCAGGCGGTAGCGGGAGACAGCGCGGTTGCCGCGGCGGATGCCGCAGTAGAGGCAGTCGTTTTTACAGTAGTTGGTAAATTCCAGAAGGCCCCGGATAAAAATATCCTGGCCGAAAACGGAGTCGCGGACCGCGCGGGCCCTCGCGAAAAGGTAGTCCCGCGCCTCGTCCCGGTTTTCCAGAAGGGTTACGAACTCGGCCGCGGTCAGGATTTTTTCCTTCTCGAGCCGATCAATTAAAGAGAGCACGTTTCAGCCCCTCGCGCGCGGAAAAGAGAGCGCGCCTTAAAGCCGCGAGCGAACGTTAACCCTGAGGAATTCCGTTCCCCCGCGCGGGCCCTTGGAGGCGCCGCGCCTAAAATTCCTAGTCCTCGACGACGGCGACGACGTTCGAGTAGGCCGCCTTGGCGGTCACCCCGGGGAGCTGGCCTATTTTGCCGGCGATGGAGCTGATGGTCTCCAAAGGGGCGTCCACGGCCACGCTGATGAGGTTAACGTTCCGGGCGCGGTAGGGAAGGCCCATCCTCCCAATGATGAAGGAGGAGAACTGATGGAGGATATTGTTCAAGCGCTCCACGGAATCTGGCTCGGTCACCACCACTCCAATAATAGCCACGCGGGTTTCGGACATGTGAACTCCTTCAAGGGTTCGCGAAAGGCGGGAAAACGGAGGTTACAAAAAAAGCGCCGTTCCCGGAAATCCGCGAAGACGCTCCTAAATCCTGGCCCAAAGGGGCTGGGGGGAAGTAAAGGTCTTTCGCCTGAGGAAAAATATTCCAAAAGATTTCCCGCGACGTGAGAGCCAAAATTGGGGGCCGGAGGCCGCCAACCTTACTTAGGAATATATTTTACTTCTTTTGGGGAAGAAAGCAAGGAAAAAGCCTCCGAGGGAGCCTTAAAGGCGCGGTGGAAGCGTTTCCCTCCAAAGGGGGCGCCAAAGGGGCCTAAAGGCTCGCGCGGCTGGCGCCTTTCGCTCTTTGGGGGCGCGTGGCCGCGCGGATTGGGGCTTAGGGCGAAAGCGGAGAGTATCCCTTCGCGTCCTTCGCGCGCGGTTTGCAAAAAAGGGACGCTAGTGCTACTATCGCGGCAAAATAGCGCGGATTATCCCAATATGTTGGATTATCCCCCTTTTTGGGGACCTTTTCCCAAGCCTTGGGTTTGCCCCTCGAAGCGAGCGGGGCGTGGCTTTTTTCCTTCGCCTCAAAGCTTTTCCGGCCGCGCTTCCCCAAAGCCCTTAATTCCCAAAATTCCCTCAAAGCTCTCCCCTCGGGACCTTCTCCTCCCCGCGCGTCCCCGCGCGTCGGGGGCGGCGGGTTTCCGCGTTGGGCAATTGTCTTGGCATGAACTCTTATCTTTCTTCCCATCTGAACAATCCCGAAGAGCTCCTTTACGAAGTCCGGATGCACTGGCTCTCCCTCATCCCGGCTTTTTTTTATATCTTCATGGCCTTCGTTTTACTCATGAACCTCGGGAACGTGGCGCCCTACCTGCCGGATTACCCCGTGGTCGCCCAGACCGCCAAAATCATTCTCCTGCTTTTGGCGACCCTCCTTTTGGCCCGCGCCGCCCGGGACGTTCTAATCTTTCTGACTACGGAACTGGGTTTTACCGATAAACTGCTCTTGGGAAAAGTGGGCCTTTGGCGCGTGCGCACCGTTTTGACCCCCCTCAACAAGATCAACCACGTCTCGACGACCATCGGCTTTCTCGGGCGCTTTTTGGGATACGGAAACGTCATCATCCACAGCTCTTCCGGGCAGATAACCTACGAGCAGATCGCGAGCAATCTCCAGTTTATCGCCGCCTTGATGGAGCGTATTGAAACGGCCCCGGGCGGCCAGGGCGAGGCGGAGGACAAGAGCGCGCGCGCTCCGCGGCCCGTTTCCCGCCTCTTCCCCGAGCCTTATTCGCCTCCGCCCGCGGCGGCTCTCCCCTCTCCCCCCAGTTTAACGAAAGCCCCGCCGGTCGCGGCCCGGGAGCCGGAGGAGTCCCCGGCCCGCCCCAAGAGCGCTCCCTTGGAGCTCAAAGGCGAGACCCCGCCCGCCCGCCCGAGCCATGCCCCCAAAGCTCCGCCAAAGGAGAGTTCCTCGGGGGAGGTCAAGGGGAAAACCCTTCCGCTTTCGCCTAAAAAGCGCTGAATAAAGATGGGCCGCCCCCTTCAAGCCAATTATTCCTCCCTCAAAGCCTATTATTGAAAAGACCTCCAAAGGAGAGAAATGTCTGACTCCATTAACCCCTCGGACGCGACGCGCGCGGATTCTCCCGTCCTGTATTTTCAGAGGAAAGCCGCGGATCCCGCCTGGCCACTCCCCGCCCGCGGCTCGGAATGGGCCTCGGGGCTGGATTTATCGGCTTGCGTCGACGCGGATTTAACGATTAACGCCGGGGAGATTAAATTGATCCCCACCGGCTGGGCCGTGGCCGTGCCCCACGGCTACGAGGGGCAGGTGCGCCCCCGTTCCGGCGTGGCCGCCAAACTGGGGCTCACCGTCATCAACACCCCCGGGACCGTGGACAGCGACTACCGCGGGGAAATCTTCATAGCCCTCGTCAACCTCAGCGGGGAGCCCCGCGCCGTCAGCCGGGGCCAGCGCCTGGCGCAATTGGTGATCTGCCCGGTAATCAGGCCCCAGGCGGTTCTGGTGGAGGAACTGACGGAGACGGTCCGGGGTTCCGGCGCCTTTGGGTCCACGGGAGCCTAGAGCGATGCGTTTTTGTTTGCTGGCCAGCGGCAGTAAGGGCAACGCCACTTATATCGAGGAAAACGGCGCGGCTATTTTAATCGATAACGGGCTTTCCCTCGTCCAGCTCCAGGGTAGGGCCAAAAGCGCGGGCCTGGAGCTCTCCAAGCTCAAGGCCGTTTTCATTACCCACGAGCACGGGGATCACGTGAAAGGGGTGGGGCCTTTGGCCCGCAAGTACTCTTTAAAAGTCTACGCGAGCCCCGGCACGATGATGGCGGCGAACGGGACCTTGGGGAGAGTCGATTACGAGCCTATCGCCAGCGGCGAGACCGTCGTCGCGGGGAGCCTTAAGGTCTCCTCTTTTTCCTCTTCCCACGACGCCACGGAGCCTCTGATTTACGTTGTTAAGGGCCCGGGGGCCTCCCTGGGCGTGGCCATGGACTTGGGCGTGGTTACCCATCTGATTCGGCAGCAGTTCCTCAATCTGACCGCCGCCGTAATTGAGTTTAACCACGACCTGGGAATGCTCATCAACGGCCCCTACCACTACGTCTTAAAGCAGAGGGTCCGGAGTCGCGTGGGGCACCTTTCCAACGAGGACGCCTCCGTTTTTTTAACGGAAATTCTCCATCAGGGCCTCAAGCACGTCGTCCTAGGCCATATCTCCGAGACTAACAATCTGCCGGAACTGGCCCTCCAAGCCGCACGGGAAGCCCTCGCCAAGGCGCGCCGGGGTTCCCCTTCCCTGTGCGCCGCCTCCCAATGGGAGCCCACCCCGGTCTTTCAGCTGTAAGCGCCCGTTAAGAGAAGGCCCGGCGGCTTTAGCCCCGCGGCGATGGGTCCGGGGCCCGTCCGGGAAGGCTCGCGGCGCGCTTCGGGACCCCGCGCGCGAAATTAAATTAAAAGGTTAATTTTTAACTATAACTGATATATAATAGAGCAAATTAACTCTATTTCTCCCTCTTCTCCCTCGCGAGAGCGGATACCTCTCGCTGGCCCTCTCGCCCGAAGAAGGAGCCAAGGCCGCGAGCCTCCTCAATCCGCCAAAACCCAAGAGCCCCTCGCGGTCGCCCCTCAGTCCCTCCCGCGAACGGGACTCGCGCGCGAAGTTCCCTCGCCCGCCGCGCCTCGCGCGCGCGCCTGGAGGCGGTCGCGCGAAAAGGTGGGCGATTTGAGCCGCCTTGTCCTCGTCGCGCGCGTCCTTTAGAAAAAAAATACGCTCGCGCGCTCGCCCAAAGCTCGCGTTTAAGCCTTAATTCAGCTATACTAACCTTTTAACTTCTTCGCGTCGCGAGAAATGGATCTTGCCATGGCTTCACTGATATATAAAATCATCGATGGGCGCAAATATTACTACATCGAGGAATCGGTCATGGAAAACGGCAAACCCAGGATTGTCAAACAGGTTTGTTTGGGGACCCTGGAGAAGATTATAGAGATGACCCAGAGAGTGAAGGCGGGTGGAATAGAGGCGCCGTCCTACAGCGAAACGTTTGAATTCGGCGCCTCGCGCGCTCTCTTTGACGTTTCGCGAAGGCTTGGAGTCGTCGATATCATTGATTCTGTCGTTGGCAAGGGGCCAAGAGGCCTTTCCGTCGGGGAGTCGCTGACGGTCGCGGCGATAAATCGGGCGATAGCGCCCGTGAGCGATAAAGCCTCGCGCGAAGATTGGTTTCGCCATACCGTGTTGCCTGACCTCTTCCCGTCAGTTAACGAGAAGAGCCTATCTAGTCAAGGATTGTGGGGCAAAGCGTCCCGCTTAACCAGAGAGCGCGCGCGTTTAATCGAAGACGCGATCGCGTTGAAAGTCTTTGAAAATTACGGTATCCCCGCTGATTTCCTTTTATTTTATAATCCAAAATTTATCAATTTTAATGATTCCGAATTCCGTTCAAGGAGCGCGGCTGATTTTAAAATCGCCGGGTTGCCTTTGACGGTTTCCACGGAATTTAACGCGCCTCTTTTGCGCGAAACTATTTTTGACAACGCGAATGACGCCCAAGATATTTCTCAAATTATTGACGGTTTTCAGGCGAGACTGCGCGAATCGCGCATGAATCCCGATATCACTTTTGTTTTTGATAGGGAAAAAAAATCAGCCGCTAATTTCGACAAAATACTTCAAAAAGATCCTTTCGCGTTCAATTTTGTGGGCGAGGTCAGCCGGAAGAGAGGCGCGCTCCTTTTTGAGACTCTTAAAGCGAAATGTATTCCTCTTAAGGGGGATAATTTTGACGGCGCTAAAGCTTTCCGCTCGAAAATAGAAGAATACGGCGCGACATTTACGGCGATAATCGTTTTAAAAAAATCGAAATTTGGAAATACCGTCTTGTTTACTAACAGGGATAATTGGACAAATGAGCGAATAGTGTCCGCTTTCGGAGCGCGGCGGCGCGTTGAAGCCTATTTTAAGCGCTTAACGGGCGACAAATTTATCTCGTTTATTCCTAAAACTCATTTGAGCGAAGGCGATATTATTGTTTATGGTCTTATTTGCGCGTTGGCGTTTATTCTCTCAAGCGCTATAAAACTTGAATTTTCAAGATTGGGATACAATCAAAGCGTGGATTCTATTTTATCCAGTCTATCCATATGCCAACAAATCGTTAACTATTACGAGAAAAATAATAAGACCTCCAAAACTTACTCCTTGACGCCGTCGCCAAATATGGTCATAAAATATTTCGCCGAATACTCGATTCACGCGAATAGCGCCGCCGAAAAAGCGGTCGGGAAAAAACGCGCGCCAAGTGACGCGAAATGAGGATATAGCCTTACCGTCTTTGATTTTTATTTTTTATTAACGCGAAAATTGTTCGCGTTTAAATGGCGAATTTAAATGGCGCGTTTTAATGGAGATAGCGGCGCCGCTTCGCCAAATCGCGAAATTACGCGCTCGCTCGCGTCCGCGCCGGAACGGCGCGCCAGCGGGCGTTAGCGGAGACGCGCGGCCCAAGCTTTCTGGCGCTTAACGCTCAGAGCGCGTCGCGCTCCAGGGCGCTCCTTGGGAAGTCTTTTAAACGTGAATTTTACAATTATTTTACTATAAAATTAGCCCGATCAGCTAACTATCCCAAATAATTGGATATTTTTTTTATTGTGGGCCTTGCTTTCCACCAAAGTTTATTGTAGAATATA
>JAISCZ010000166.1 GCA_031265205.1 Deltaproteobacteria bacterium
GGGCGACTTTGCGCAAAGTCGCTTCCGGGGCCTCCTCGGAGCCCGGGAGGGGCGCCGTCGCCGTGTCGCAGGGGACGTTAAGGCCCAGTTTGCGGCAGATAAGGTCGGTGGCTTCCTCGGCCATGAGGCGGTAGGTGATGAGCTTGCCCCCGGAGATGGTGATAAAGCCGGGGATATTGTCGCGGGTCTCGTGATCCAAAAGCACGATGTGGCGGCTAATGGAGCGGCCCGTGGCGTCGGCTTCGTCGGCGACCAGGGGCCGGGACCCGGCGTAACAGCGGATTTTGCGGGCCTCCCGGATGGCGGGGCACAGAAGGGCGCCCTCGCGGATTAAAAGGTCCACCTCCTCCGGGCTGACCCGGGTCGTGTCGAGTTCCGCGAACTCAATGGGAATGGAGGTCGTCCCGATGAGGCAGACCGTGTCTCCGGGGACGAGGATGTCCGCGTCCGCGGGCTTGCGGCAGCGGTTGATGACCAACTGGTTAATCCGGTGGCCTAAGATGAGCAGGGTCCCCCGGGTGGGAAACATCTTGATTTCCGCTCCGGCCATGGCGGCGATGAAGCCGCCCCAGATCCCCGCCGCGTTGACGACGAGCTTGGCGCGGATTTCGTATTCCTCCCGGCCCAAGAGATCGCGGACCTTGACCCCCACGACCCGGCCGTTTTCCTTGAGGATGGCCGCGACCTCGTGGTAGGTCGCGCAGTTGGCGCCGTGGCGCGCGGCGTCGAGGGTATTGGCGACGGCGAGGCGGAAGGGATCCACCACCCCGTCGGGAACCTTGACGGCCCCGATGAGGGCGGGATTGGCCGAGGGCTCCAAGGCCAAGGCCTCCTTGGGCCTTAAGGCCTCCGCGGGCACGCCGGCCTCGGCGCAGCCTTTCAGGAGTTTTTCCTGGTATTCCAGCCCGTCTTCCGGCAGGGAAATAAAAAGCCCGTCAGTCGTTTCCACGCAATGACGGGCGATTGAGCGCAGGATGAGGTTTTCTTTAACGCATTCGCGGGCCGAATCCTGATCGGTCACCGCGTAGCGGGCCCCGCTGTGCAGAAGCCCGTGGTTGCGGCCCGTGGCGCCGGTGGCCAAATCGCTCCTTTCCAAAAGGACGCACTTAAGGCCCCGGCGGGAACAGTCCCGGGCCACGCCGGCGCCCGTGGCCCCTCCGCCGACGATAATGACGTCGGTTTCCGTTATCCTCTGGGGAGGACCCAAATTTAAAGCGGCGCGGTTCATGTTTCTCCCCTTCCAGAATGACTCGCCGCCCGGTCGCGACGGGGGGCGCCCCCGCCAGGGCCCGGGGGTCGGCGAGAAGGATTAGAGAGGTTTTCCCCCTCGCGCGGCCGAGGCGGCGCGCGGGGGGAGGCGGAGCGTGTCAGGGGTTAGGGAACTTAAAGCGGCTCGCCTTGGGCGCGCGCGGGCCGATTTCCCCCCATGGGGTCCGCTGGCCTTCGCGGCGCTCGGCGCGGCGGAAACGATTTTTTTCCCTAATTCAAAATATTAAATTAACACTGGCCCAATCGCAAGCCCTCCGCCGAGAAAGCGAGCGCGTTGGGACTCCGCGGAGCGGACGAATTGACGCGCGCCAGGCTTAGTTTAACTGAAAGACGCGCCCGCGCGCGCGGGAGTTTTTAAATAACTTTTTATAAGTCCCGTATATTCTTTTCGGCCCGCGAGGCTTTCGCGCGCTTACCCAAATAGTTTAAGGAAAAGGCGCGCGTCCGCGCGGGCGCGCGGAACTTCGCGGAGTTTACGGCGTGGGGAGCCTGGCGCGTGGCGGCGCCGCGCGACGCTACCATAAAATAGGCGCGGCGAAAAAAGCGCGAAAGAAGAGACTTTGGGGAATTAGGCTCCGCGAAAAAGCGGGGGCGCCCCTTGGGCTTTGGGTCTTCCGCGTAAAAAAAGGGGTGGCGAGCCCCCGCGCGGGCGGCGCCGGATTCCAGGGGAGGCCAGGGGCCTCGCGAGGCTAAATTTCTCGCGAAACGCGCGCGTTTCGGTTAAAAGCGGCGTCGGGAAAAAGCGTTGGAAGGCGCCCTAGTATAGGGCAAATTCTTTGGGTTAAACGCTGGGTCTTAAAACCCTGTTCCCTTGGGGACGTACTTCCCCAAGAACCTTTCGGCCCAGTCGTCAGCCAAAGTTTGGAAAAGCGATTTCTCAGGGTCTGGCGGTTTTTCCAGCTCCTGGCGCTGAGTTTCCGCCAAAACCCGAGCCTGTCTTAAGGTGACTTCGGGCCAAGGCCCAAGGGTTACCCGGGTATCCTCGCCAGCCGCAAAATATTTAAGTTTCCAGCTTTTGAGGCCTGTAGGCGTAACCTCAAGACACAGCCCATTAATATCAAAATAGGTCTGCGCCTTGTCTATAAGCTTTATGCCCTTAACAAATTTATCCGTTAACCCCATCTTTGGCAATCTCCAAAATAGATTGCCAATCAGATTGCCAAATGGGGAAAAAAACGGTCTAACCCTATTTTTTATCTACCATGTACGGCAATTTATTTAAGCTAAAAGACTATATATGGTAGTTTTTAGGATTTTTGGCGTCCCCAACCGGATTTGAACCGGTGTTGCCGGCGTGAAAGGCCGGCGTCCTGGACCAGGCTAGACGATGGGGACGCGTATGGGACGAGTGGTGGGTCGTGCGGGATTTGAACCCACGACTCTCTGCTTAAAAGGCAGATACTCTACCGAGCTGAGTTAACGACCCGAAAATTGGCTCTCCAATGGCTCGGGGCCACGAGCCCTCGCGCGAGGGCGACGGGCGGCCTTGGGCGCCGCGCGCGGGAAAGCCTGGAAGGGCGAAGCCGCTCCCAGGCCTCCATCGCGGAAAAAGAACATTAATCCAAAAGTAAAATAAAGTCAAGAACTTAACGGGAAAACGGCTTGGAAAGCGGGGCCGCGGGGGAGGGGAAGGGCTGACTTGGGCGTGGGGGAGGGGCGCCTCGCGCGGGAAGGGAAAAATATTTGGCTCTCTCCGGCGGAAAAGAAAGGGCCCCACCAAGCTCGCGTCGGAGAGCCCTTGGGGACGGAGGAAAAAGCCTTGCCGTGGCTGGCGGGGCTTTTCCGCGGCGCGCCGCCGCCTCATTTTTCTCCAACTTTTCTCTTGACAGGCGCGCCGCGACATGATATCTTTATATTATTCATTGGAATTATCTTTTAGTGTGCTTTTGGCTCCTGGGCTCGCGCCTGGGAGCCTTTTTTATGGGTTCGCGCGAGGGGGGGAAGGCTCGCGCGGGGAGGGACAAATTTTTTCTCCCGCCCGCCAGAAAAGAAAGGGGCCTCCAAGCTCGCGCCGGAGAGCCCTCGGGGTCGGGGAAAAAGGCCTCCGCTTGGGGGGCGGGGCTTTCCCGCCGCGCGCGCCCTTACGTCATTTTTTTCTTGACAGGCGCGCCGCGCCGCGGCGTAATCGCGGCGCGTTTGATATTGTATAGTTTGTGATTTTGGCTCCTGGGCTCGCGCCTAGGAGCCTTTTTTTTAAGGTTTCGCGAAAGACTGGGGGCTTCCCTTTTGGCTTGCCAAGCGATCCTCCCCGCGCGATAATATCGCGTCCCCTGGGCCTCGGCGCTTTAAGAAAGGTTTTTTAGGATATTTTTTAACTCCTGGGCTCGCTTACGGGAGCTTTTTTTAGGGGGCGCGCCCCCGCGCTGGAATCCCTCGCGCGCCTTTCCCGGCGGGAGGGATTGGAGAAAATTTTTCGACTCAATCCATGATGAAAGCGCGAAAACCCTTCACCGCGGTAGCCAGATGGACAACGATACCTTATATGATATATTTACCTAATTAGTAGTCTTTATTTGGCGTTAAGAGACGCCCGATTGTCAGTTCCGGGACTTTTTGCGCTCCCATCAATCCATAATATGTAGCGCAAAGATTTATAATTGGCGGGGGGGCGAAGGCGCCTTCAAGCCGCGAGGAAAAAATGAATTTCACGGAAATTATCACTATTGATGGACCCGCTGGATCCGGCAAGTCCACCTTAGCCAAGAGCCTAGCCAAGGCCATGGGCTGGAAATTTTTGGACACCGGCGCCCTCTACCGGGCGGTGGCCTTCGCCGTCTACGAAAAAGGCTTCGCGCGCTGTCCTTTCGACGAAGTTTTAATCCGTTTTATCTCCCAGTTGCCCATAGCCGTCCAACTCGCCGCGGAAGAGAGCCGGGTCTTTTTGGCGGAAAGGGAGGTGACCGGCTATTTGCGGGCGGAGAATATTTCCATCCTGGCCTCCAAGGTCTCGGCCGTTCCCGCCGCGCGCCTCTCCTTGAGGGAACTCCAGCGGAAACTGGGGCGGGAAGGGAGGCTCGTCACCGAGGGCCGCGACCAGGGGACGGCGCTTTTCCCCGAGGCCAAACTTAAATTCTATCTGTCCGCCGCCGCCAAAGAAAGGGCTAGGCGCCGCCGCGCCCAAATGATCCGGCAAAGCCTTTCTCCCCCGCCCTTGGACAAGATTCTGCAGGACATTATGCTCCGCGACTACCAAGACTCCCACCGGGAAGTCGATCCTTTACTCGAGCCCGCGGACAGCGTCCGCGTGGACTCGACCGACCTGACTCTCGAGGGGGTCCTCCAAATTATGCTGGAAAAAGCGCGGGAAGTTTTCCCGGGGGAATTCGCGAGCCAATAGGCTCCTCGCGCGCGTCCGCGCGAACAATCGCCGTCTTGGGGGGCGCGCGTCCGCGAGAGAGGGATATTTGGAGTCGGCCAAGGACAAGCGCCGCGTCTCTGGCTCAGTCGCGCCGAATGGCCGAATTGACGGCGGTTATGTCCTCTTCGTCGCCCTCGTCGTCATCCTCGTCTTCCGCGAGGGTCTCGCGCTCCCAGCGACTCCCTGGCGCGCCATGGCCTCAGGGGCGCCCAGTTCAGCGCGTGGGAATCGCCCGGAACCGAGCGCGTGGCGGCTCTATCCTGGCGCTTAAAGCTCGCGTGGGGCTCGTCATGGCGGCTTTGGGCGGCCACGCCGGCTTGAGGCCGGTCGCGATAGTCTCGCGTGTCCATATCGTGGGGGTTCCAGGCTAAGGGTAGGCGGGGCCGGTGGCGTTTTGAGGCGTCTTTATGGCGCGGTGGGTCTCGTTAACGCAATAATAGCAAATGACGTGGAGCGGGCCTGGTTGTGGGAATATTATCGTGGCCTAAGCTTCAAAGGAGAAAAAGATGGAGCCAGAACCGCCCGCTGGGGCGCGTGATTTTGATACTTTACTGGACCTAAATGGCGTATATGTGGATAAGACCAAATATATTCCTCCGCCGCCGAAGATAGGGGCCCGTCATTTTTTGCGCTCGGCCCAGGCGTTTTGGCAAGTCTCTGACTCTCTCGGTTCTGGACGCCTATTACTCTGGGAGGAAGGAACTTTTTAAGGGTTTGGCCGCCGCGAAATTAATAAATTCCCCTGAATTTACCCCCAGACCGGTAGTTCGCCTGGACATGAGTCAATTGACGGGCGGCAGTGGACTTGAGGTTCTTGAGGAAAGATTAACCAGCCGTCCGCTATCCAACGCGGATCGTCATAAAAAAGCTATCAGAGGGAACGAGCCCGGCAATATTTTTTCACGCCTGTTAGAGGATCCGCGTAAAACTTTCTCCCAATAAGCCGGCCCGCTGATCGACGAATCGACTTCCCGTTTCCAGCGTTATTCAAAGCGACGTGACCTATGATCGATGGCTGGTTGAGAAAATCAGAGAATACACGCGGGATTTCTACGCTTTAATCAAATCCAACAGTCAATATTTGGATTTTGTCTTCATCGCCGGGGTTTCCCAATTTTCGCGGATGGGGGTCTTTTCAGCTCTAAATAACCTTGTGGATATCTCGAATGATTCTGAGTTCGCGGCCTTTATGGGCCTAACCCAGGAGGAGCTAGAGCGTCGCTTCGCCTCGCGTGTCAAGGCCACGGCCGAATGGCTCGAAATGGAAGAAGCGGAACTCTTAAATCGTATCCGGGACTACTATGACGGTTTTTCTTTTGATGGAGTTACCAGGGTCTACAATCCCTTCTCTACTTCGCTTTTTTTGAGAAGAGAAAATTTATTAAATATTGGATTAGATCAGGCTCCAGCGGCCTTATTAGGAAATTTTTAAAAGATCGGAATCTCGCCTTAAGTAGTTTTTCCGGCTTTAAAGTTGACGAAGATTTTGTCAGCTCTCCTGGAGAAATCGGCTCGATGTCTCCGGCGGGGTTTCTTTACCAGGCTGGATACCTGACTTTGCGTAAAGATGAACAAGGCGTCTACTTCCTGGACTTTCCTAACTTTGAAGTCCGGTCCGCGCTAGAAGCTCTGTTCATGAATAATTTATATTCATCAGATGATCATGCTCTGTCCGCTAGGATGGAAATAGCCGGCTATTTGGCCGTCGGCGACGTTCCGAATATGGTAGCCAATATAAGGCGCCTTTATTCAGGCCTGACTTACCTTGATCGCGCGGATATGGTTTCGCCAAGGCTGGTTAAGAGAATTCTGGGAGGGTTTTCCAAGATTTTCGGAAAAAAAGCCCAGGATCTATCAGTTTTGAGCCACAAAGAGACTTATCTGAAAGAGACGCGCCAGAAGCTGGGGGAGTCTTTCTATCGGGCGACTTTGCGAGCGTGTCCGTAGGGGCTGAAGCTATCGCGCGGCCTGAAGCGCGTAATAATCTTGGCCGAATGGATTTAGAAGTCAGGTATAAAGACCAAATATATATTATTGAAATGAAAACCGCCCAAGGCGCTCGCGCCGCCCTGAAGGCCGCCCGCGCGGGGATGGCCCAGATCTTCAACAATAACTATGGAGGGGCCTACCAAAATCCTATCCTCGTCTCCATGGCCGTGGATTTAGAAATTCGTAGCGTCGGGGCCCGCGTCTTTGTCAAAAACGGCGAGACCACGGTTCTGAACAGCCAGGCGTCGCGTCGCCTTAAATAAAAGCGAAAGGCGCGAAGCTGGGCTATTTTGGACACGCCTCAGCGAGGCCAATCCGTAGGCTGGCAAGGCTCCAAGGGGCGAGGGGTGAGGTTGGCTGGTTTTAAAGGCGTTTTCGCGTTACGCTATCAGCGAGGCCGAAGGTCTTGACCAATGAGCCGCGCGCCGCCCCTGTCCTTGCCCGCCGACGAAGCGTCCGCGTGGGGCCGCGGTCGCGTCAGGATAACGTTTGAGGACGAGTCGGAGAGGAGACAAGTAAATTCGCGAGCGCGACGCGCTGGCTTAAGGTTAGCTAATCGCGCCTTAAACGGCGACGGAAAGGAGCCGTCCCGGCGCGAGGGCCATTTGGGAGTATTGGGAATAAATATTGTAGGAAGTCGCGTTCCGCGCGGACGTGGACGAAGCCTCCGCGGAATGATCCCGCGCGGCCGCCGTTTGGGGGGGCTCGACGGTCTTGGGGGAGCGGGACAAAAGGCTTTTGACCTTATTGACCAGGGGCGCGAAAGCTTCGGCGGGGAGGGGCTCATAGTCGCCTCCCGAGGCCTGGATCTCGCCTAAGGCGCTCCGGATGGCCGAGCTGACGGCGGCCACGGACTCTCCGTCGCCCGCCTTGTCATCATCGTCGCCCGCGACGGTCCCCGCGCTCTCCGCGAGGGCCTCGCGCCGCGCCTCGTTTTCCAATTTATGCCGCGCCTTGGCCGCGACCTTGTCGGGGGCCGCGTCGCTTTGTTGGTTTTTCTCCTCGCGCTCCCTAAAACCGCGGCTCGTGGCTTCGTTGGGGTTGGCCAGGCTCCCTAAAAAAGCGCCGACGATAGCGCCGATTTGCCCGTCGCTTTCCTGCCCCGAGGCCTCTCGCATGATTTCGGCTTTGAGGCGGTTGGCCGCGGCGGGGCCGTTCTCTTCCTTGACCTCGTTGATGACCGCGCCCGCGGCGGCGGCGATGGCGATGGCGCGCGTCTCGGCCCCTGGGCCCGCGAGGCCCGTCTCGCGGAGCCGGGCGGCGAGGCTTTCCGTGAATTTATCGCCCGGGGAGGCGGCGCCGAAGCTTAAGGACGTCTCATCCGCGACTTGAAGGGTCACTCGCTCCTCGTCGCGCGCCCCTACCTCCCCGATGGGGGAAAGCGGCGCGCGCCGGGTAGACGCGAGGGACCCGTTGTAGAGAAGAGTCTGGTTCGCCAAATTTAAAATGGAGCTAATCATGGGCCTATTTCCTCAAAGGAGTCGCCTTTAAAGAGAGGGGACGCGGAAATCTCCGCTGTCTATTTTATCGGAAGGGGGCGGGAAAAACTTTAACGAAACGCGTCTTTATTTATCTTTTTTTTCCTTAAGGGACAATAACTCACGTGACGCGTGAACTTTTATAAATTATATTATGAGGTTAACGTTAAGTATCTCTTAAGGCTTTCCGCGACAGTTGACGATGGTTAATTTTTAAGGGGGTTGGCCGATGGCGTAAGGCGCGCGCCGAAAATATGGTTCTTCGCGGAAACGCGCGTTCTGGAGCGGAGAGGAGGGCGTGGGAAAAAGTTCCAAATTAAAGGAATATCTCTTGAGAGCTGACTGTCCGAACTTTGGAGGATGTGATTGACCGCGCGCCAACCGCTCTTCAGGAGGATGGCCGTGGCGGCGATTGATATGAGCGTCGCCTATCTTATCGTTTCCTTCGCGGTGGACTTCGCTCGCCTCTTCGCGCGCTCCGCGAATCCTAGGCCCGTCTGACGGCGAAGCGATTCTGGAGTTCAACCTCGCGCGTTTCGATGTTCAGAGTAGAGCCGTGTCTTTGCTCCTGAAGGCGTCCCTTGTGTCTTTCGACGCGCTGAAACTCTTTTCGCGCCGCGCTGAATCGCGGCAAGGGTTCCAGAGCGTCTTTTTCTGGGAAAGGCGGTAAATATGGCCGCCTTCCTCCGGCGGCGAACCGTCCCCATCTCAATTGACGCCGACGAGCCCCCGCGCGTGGCGGAGAGCGCGTGTTGATATATCGTTTCGCTTTTCACGAGGAAAATCGCGCCACGCGTGAACAAAAAGGGCAATTCGCGGCAAAATTCACGCCTCGCTCCCAGCCCGCCCGCTGGGTCGGCGCGCGGTTTTCCGTGAAGCGACTTAAAAAATTCGGAGAGCTAGCGCTCTTCGCGCTTCAGTCAGCTTTTGGGGCGACAGTTTATTGAGAAAATCTTTTCCGAGCGTCAATAATATTTTTTTTAAGCGTTTCCGCTTCTTTTTGTAATTTGACAATATCGTCTTTTTTAAGCTCTAACGCTTCTTTTTCCAATTTATCGGCTCTATCTTTCAGTTTTCTCGCTTTTTCTTGAAAAAATCGCGCTTTTTCGCCTTCGCGGTTTCCCGCCTCGTCTCGCGTCTTCGCGGCTTCTTCTTTGAGATATTCCGCTTCTATGATTATTTTCGTTTGTTCATTATTTTCCAATAATACTCGGCTATCTCCCCTGCCGCGAACTCCAACTCCCATCTTTAAAATTTTTTAGCTTCCGAAAAATATGGGTCCCCATAGCCAAGGCGCCTAATGGAGGCCAGACCCGTTAAGGCGAGTTTTTTGAGTTCTCCTTCAATATTTTTGGCGTTTTTGGGTAAAACGCGACGAGTCTTATTTTTGTTTCGCGCGTTTCCTTTGTCTTCATTTTTTTCAATAATTTCTTTGAGCTTATTTTCTTCCGCCGTCACTTTTTTATATTTCATCTCAACGATTACGTATAAGCCATCTTTAAAAATTAAAAGTAAATCGGGAACTCCTTTTGCCCCAGGAATCTCGGCGCCGACTTTGACTCCACGCATAGCTTGAAAATACGCGAAAAGCACGCTATGATAAAAAGACTCATTAGGATTGTGATGTCTAGCTGGAAGCTTTAAGAAGAGAGAAGAAATCAATTCCGTAATTTTTTCCGCGTCCTCATTAATTAGCGCGTTCTCAACATAATAATTTTGCTCATCGATGTCAATTTTAAATAAAGAGCATACGCTTAACCGAAACTCATCCTCAAATATTGGCCTAACTTCTTCATTTGGCGTCCGAAAACTATAAAATTCTAACGCGTTTTCGCGCGTAATTGTATCCACGGTCAGGTACCCAGTCTGAAACAGCGCCTGCAAAGGAGTCAAGGAACCGACCACTTCGGTCATTTTAATTTTTGTTTCCGTCAGCTTACGTAATTTATCAGCGGTAAAGGCCAATGGATCCTTGGCGATAACGGAAGATAAAAACATCGCCGAAGGCTCATGTTCTATCCAAAAATTACCCAACTTTTTTAGCCTGAAAGAATTTAAAATCGAATAAGGATTTAAAACCCTGATCTTTCCATCCCAACTATAACCATCGTACCAGTCTATTAGCGTTTTTCGCAAATCTGAAACAGTCGCGTCTTTTCCTAATATATTTTTTACCTTAAACGCTTCAAGGGTTTCAGGAAAATAGTCGGCAAAATAATTGTCAAAATCGTCAATGGTAAAACCGCAGATAGACGAGTAATTTTCATCCAAAGTTATATCAGTAAGATGGTTTAACACTCCTGATTGCCAAAGCAAAGAATAACGGGTTGCGCCAGTTAAAAAAAGAAAACGCAAAGCGTCTTCAAGAGATTTTAACGGGGAATAAAAATCACGAAGGCACTGTAAATTTTGTTTCGCCAATTCAACGTCATTAATATGGGAATTTATGGGGTCATCATATTCATCGATGAGCAAAACCACGTCTTTTTTATATTTGCGTTTAATTCCAATTACGAGATCGGTCAGTATATTGTCCGGATTGGGACCGAAAATATCAAGCTCATGATCTCTGGCGATACGAAGAAGATTTCCCTTGAGGCTCTCAATAAAAAACTCTGGGGTGAAGCTTCCCATAGCCATGCTTAAAGTTATTACAGGAAAGGTTTGCGTAAAATCGTAACCCGCTTCTTCGCCGCCAATCCATAAATCGGCGAAAAGGCCTTGGGGTGGGCCATGAGGGTCTTGAGAACCCGTAAAAAGCTCTTTAATAGTGCTTAAAAGCAAAGATTTTCCAAATCTCCTGGGTCTTGAAAGAAAATAAGCGCCTTTCGCGCTCAGAGTCAAATCATAAATTTGCTTGGTCTTGTCGGCGTAAAGACAATTTCCTTTCATTATCGTTTGGAAAGACTGGGCGCCAACTTTGATATCTTCCATAATTTCCCCTATGGCTTAAATTCGTGACGCTCTAAAGAACGACCGAAACTAATAACTATTATAACCTTTTTTTCCCTATTATGGAATTAAATCTACAAATAGCCACAAATATGACGCGACTCGCGAGGGCGTCCGTCCGCGAAACGGCGCGACCAACGCCCCCATAATCTGAACAGGCCGCCCCAAGCGCCATGTTCGGGGCTCCCTCGTCTCTTGGGCGTGGCCCCCCTCGCGCGTGCCCGCCAATGGGGGCTCCTTTTTAAAGTCAAAAGCCAGAATTCTTGGCTCCTCCATGGTTTGCGGAAGGCCGAGAAAGATCCGGGCGGAGGTTCTCCGCTATTCTTCGCCCGCCGCGCCAACGAGGATGGCTCCTCGCGGATAGTGGAAACCCGCGTGGTTCCACTCGCTTCGGGTTCGGCGTCGCGGGGCTGTCGGCGCCATACGTCTTAAATAATTTGAGCCGTGAGAGGATCGCGTTCGCGAGGTCGCGCGCGCGAAAGAAGAGACGGGGAGAGGATGGGCGGAGGTCTAATCCTTATCGTCCGGGACGCCGCGGGCCCAGAGACGCGCCAGCCAGGCGCAGACGATGAGCTGGATCTGGTGGAAGACCATCAGAGGCAAAAGGAAAGCCCCGACGGCGGCGGGGGGAAAGATAATATTGGCGATGGGAACGCCGGCCATCAGGCTTTTTTTGGAGCCGCAGAACAAAATGGCCACTCTGTCTTCCCGGGAAAAGCGGAAGGCTTTTCCCACGAGAAAGGTGAGCGTTAAAGCCAGGGCCAAAAGGAGGGAGGCGGCGGCCGCGAGGCCGCCCAGGGACTGGAGGGAGAACCCGCGGAATACCCCCGCGGACAGGCTGGAGGAAAAGCTGACGTAGACGATAAAAATAACCGCGAGACGGTCGGTAAAGCCTAAGAGCGCGCGGCGTTTTTGGAGAAGGGGCGCCAGTTTCGGCCGGGCGATCTGGCCCACGACAAAGGGAGCCAAAAGTTGGGCGAAAAGGTCCCCAAGGGGCTCCAGGCCCCAGGAAAAGCTCGGGACGCGGACAAGCGCGCTGACGAGGAGGGGAGTCAGAAAAACCCCCAGTAAGCTTGAGCCTGAGGCCGCGCAGACGGCGGCGGCCACGTTGCCCCGGGAAAGGGAGGTAAAAACGATGGAAGACTGGACCGTGGAGGGCAAGGTCGCCAGAAAGAGGATTCCCAAGTAGAGCTCGTGGCCCGCGAGCGTTTCCCAGAGGGGTTTGAGGCCCAGGGCCAAAAGGGGAAAGAGGAGAAAAGTGGAGGCGAGGATGATGAGGTGGAGCGGCCAGTTGGCGAGGCCCGCCTTCAGGTTTTCCCGGCTGAGTTTGGCCCCGTGCAGGAAAAAGAGGAAGGCCACGACCAAATCGGCCAAAAAGCTCATGAGGCCAAAGAGGGCCCCGGTGGCGGGGAGGGCCAAGGCCAAGCCCACGGCCCCCAATAAAAGGACGGTAAAGGGGTCGGGGAGGGCGTATCGGAGAAAGGCCGCGCGTCGGGTCACGGGAGCTCCTCTGGCGGGAAGGCGGGGCCGCTTGGGGGCGGGCGTCGGGGGCTTTTAAGGGAAAAGGCCGCGCCTTGGCCCCCGGGGGCGCTTCCATTGTACGGCGTCCTGGCCCGCCCGCGCCCTGAGGGCGCTTCGTTTTTTTCCTTTTTTCCCCGCGGCCCCGTATTTTCCGTGGGAGGGCTTAAGGGCGCGGCTATGGGGGGAGGCGCGGTCCCGTCTTAGGCGGCGCCGGAGGCCGGGGGGCTGTTTTGGTCTTTTTTGTCGCGGCCGTAGAGGCGGCCTTCCTCCAGAAAGGCCCGGAGCGCGGCGTAGAAATCGGTCAAAAAGAGGCGCAGCCCTTCCGCGGTGAGTTCCGGATCCAGGGGATAGTCGATTTTGACGGCTATTTTGCGGGCCACGGTCCACAGCGTGGCGCGGGGGATGTCGCTTACGGGTTTGCGGAGGATTTCCTCTAAGACCTGGAGCTCAAAATTGCCGTAGATGGAGAGTTGCCGGGAGGAAAAGCGGCGCGCGCTCTCCAAGCGGTCCCCGCTCGGGGCCGAAAGATCTGGGAGAAGCTCCGCGCGGGGCGAGGAAATAACCAAAGTTCCCCCCAAAAGATCTCCGGCCCTTAAGCCGTCGCGGTTCCAAAAGGGAAGAAGGGTAATTCCGAAAAACCAGACAATGGGGAGCGCCACGTTGACCAAGAGGTTGTCCGGGCCGTCGCTCCAAAGGAGGGTGGGCGTCAGAAGCTCCATTTGCCGCGTCAGGTTGCGGACGACCACGGAGAAGGGGGAGAGCTCGCCCCCGTGGCGGTTGACGACCCGCAGCTTAAGGAGCTTCTTGCCGGGGGTGCGGCCCTGCCAGGAGAGCTCAAAATAAATAAAGTAGGCGTTATTGACGATGAAGGTCAGAAAAAGGACGATGGTCCACTGGAGCGACGAGCTAAAGTCCCCGATATAGAAGGGGATCGTCAGGAGCGCGAAGTCCGCGGCGAGGATCAGGAAAAAGTCCAGAAGGAAGGCCGCGAGCCTTTCGGAGCGCGGGGGGATCCGCGAGATTAGGGCGAGCCCCTCGGGGGCCATGACGGTCCGGGTTTTGGGGGCTTTCCCGAAGGGATTGGGCGTTCCCATCCGGGAGGTCGCCCGCCGGGCGGCGGGGGGGCGCGTGGCGCTCACGGCCGCTCCTTTCCCGCGTAGCGGAAATAGGCGAGCCATAAGGAGCCCGTGAGGAGGGCCACCGCGATCCTGGCCCCGGTGTGGTTGAAAAGCTGTCGCGCGCCCCCCTCCAAGAAAGCGGCGATAAAGAGCATGAGGACCACTCCCAGCATGACGACTCCGGCCTCGCGGCCCTGGCGGCTTAAGGCCTTAAGCCGGCTTTCCCGTCCGGGAAAGAGAATTTTGTGGGCGATTGAGAGGCCGGCGGCGTCGGCGAGGACGAAGGCTAAGATTTCCGTGACGCTGTGGATGGAGAGCCAGGCCGCGTAGGGCAAAAGGAGGCCCTTTTGGGCGTGGAGGGAGAGGAGCGCCCCCAAAACTTCCCCGTTGTAAAAGGCGATGAGGACCGTGGGGACGCCCAGGGCCAAGGAGAGGGCGAAGGAGAGAAAGGCCACCTGGGCGTTGTGGCGGAAGAGGAAGTTCGCGAAAACGACGAAGGTCCGCTCGAAACCCGGAAAGGGGGGAAAGATTTCGTTCGCGAGCAGTTCCTGGGGGCTGTCGCTGACTTGGATCTGGGACTGGGAGGGCGGGAGGACGCGGTGGAAATGGTTAATGTCGCGCCCGACCTGGAGCCAGCCCGCGAGGATTCCGGCGGCGTAGACGAGAAAGGCCGCGAGGATATAGATTTTGAGGGAGCGGACCGCGGCGGGAAAGCCTCTTGTCGCGAAAGCGACGCTTACTTCCGCGAGGGTTTCCCGGGGGCCGTAGACCGCGAGGTAGCCCCTAAAGCAGAGGTTTTCCAGATAGGCCAAGAGGCGTCTGTCCAAAATAATGGCGCGGGCGAGGGAGAGGGAGGAGACGGCGATTTGGTAGAGGCGGGGAAGCTCGATGGTTTCCGGGGCGGACAGGGCCTTGAGGCCCTTCTTGTCGAGTTTGGCCAGAAGGGTTTCCAACCGCCGCCAACTCTCCTCGCGCCCTTTGCGGAAGCGCGCCGAGCGGATGGCCCCGTCTTGGACGCCGTTTGGGGCCTCGCGCTTGGCCTCCCCATGAAGCCAAGGCGCGTCCGGGCGAGCGGCTTCCCCGGGCGCGGCGAGGGAGGAGGCGCTCATAGGAGCCCCCTTTCTTTGGCGCGGAGGTAACGGTTCAGCAGAGCGCCGTTGAGCTTGGGGTAGGGGACGTCAATGGCCCAAACCCCGAGACGGGTCATCTTGGCGATGGTTAAAGCTCTTTCCCGCGCGAGTTCTTGGGCGATGACGCTTTCGGCCAGAGAGGTCATGGATTTGGGCTCGCGGGCGGAGAGGGTCTCCAAGAGCGGGTCGGGGAGGGAGACGAAGATGACCCGGTGTTTTTTGCGGATGAGTTCCAGGCACTCCAAAAGGAGGGTCGCGGAGACCGAATCGGAAAACTCGGCCCCCAAAACGATGAGGGCCCTTTGCCGGAGCCTTCCCAAGAGCTCGGTGAGGCACAGGGTGAAATTGGTCTCCACGGGGGCGTAATCCAGGCGCGCGGTGAAGTTGAGGAGCTTGGCGAAAAAGGAGGGCCCCCGGCCCGGGGCCAGAAAGGAGCGGAAGCTCGCGTCAAAGCCGCAGGCGCCCACGAGATCCCCCGAGCGCAGCGCGATCCAGCTTAAGGCGAGGCCCGCCCGGACGAAACGGTCGAGCCGGGGGACGGAGTCGATGGGCTCGCTCGCGAGGCGGCCGAGGTCGAAAGCGAGCATTATTTGGTGGTTGCGCTCGGTTCGAAATTCCTTGGCGAGGAGGCGGTGGTGGCGGGCGGAACGTTTCCAGTCGATGAAGCGGTTGTCCATGCCCACCTGGTAGTCGGCGAGATTCTCAAATTCGCCGCCTTCCCCTAAGAAGGGAAGGCTTTTCTGGCCGAAGGAGGCGTCCCGGGTCGTGTGGGAGAGGGCCTCCTCGGTTAAGGCGTGGATGTTTTGGTGGACGGGCAGATCCAGATCCAAGGGGTAAGACGCGCGTTTGAGGGCGAATTTCAAGGGACCCAGAAGGGAGAGCCACAGGTGGCGGGGGCGGATCCGGCCGCGGCGGGAGGGGGTGACGGAAAGGCGCAATTCCCCCGTTTCCGCGAGGGCGAGGCGGCCTTCCGGGATTTCCGGGAAAGGCCCGTCCGCCTCCCAGAAGACGGAGAGATCCACAGGGGCGCGCTCGGTGCCGGGCCCGGCGAAGGCGATGGCGATTTCCGCTTTCTGGCCCACGTAAAAGTGGGTGGGATGGCGCGCGTCGAAGGAGATGTCCTTAAAGCTCGCCGCGAGGATCAGATCCAGGAAAAAGAGGGTCGCCGCGAGGGCGGGGAGGTACATGGCGCTCCAGGGGCTCTCGGGGAAAGCCCGGAGGAGAACGCCGGCGATGGGGACGGAGGCGGCCAGCGCGAGGACCGCCCGGGGGGCGGGGATAATCATCGGGGGGCCGGGAGCTGGGAGAGGATATCGGCGACAAGCTGGTCGGCCTGGGCCCCCTCGATATCCGCGGAGGGGCTGAGGGCGAGGCGGTGGCGCAGGAGGGGGAGCGCCAAAAACTTGACGTCGTCGGGAATGGCGAAGTCGCGCCCCAAAAGGGCCGCCCGGGCCCGCGCGGAGGCCGCGAAGACGCTGGAGGCCCGGGGGCTGGCCCCGGTTTCGATGAGGGGATGGGCGCGGGTCGCGCGGACGATGTCCACGATATAGGCGACGAGGGGCTCGGAGAGGGTCACCTGGGCTGATTGGGAGCGGGCGTGGGCGATATGCTCGCGGGTGACCGCGGCGGCGACGCCCATTTTTTGGGGGCGGGCCAGCTTGGCGATATGGCCGTGGCGGCGCGCGATATCCTCTTCCTCCTCCTTTTGGGGGTAATCCACTTTGATTTTAAAGAGGAAACGGTCCAGCTGGGCTTCGGGGAGGGGATAGGTCCCTTCGTGCTCGATGGGGTTTTGGGTGGCCACCACCATAAAGTCGTCCCCCAGCTCGTAGGTTTGGCGGTCGATGGTGACGCTCCGCTCGTTCATGGCCTGGAGGAGGGCGGCCTGGGTCTTGGGGGGCGTGCGGTTGATCTCGTCGGCCAGGAGGATTTCGGTGAAAATGGGGCCCGGGGTGAGGGAAAACTCGTTGGTCTGGAAGTTGAAGAGGTTAGTCCCCAGGATATCCCCGGGCGTCATGTCCGGGGTAAACTGCACCCGCCCGAACTTGAGGCCCAGCGCCTGGGCGAAGGTCTGGGCCAGGAGGGTCTTGCCGGTTCCTGGCGCGCCCTCCAGGAGGGCGTGGCCTCCCGCCAGAAGGCTCGTCAAAAGGAGGTCGACGGCCGCCTCCTGGCCCACGATGACCTTGCGGATTTCCGCGCGGATGGCGTTAACGATTTGGCCGACTAAGGCGAGATCCATGTTCCCAGTCCTCCTTCCAGGAGTGGATGGTTTGCGCGTAGGAGAGAAGCCGCGAGGCGTCCGGGGCCGCCGCGGCTTCCGCTTGGAGCGCCCGGTAAAGGGCCGAGGGGGTGGGGGCGAGCGGGTTCCGGCGGGGGACGCGACCGTCCAAAAAGCGCAAAAGGCCCGGAAAATCCCGGAAAAGGGCTTGGGGCGCGCGCGCGCGCTTTCCCAAGTCCTCCATCTGGCGCTCGAAATAGCGCGCGAGGAGCGCGCGGCCCTGACCCCCGCGCTCCAGGAGGCGCGCCGAGGAGCGCACGAGGGCGCGCTTGCCGAAAACGGGCTCCTCCTTTTCCATGGCCGGCCAGTGGCGGCGCAGGCCCAGGAAGGCCAAAAGGATGGCGGAGGCGAGGCTCAGAAGGAGGACGAGGACCCGCGGGAACTTAAAATATTTGGCGAAAAAGGAGTCTTCGACGGTCAGGGGCGCGAGGTAGGTCTCCGCGAAGACGAGGGGGGCGTTCCGGGGCATATCCTCGGTAAAGCGCTCATTTAGGGCCAGAGCGAACTCCAGGTTGGCGCCTCGGCCTATCCCGAAATTGGACAGGGGGTCGGGATCGGCGAGGATCCAGACCTTGGCCCCCGAGGGGAGGCTGGTTTCCCCCAATAAGACGCGGTCCCCCGCGGCGACGATGGGTTTGAGGGAGGGAAGGCGCGCGAGCTGGACGCCTTCCCGGGGCGCGAAGGTCGGCGCGACGGACAGCTCGTTACGGTCGAAGGCGGGAATGTCGCGGTAAATGGCGACGGAATCCTCGCCCGCGCCCATTTCGCCTAAAAGGTCCGCCAAAACGCTTTGGGGGAGCCAGGGGTCGGCCCATTCGGCCGCGGAGAGCCAAGCGGGCTTGTCTCCGTCGGGGATTCCCACCCATTTGGGGAGGATTACCAACAAATGGGCCTGAGAGCTTAAAATTTCCGCGGAGGAGACGGAAAGGGCCCCGATGGGATTGGCGAGAATAATTCCCGCGGGTCCTTTCTGGGGGAGGGGCTCGCCCTTAAGCCTTCTTTCGACCACGGTCCAGTCGCGCCGGAGGATCTCGTAATAGCTGAGGTGCCCGATGGCGGAGGCGGAGTAGGCCCCTTCCTGGCAATTGTCCGCAAAGACGATTTGGCCCTCGCCGCTCCCGGAAAAAGAGCCCGCCAGGAGCGCGCCGACGAGGAGCAGCGCCAGGGCTGGGAGGATAAAGAGAAGGGCGCGCTTCGAGGACACGGTTGGCTAACTATCCCCCAAGCGCAGCGCTTTTTTAAGGGCGAGAAAGCTCGCGCGCGCGAGCTCGAAATCCGCTTTTTGGGGCTCGTGGGTCCCGAAATAGGAGATTTCCACGCGCGCGACCAGATCCCTTAAGGCGCTCTCCTCGGGCGCGGCGAGGGCGAGGGCGGGGATCGTTTCCCGGCTAGTGAGAGAGCGGGGCGCGCGGCCCACGAATCTTTGGGAGAGTTCCCGGAAGGTTTGGAGGAGGAGGGCGTGGATGGCCTCGGGGTAGCGGCCCTGGCGGGCCAGGTCCAGGCCGTTTTCCTCGATTTCCGCGAGGGAGGCCCCCAAGCCCCGCCGGTCCTTTTTCCCGGGCGCGGCGCCGGAGGGCCGCGGCGGCGGGAGCGCGCGCGTTAAGGAGCGGCGCCGCAGGTAGCGGGACAAGGAGAGGGCGGAGCCCACGAGGATGAGGCCCAAGGCCCCCAGAAGAAAAAGGCGGGTCGCGTTGTCGGAGACGAGGGGCGTTTGGGAAACGTATTCCTCGCCCGCGCTCGCCCAGGGAAGGCTTGTCTGCGCGTCGAACTCGCGCTGGACGTCGCGCAGTTCCTTGGCCCGCGCGGGCAGGCGTTCCGCCAACTCTTCCGTGGGGGCGGGGGAGCTGGCCGCGCGGAGGGGCGGGGGTAAAGAGCCCACGGCGAGGGCGAGCGCGAGGGCCGCCGCGGCCAGGCTGAAGGGAACCCTCGCCGGGCGCGGCGCGCGGTTTGGGCGGCGCGGGGCGGCGGGGCGCGGGGCGGAGGTTTGGGGCGTGGCGGGGGGCATGGGACGGCGAGCCATAGGGGGAGTTAAGCGCGCGCGACCGCGCGCGGCGTCTCCGCCTCGTAGCGGGGGATAATTTCCGCGGGGGGGCCTTGGGCGCGGATGGCGCCGCGCTCTAACCAGTAGATGGTATCACAAGTCGCGACCGTGGTGAGGCGGTGCGCGATTAAAATGACCGTCGTTCCGGCGGGGAGGGCGCTTAAGGATTTGAGGATAACGCGTTCGCTCGCCTGATCCAAGGAGGAGGTGGCCTCGTCGAAAATGAGGACCCGCGCCTCCCCGTAGAAGGCCCTGGCGATGGCCAGGCGTTGGATTTGCCCCCCGGAAAGGGTGGGGCGCCCCGCGGAGAGGGGGGTCGCGAGCCCTAAGGGGAGGCCTTCGAGGAAGTCGATTCCCGCGGCCTTGATGGACGCGCTGAGCCTTTCCTCGTCGAGGGGGCGCCCCAGGACGATATTGGAGCGGATGTCGCCATCGAGGATGAGGGGATTCTGGGGGACGAAGCCAAGGGCGGCGAAATAGGCCTCGCGCCGCGCGGGCCCGAGGGGCTCGCCGTCGACGAGAAACTCTCCGCTGGTGGGGGGCGCGAGGCCCGCGAGGAGGAGGGCCAGGGTGCTTTTGCCGGAGCCCGAGGGTCCGATGAAGGCCACTTTTTGGCCTAAGGGGATCGAAAGGCGAATGGCGTCAAGGGAGTCCGTGGCCGCTTGGGGGTAGCGGAAGGAGACGTCGATGAGTTCCAAGGCGCGCTGGAGGCGGAAGAGGGGGTCGGGCGGAGGGGGCGGGGGGGAAGGGGAGAGGCTAAAAAGTTCCTGCAGCTCCAAGGCCACCAGCGCGTTGGAGCGGTAGCCCCGGATCTGCACCGAATAGGAGAGGCAGCGGTTGACGGCGGGGAGGATGCGCCAGGCCGTCAGCATCAGAAGGGAGGCCGCGGAAATGACGCTTTCCATGGTCATGTGGGAGGCGAGCATGGCGATGACCAGGGCGCCGATGGTCACGAAACCCACCACCTCCAAAATGGCCGAGGGGAGGTAGGGCGCGAAATTCAAAAAAGCCCGGGGCTTGAGGGCCCGGGTCAAGGAGCCCGTAAAGAGGTCCATGGTGATTTTTTGGCGGCGGTAGATGGTTATTTCCCGCAGGCCCCGGGCTAGGGCCATTAAGGTCTTGTTTTCGGCGACCTGGGCTTCCTGGGCCGCCTGGCCCGAGCGGTCCAGGCGGCGGCGGATGAGGGCGTAGAGCGAGAAGCTCGCGAGCCCGAAGGCCGAGACCACGATTAAGGTGAGCGTCGGCTCCAGGACGGCCAGCGAGACGAAAAGAATCAGGCAGGTAATGGCGTTGCCGTAGAGGTGTTCCAGGTTGATGAGGAAAGAGGCCAGGTAGTGCCGGTTGAGGATCTTGACGACGGTCTCTTGGCTCGCGGGGGCGAGGTGCCAGAGAAAGGGCCGGTTAATGTAACTGGCGACGGTCTCCCGGCAGATATGGAGGGAGGCCCTTTCGGCGAAGAGGGCCGTCAGGCGGCTTTCGAGGACCACGAAGGCGCTCTTGAGGATAACCGCCAGGATCATGATGGTCGCGGTCAAGGCGACGAGCCGGCGGGGAGTGCCGAAAATATCCCGGAGAAAGGGGTAATTGGCGAGCAGATGGGAGACCAGGAAGTTTTGGCTCACCGTCTCGGGGCTCGCGACGCTCAGGGCGAAGAGGGAAATCACCAAAAGCGTCCCGGTTTCCAAAACGCCCGTGACGATTTGGAGGGAAAGGATCGTCCAGAAGGAAAAGCGGGACCGCGCTGGCAGAATCCGGTAGACGCGGACCGTGTCCTTGACGAAAGCCCGGTAAAAAAGGGCTGGCGCCTGGTGGGGAAGGGGAATGCTCACCGTCGCCTTTGGCGCCCGCGGCGGGCGCGTTTCTGGCCGCGCCGTCCTTGGGGCTTGGAGAGGGCCGCGCGGGAGGCGCGCGGCGGATGGGGTTCGCGCGCGATCCCTTTTTTAGAGCGGCAAGCGATCCAAATTAAAAGGGCGATCCCGAGGAGAAAAGGGGCTATGGAAAGGAGTTGGCCCCGGGAGAAATAAAGAATGTCCCACTCGTTCTGGCGCTCCTTCCAAAATTCGATAAAAAAGCGTCCCGCGAAATAGAGGACGAGAAAGAGGGCCGCGAGTAGCCCCCGGGGCCGCTTTTCGCGGCCGGCGAGCCGGTCGGCCAGGAACAGGGCCCCCAAAACGAAAAATCCCAAGAGAGATTCCGCGATCTGCGTGGGGTAGCGGGGCGGCGCGAGACCGGGGGGGAGAAAATCGTGGCGGGGAAAGGCGACGGAGAAAGGGAAATCCGGGGGCGCGACGCGGCCCACGATTTCCGAGTTAAAGAAGTTGCCAACCCGCACCAAAGCGGCCCCCGTGGCCGCGGCGAAGGAAAAACGGTCGGCGAGGTCCCAAAAGGGCCGTTTCCGCCTCCAAGCCTGGAAAAGGAGGGCCGCGACGAGCCCCACGGCGGCTCCGTGGCTGGCGAGGCCCCCCTCCCAGAAGCGAAAAAACCATAAAGGCTCTTGGAGAAAACGGTCCAGATTGTAGAAAAGGATATGTCCGAGGCGGGCCCCCAGAAGGACCCCCAAAAAGCCCGGGAGGATAAAGGAGACGGCCTCGTCCTCGGAGCCTTGGGCGCGGGCGATTTGCCATCTGAAGAGTTGGAAGCCCAGTAAAAAGGCGAGAGCGAAAAAGAGCCCGTAATAGCGGATAGGCCAGTTGACCCACGGGATGGTCCAGAGGATCGGGTCCTTATCCCAGATGAGGGGCGCGCCCAAGCAGGATTCCTTTGGGGCGAGGGTGAGTCGCGAAAAATGGAAAACCAGGGCGCGGGCCCTGGTTTTCCATTGAGGATTAAAGAAAAGCCGCGCGCGCCGCGCGCCGCGTGTCTCTTCGGCGCGCGGGAGCGAGCGAGGGGTTAGCGGTCGATATCGGTGCCGCTGAAGACTCCCACGACCCGGCGGTTTTCCGCGCGACCGGCGTCGGTGTCGTTGGTGGCGATGGGACGGGACTCGCCGTAGCCCACGGCCTGGACCCGGGAGGCGTTCACGCCGAACTGCGAGACGAGGTAGTCGCGCACGGCGTCGGCCCGGCGCTGGGAGAGCCTCAGGTTGTAATCGTCGGCCCCGCGGCTATCGGTGTGACCCTCGACCACGGCGGAGGAGCCGGGATGGGCGGACAGGAAGTCGGCCGCCTTCTGGACTTCGGCCCGGTACTGGGGCTTAACCACGGCTTTGTCGAAGTCAAACTTGACGTCCAAAGTGATGCTGACGGTAATGGGGCAGCCGTCGGCGTCAACTTTGTAGCCGGCGGGGGTGCCGGGGCATTTGTCGTAGGCGTCGCAGACCCCGTCGCCGTCGCTATCGACGCAGCCCTGGGGGGCGCCGAACTGGAAGGTGAGGCCGGCGGTCACGAGGGTGGCGTCCACCCGATTGCCGTCCTGTTTCTTGAAGCCGAAGACTTCGTTGGCCTCGGCGCGGAGGGCCACGTACTCGTTGAAGAAGTACTTGAAGCCAACGCCGCCGTTGGCGGAGAAGGAGCTGTACTCGGAGCCGTCATCGTCGCCGTTGGCGTTGATGGCGCCCACGCCGACGGTCACGTAGGGCGTGAAGTTAGTGCCCGTGTCGAAATGGTACAGACCGTTTAAGCGGCCCAGGAAGAGCGTGCTGTCGCCGGTTTCGCCGGGATCGAGGTCTTTCCAGTCGAGGTTCGGGGCCAGACTGGCGAAACCCTCGATGCCCCAGTTTTTAGTGAAGTTATACCCAAGGCCTAACCCGAACACCGCGCCGTTTTTCAAACCCACGTCGTGTCCCGGGAAAATGACCCCGGCCATGGGGCTCAGATGCAGGGTGTTGCCCTCCATCTGCGCCGCGGCCATGGAGGGGAAACTCACCGCGATGGCCATTAAAGCCAGGATTAAGATTTTCGATTTCATTCAAAGTCTCCTTGTGCCAAAGCCCAAAACGGAAAAAATATCTTCGGCGCCGCGTTTCAGCGGCGGCGTGAAGGTTTAAGCGCGCGAGCCGTCAGAGAGATGCCCAAAATCGAAATTCCCGGCTCATGGCCTAAAATAGAGAAAAGCGCGCGGCCTGTCAAGAAAAGAGACGACAATTTCTGGCCCTTTCAAGTTCCGGCCCTTTCAAGCGAATCAAGCGAACTAGCGCCCGCTCGCGGCGTGGCGGAAAGAGCGTCCGTGGGGAAAGAAATTTTCGCGGTCGGAGGCGGCGCGCGCCCTTAAAGAAAGACTACCAAAAATGGTAAGCAATGGTAACAATTAAAAAGGGAGGGCGTCAAACGAAACAAGGGGCCAATCGCGCCTCCGGGGCCCCTTTTCCGGGGCTTGCCCTTAAGGCGAAAAAACGTGGGGGCCAGAGGGGAAAAAGAGTTTGGGCTTTTCTTTCGCGTTTATTAAAAAAAGCGGAAAAAATTAAAAAAATATTAGTTTTTCTTTTTGAAGGGTAAGGAGCGTCCGCGCCTCTATCATTATTAATAGGGCGTCGCGCCTCCGGGAGCGCTCGCTTTAAATAAGGCCGGGGTTTTGGGCCAGAAATTCCAAGGCCGCGGGCTCGCCCAGAGCGGCGGCCTTTTTGACGCGCCGCAAGGCCTCCGCGCCTTCGGCGGAGGAGGCGTTCCCCCGCCAGGAGTAAAGGCCCAGGCGCAGGGAGGCTTCGGGCAGATCCGACTGGTCGGCCTTGGCGAGCCATTTGAGTGCGGAAACTTTGGAGGGGGGGACGCCCAGGCCGCGATAGCGCGCCACGCCCAGGACGTACTGGGCCTGGGGGCTACCCTGTTTGGCCGCCAGTTTGAGGTAATTTTCCGCGACGCGGCAGTCGCGCTCGACGCCCACGCCGTAAAAGTGGATGAGGCCCATGAGCAATTGGGCTTGGCGCGAGCCGCGGTCGGCGGCGTCGAAGACCAATTCGAGGCCCGCGGCGGGCGCGGAGGGGAAGCCCTTTCCCTCGATCAGGCTCATCGCGAAAGAAAAGCGAAAATCGCCCGCGCAGCGGCGGATCGCCTGGTTAATAAAAAAGGCGGCGCGCCCCCGGCCGGGCGCGCTCTCGCGGCGATCGAGGCAGGCGAGGCCCACGATAAGAGAGGCCGCGGCGTGTCCTTTGAGGGCGGCGTTGCCGTAGAGATACGTGGCCTTGGCCGCGTCCGGCTCGACTCCCTCTCCCCGCGCGTGCATCAGCCCCAAAACGAAGGTCGCGTCCTTAACCCCGGCTTTATGGGCCCGGAAGAGCAGATGCAAGGCGCAATAGTGGTTTTGGGGCGTTTTGTCCCCGAAATAATAGGCCATCGCCAAAAAATAAAAGGCGAGGGGCTCGCCCAAATTGACCAGGCGCTTTAAATATTTGTCCGCGCTTTCTTTGGGTTTGGCTTCGGAGGAGCTTAGGTAGCAAAGTTCCACGAGGCGCCAGAGGGCGTCCTTGTCGTTTTGGTCGGCGAGCCGGTACAGTTCCCTTAAGGCCTCGGAGCGTTTGACGGTCGGGAAGGCGGCGGCGGAAAGGAGGTAATCGACCGACGGGAGGTCGTGGACGCGCGCCTGGGCGAGCCTATCGAGCGTTAAGGGTTTGGCGGCCTCGAACTCCTCGTCGAAGATGGAAAGGGCGGCGTAGGCCGTTCGCGCCATGGCGAACCCCCCCTCGGCGGCGGCGTCGTAGAGGCTGGCCGCGAGGTCGAGGTCTTGGGGGACTCCGACGCCAAACTGCCGCAGTTTTCCCAAGTAATACTGGGCCCGCCTGTCGCCTTGGGAGGCGGCTCGCGCGAGCCATTCCGCGGCGAGGGCGGGATCGCCGCCCTGGGCCCGGGGGCGCGTCAGCAGCATTTCGGAGAGGCGGACTTGGGCGCGGGCGTCGCCGTTTTGGGCCGCTTCCTGATACCAGCGTTGGGCTTGGTCAAGGTCACGCGCGACGCCGTCGCCCAATTCCAGCATGCGGGCGAAGTTGTACTGGGCCAGCGCGTGCCCTTGGGCGGCGGCTTTTTGGAGCCAACTGGCGGCGACTTCTTTGGCGGATTCGTCGTCGGGGGAACTGAGAAAATATTCCTTGCCCAGCTCAAACTGGGCGTTTCTGTCGCCTTCCTCGGCTTTGGCGATAAAGGGCGCGGAATTGGGATGAAGGGGCATGTAAACCTTAAAATGGGGGATAAAAATGGGTAATGGCGGTCGCTCGGGACGGTAATCCGCCTAATTATCCGAGCCATTTTGGCTTAAGTCAAGGCCCTTACGCGGCGCGCCCTGGAGGCTTGTTTGGAGGCCCCCTCGCCGCGGGCGGCGCGGAAAAGGCCCATCGCAAGGGCCCCTGGGAACGGGGCGCCGCGCGGGGAAAGCGAAATGGACAAAAAATGGCGGAAAAAATAAAAAAACAGCGAAAAGGAGAGATTCGCCCGATATGGACGCGATTTTCCGCGCGGGGGCGCGGGGCGAATTGTCCGCGCCGGGGCGCGTCCGCGCGGGGGCGCTTGAAGACTCTCAGAATTCCTCCCGCGCGCCATGACGCGGGAGGAGACGCGAGGGGAAATCGTCCCGAGCCGTTTAAGCTCGCTCGCCGCGACGTTCGCCGTTTGGGGGAGGCGTAAGCGCGTTGGCTCTCCCTCGCGCGCGCGAAGGCCCCCCGCGGACCTTTTGGGGCGCGCTCGCGGCGATGGGCGCCGACGCGCGTCTTTTTTCTTCCGCTCGGCGCGGGCCGCTTTTTTCCTTCTTCCGTTTTTTCTCGCTCCGTTTTTCTCGCTCCGTTTTTCAAGTTCAAGGCGCTCTCGCCAGCGCCCCGCCGCGTCTCCGCGGCTGTCCCTCGCGCGTCCAGCCTCGCCCCTTCCGGAAGCCCCCAAACGCCAGCGTGGCCTCAATTGGCCAGCGAGCCGCGCTGGCGGGCCGTGGAGGCTTCGGCGCCGGGCTGGGCCTTTCCCGTTCGGGGCGGGGTAGCCGAGGGGCGCGCGCGAGTGGATTTTAAGCCGCGCGATATATTTTGGCGTCCAAGTCGGGCGGGAGCGATCGAGGCGAGGCGGCGACTGGGCGCCCGCAAGGGGCTCCGGCCTTACGTGGCGGCGGCGCTCCGCTCAAGTCCCCCGACTTATCGCGCGCCTTGAAGTCGGCGTGGCCGCCAAGGCTCTCGCGCTGGATAATATTTGACATCCCGCGAGGCTCTGACTTATTTTAATAGGAGCCTCGCCTTATAGCCGATTCGCGTCAGGAGATTGGCTTCTTCGGCGCTTTTAGTTTTTTTCCATTTCTCCACGGCGCGCTCAAAACGTGGAGCTTTTACGCGAAACGCGCCGTCCTCGCGATTGGGAAAACTTAACTTGAGAAGATTGTCGCGGATCCGCGTTGACCGTTTTAATTTTTAACGCCCGAGTTTTTTTCCCGCTTTTTTATCCTTCGTGACAGGGAACGCCAGCGGAGGCGCGCCTCATTTAAGTCCTCTTCCCTTCCGCCTGTCGCTCGCGACCGTTTTCGCCGTTCTGTCTCTGTCGCTCCTCTCTTTCTCTCCGTCCTCTTTCGCGCAAGACTACTCTCCCATCGAGCGAAGCCTGTTGGCCGCCACGGACACTGACGCCGCTGACCCGCAAGGCGGTCTGAATTGGAGTTCCAATCCGTCATACCCTTCTGGATGGACCGGAATCTCCTGGTATGACATAGACAGCGACGGAGTTCTAAGAGTTATCGAAATTGACGTCAAAGATCTACAATTGGCTGGCTCTCTTTTTCTTAGCGGTTTTGAGTATCTGAGCCTGTTAAGCGCGAGTGGCAATCAGCTGACCGGCGTTGTCGTCGATAGCGATCCATTCCTATACCATCTGGAACTATTTGATAATCTCCTCACCACTCTGAACATGACCGAAGCTCCGGCACTTGAATATTTGGACGCGTCATTTAACGATCTCGTCGCCCTGAACGTGACGAATAACCCTGAGCTTAAAACTCTGAATTTAAATAAAAATAATCTCGCGACCATTGACGTGAGCCATAACCTGAAACTTACCGACCTTTCCGCTGACGACAACTATCTTTCCGAGCTGAACGTCAGAAATAACATTTTGCTTGAACGCCTGAGCGTTCAAAACAACTATATCGCCTCCATTGACGTTAGCGAAAACGCGAACCTTAAAACGTTGACTGTTTGGTCCAACCTTCTTATGACAATAGACATCAGCGAAAACATCCTTCTTGAATACCTGGACGTGGACGAGAACAATCTCGCGGAGCTTAACGTGGGGAGCAACGTTAATCTTACGGAATTGTACGCGAACGGTAATGGCTTATTGGAACTGGACGTGAGCGCGAACTCCGATCTTGAAACCCTGTCAATTCGAGACAACGCTCTCGCTTCGCTTGAATCGATCTCTCTCTCATCGAGGGCGCCACGCGGCATGTCACGGAACATACCTTGCCAAACCTGTGGACCATGACGCTTGACAGCCTGATCAAGTTGAGCGACGGCGGTTTTCTCAACATAGAATTCCAGTCCACCGCGAAACATTCCGATCTCCATAGGTTCTTGGTTTACGCCGCGTTAGCGATTAGAGATCTCTCGCCAGCTGGCGGTGACGCGGAGGTCAGGACTATAATCGTCTACTCGCCCAACGTTAAGAAACTCCCAGTCGGAAGCGTCCCCCGCGAACTCAACAAGAACGCGCCATACTTGTGGCGCGTTTTCGATCAAATTCTATTAGCCGCCCAGAACTACATGGCCGAGTTCGTCGAGAAATTCTGGTCCATAATCGCGGACTTGGAGGCGGGAGCGCCCGTCCCCGCCTTGTCGGAACGCGATCTCGCCATGCTCTATTTCGCCCCCATGGGGAAAATTGACGACGAAAACCCTGGGCCGCTAGCTTATAAATTTCTCTACCTGGCGTTCAAACTCTGGCGAATAACCGGAAACGAGGATATAATGAGAATGGCCTTCAATGGTTTTATGGCGCGGGGAGCCCCCCTCGCCGCGATAGCGAAAAAATTT
>JAISCZ010000054.1 GCA_031265205.1 Deltaproteobacteria bacterium
GAGTTAAGCCCGCTTCAGCAAAAAGCGTGCCAACTTATTAAGGAAATACCCAAGTACCCATGATTTAGCTGCTGTTTTTTTGCTAACCCCCCTAAATCACTAAATATTTTTGTTTTTGCGCTGGAAGTTCGGTCTAGTCAGTTAGGCGAGCGCGAGGCGCGCTCTTGGAAAGGGCTGTCTCCGATTCACTGGGGTCATGGCGACGGATACGCTCAAGGCGCTGTTTAGAGCGGACCCGAGGGAGAGCGTGGCGACCCGCGCCAAGATCTTTCGCGGCGAGGCGCTCCAGCCAGGTGGGACGCGCGGCCTATAAAATGGGCCTTCGCTTTTTCTCGGATTAGTTTCGAGAGAGAGGGCGTGGAGGCTAAATATCCTGAAGAACGGCGCGGGAAGCCAAGCTTATCTCCAAAAGATTCCGTAAGTTGATCGCTCCAAAGTCATCGCGATAAAATTAGCGTAATAATCCGCCATTTACGCGATAGCGTTAACTGATAGCCGCGTAAGACTCTCCGACGAGACGCAAGGGAAAAGGTTTAAATTTTAGGAAAAAAGTTCATTGTCGCTATGAGAGTTTAGCGATATCGTAAATGGCGAGACCTATTGTTTCAATAAAATTGACATTTTCGTCAACAGTTGATTTTTCTATTTCCCACCTTGTCGCGGGATAAATCGGGTGCGCGTCCGCCTGATGGACAATTTGATTGCGTCTGTCTACAATAATTCGCAATTTTTTCTGTATTATTTCTGATGTATCAAATTTAGTGATAAGTGCGACCTCTTTCCATATTTTTTTGGCAGTGAAACATTTCATCGCGTCAGATATTTTTTCGGGGGTTTGATATGATTGATATCCGGTCCTAAGAATGATTTCGTCTTTGATTGTGTCGAGCAATGAGCCATCATTAAGAGCTTTTTTAACGCTTGATATACTGATCATGACTTTTTGGGTTTCCTTAGTAGGCTCCCGTTTCCCTTCCAATATTTCAATAATTCCATTAAGAACTAAGCCGTGAATTAATGAATCTAGTGAACTTACGGATAATATAATTTGCATTCGCAAAATATCGGTCGAATCGACAGCTGACGGCGTTAAGTTAGTGACGCTCTCATACAGAAGTCCTGTTTCTCTCACTCGAACAATATTTTGCGTGAATTGTTCTCTTGCCGTTATCATTTATGACACTAGGCCTAAAATTTTTTCAGCGCCACGTTCAAAAAGGAGGCTAAATTTCTCTAAAGATGTTTTGGTTTTCGCCAAGTCCGTTCCAGTTTGCTTTAATTGTTTATCAGTTAATTGGTAAACTGGCGTACGCAAATGGCGAGATAACTTGATTAAGTTGGTAAAATTGGTAATTTGCAATAGAGGAGAAGGAGGAACAGCGTTATTATTTTTATATTTTTCATACGATAGAGACATGCCGCTGTCCGACATGGCGGGAATTAAAATTTGATAAATTGAGCTACTCAATTCATCAATCCACTGTTTTATATTGGCGTTCCATTGTTTATTGTCATTTGTTGGCATATTCCAAGAACGCGTTCCGTAATTTTGAAAAATTGCGCCAAGAAATTTTAAATTATTATATTGGTAAGGATATGAAGAATGAATTAAATTTGGTAAAGTCGCCAATTTTTTAGCCAATGAGTTCCATAACGGTAGAATTTTAGCCAAGGATTTGTTAGCCATAGATGTAAAAATATCAGGAAAAAAGGAAATTATAAAATAATCACTGGTCATTAATAGATTATGATTGATCGCGTTAAGGCTTGGGCTCATGTCAACAATAACAATATCTATTTCATTCTTTTCAGCCGTTTCATTTAACAGATAGCGCAAAGATCCAGGTAAATTTTTAAGCGTAGCGAATGAGTCAGTAAAATTTTGGGCGGCGCCCAATGGAATATCAAATTCAGAGAGGGCAATATGACCTGGCAATAATGATAAATTTGTATTGCCAGGCACTTCAAGGCATACGACAGGTTCAATTATTTTTGGAATTGCTTCAAACGCTGGACGTAAACCTTCATATATTGAGGTAACTCCATCTCTATCGTAAATTGTTTTTAAATTATCAGAGCCTGTATAGCTCAAAACCATGGCGGTTAAATTGCACTGAGGGTCGCAATCCGCTAATAGCACTTTCTTATTCTTTGTCGCCAACATCCATCCTAAATTAAAAATCGCGGAGGTTTTGCTGGCTCCTCCTCGATGATTAAAAATGGAAATTTGTTTGGGCATGTCGCGCCTTTCTATGGGTTCACGCGTTAGTTCCGAGACTGAAGAATATTGGCCATTCGAATACGACCGCGATGACGCGCCTGGTCCTGTAAGCGGGCGGTTCATCATTTTAAAGTTATCAAACAAAAGTTCTCCAACATAGATCTGGAATCCCAGCGACAGGCGAGAAAATTAACCGCGTTTAGGAGCTGAAGGCTCTAAATGGCCAACCCCGGAGACCGCGCTGTTTCGGGCTTTGCTCAAATAAGCGCTTTGTTGGTAGCCTGAGTTCGTCCAAGGTCTCTGATGTCGCCCAAGCGCGGCTTCAACCCCTGGTCCTCCAAATCCAGAAAGTTTTGTTTGGTTTCGTAGATGAGGAGAATAGGTACGCGGTAACGCCGATTGACAAAGGCGCCCTGGGGTTCCATTGTCTCCATGAGCGTATTTAAAGATGATAGCGCTCAATACTACCTCCTATCATTTTATAATAACAGATTGGGTGAATAAAAGCAAGGAGACAGATCTTAGCATCTTAGCTTTTCGAGTTCCCTCCCCCAAACCGCCACTCCCGCCCTCAAGCGAGGGCGCTTGCGTTAAAATAGCGAGTTCTATCCCAAATAACGAAATTTGTTGAAAATGAGTAAAATTTCAAGAAATCGCGTTTTCGCTAAGGTCGCGATGAACTCTCTTAACGCTATCGCCACGCTTGGCCAAAATAGACGGCTCTTTCATTATCCTTCCAACGCCGATAAATAGCGATAGACACGCGGAATTCGCTTATTTCACGGGCAAACTAATTCGCGTCAATCAAAATACCTTGAAGGAACGGAAACCGCGCTCAATGAATTCGCGCCTCGTTTTTAGTCATTTGGTCGAGCGCGTAATTTTAGATGCCAAAATTTATATGTAGCCTTTACTCGGCGTCTTCGCTCCAAGGTCGCGAACGCCAAAATCTCGAAAATAACGCGTCTATTCAAATTCCACTTGAGTTTTCACGGCGACAGGCGTTACAATTTCCCCCGTTTTAGCGCGGGTTCCCCTATTTTGGGCTTCGCGCGCTAAAAATCGCGTCAAGCCGAGTATTTTAGACGTTACGCGCGCGAGGCGTATGGAGAGAGAGGGTTTTTTGTTAATTAATCCGGACATGGACAAGTTTTATAAAGCCAAGGAAGAGGAGATTTCCCAGTTAATCGCCCGGGAAAAGGACCTCGCCCCTCTCGCCGAACCCCCGTCCAAGCCCGATTTTCGGGAAAGCCTGGAAAAAGGCCATTCCAAGCGGGGGATAGCCCTCATCGCCGAATACAAAAGGGCCTCGCCGTCTTTGGGGGACATTAACCTCGCCCTTTCTCCCCAGGAGGCCCAAGAGGCCTACCGGGAGGCCGACGCTATCTCCGTTTTAACCGAAGAGCGTTACTTTAAAGGAAGTCTTGAGTATCTTTCCATTATGGGAAGTTCCTCGCCGCCCTTGCTGCGGAAGGATTTTATCTTCCATCCCCTCCAAATCAGCGCCACGGCCCTGACTCCGGCTTCGGCCATTCTATTGATTGTCCGCTTGAGGACGGAGCCTAATTTCTTGGGAGACATGATAAGCGAGGCCCGCGCCGCCTATCTGACCCCGGTGGCGGAGATTTTTAACCCCAAGGAGCTATCCGTGGCCCGGGACGCGGGAGCCAAGGTGATTCAGGTAAATAGCCGCGATCTGGGCGACATGAAGGTGGATTTTAGGGGAACTTTGGAATTTATTAAAAATAATCCCCCGCTTAAAGATGAATTCTTTATTTTGGCGAGCGGGATCCAAAGCGCGGCGGATTTCAGGGCGGCCCGAAGCTACGGCTACCACGCCGCCCTGGTCGGAACCTTTCTGACGCGGCGCGGAAACCCCAAGGACAATCTCGCCGCGCTCTATGGCGGCCTGTGAGCCTATCGTGCCGGAACGCGCTCTACCCAAGCCTTTTATCAAAATTTGCGGGCTGACCAGGGCCCGGGACTCCGCCTTCGCCTCGAGGGCGGGCGCGTCGATGCTGGGTTTTATCTTCCATCCCCAGAGCCCCCGTTACCTTAGCCCCGTCGAGGCGAAACGGCTTCCCACGGGAGGGTCGTTAAGGGTTGGGGTCTGCGTGGGCCAAAAGGCCAAAGAGATCGCCTTCCTGATGGACAAGGCGCGGCTGGATTTAGCCCAGTTCCACGGCGAGCAGGATTTAGAGGACGCGCGCGCGATTGGGCCGGAGAAGGTTATTCGGGCGCTGTGGCCCCAGAGATGGGAATCCCTCGCCCAAATGGATGATGAAAGAAAGCGCTGGGAAGAGAATTGCGCCTATTTTCTTTTGGACTCGGGCCTCCGGGGCGGCGGCCACGGCCAAAGGCTGGACTCGCCCTTAATCGAGGCCTTCGCCGCGCGGTCCGCCCGCCCGGTTATCTTGGCCGGCGGGCTTTCCCCGAGCCATTTGGCCTCTCTCTGGCCCTGGGGCTTGGACGCGAAGATCTCTGGCTTTGATTTTAACTCGGGGGTGGAAACGGCCCCAGGGCTCAAAGACCGCGAGGCCTTGGCGCTGGCGCTCGCCTGGGGACAGGCGCGCCAAAACGAGAGCCGCGCCTAAGCCCTTCCCAAGTCACGCCTTCCCGCAAATTAGAGCCGCGCGAGAGGGTCCCCTTTGGAGACGCGGAGAGCGAAGGGCTAGGCCCCGCGAAAGCCTTGAAGGGCAGCGGCGCCGGAAAGGCGCGCCTGGGCGCCGTCAAAGGCGTCCGGCCAAGCCGCGCTCTCTCCGCTTAAGGAGTCCCCAAACGCCACCGCGCGCTGGAGACGGAACGGCGTCCTCAGCGCGCGGTGGGGGGAGGAGGCTGGCCAACCCACCTCCTCCATGGCCTTTGGGTGGCTCTTTAAGGTTTTAGAGCTTAACCTTCAGGGGGGAGCCTCCGGCCAATTCCTCGGCCTTTTTCATGAGGTCTTTCTTGAGGGACGGCGGGAAATCCGGGGCTTGGTAGCGGGCGAGCCTCTCTTTAACCTTCAGCGTCGCCACGGCCTCCAGGTCCATCTTGCCGTTTTTGACCCAGGTCTCGGAATTGGCGCGGTTCATGACGGAGGTGAGGAAAAGCTCCTTGCGGCAGAGCTTGAAGGTCTTGGGCTCGTTCAGGTAGTGCCCGCCGGGCCCGACCTTCTGGATGGAGGCGAGATCGATGGTCTCGTCGTCGAAGACCGTGGGCTTGATCATGCGCTTGATCATCCCAGCGACTTCCTCGTCGAGGATGAATTTCTCCAGGGAAATGGAGATGTAGCCCCCGAGGATGCCCGCGGCGTGGATGACGAAGTTGATTCCGCTGTTGATGGCGTTAAAAAGGCCTAAGGCCGACTCGGCCCCGGCCTGGGCGTCGGTGAGCATGGAGTCGCACAGGCCCCCGCCGCTGCGGCTGGGGAGCTTGTAGTGGTCGGCGATCTGCGCGGTAAAGGAGGTGAACACGCTCAGTTCCGGGGCCCCGATGGAGAGGGAGCCGCTCTTCATGTCCATGGCCGAGGAGGTCGAGCCGTAAATAACCGGGGCCCCCGGGCGCGCGAGCTGGGCGAGGGTAACTCCCGCCAAAATTTCGGCGTTTTGGAGCGCGAGAACGCCGGGGATGGTGATGGGCCCCGAGGAGCCGGTCATGATGAGGGCCGCGACGCAGACGGCCTGGCCGCCCCGGGCGAGCTCCACGATGGAGGCGGCCATCTCCTCGCTGAACTGCAGGGGCGAGAGGGAGTTGCACAGGGAAACGGTGGCCGGCTGGTCCATGAGCTTGTCGTTCCCGCCGAAGGCCACGGCGAGGAGTTCCACGCAGTCTTTCGCCGCTTTGCGCGAAAGGGGCGTCCCCATGAGGGGCTTGTCGCACTTGACGAGCCCGGAGAGGAACATGTCTAAGTGGGCCACGTCCAGGGAACAGTCGTTGGGCTCCACCATTAAAAAGCCGTTCATGTCCAAATATTTGGAGCCGTGGACGAGTTTCACGAAATTTTCGTAGTCGGAAAAGAGGCTGTCCCTTAAGACGCCCCCGGGCTCGGTTACGAAGGGCGCGCCGTAGCCGGGGAGGAGCGCGAAATCGTTTCCGCCGATTTTAACGCTCTTTTGAGGGTTTAAGGCCTTGACCGTAAAGGCGGGGGGCGCCTGGGAAACGGCCTTCATGACCTCTTTCTCGGTTAAGAAAACCGTCTTGCCGTCGACTTTAAAGCCGCTCTTCTTAAAAAGGTCCACGGAGACGGGGTCGTTGAAGGCGACTCCCGTTTGGGCCAGGATGGCCATGGTGGCCTGGTGGATTTTGTCTATGTCCTGAGGGCTTAAGGTCTGCATGCGAGTGAACATGGTTATACTCCGTAAATATGGGGGTTAGGGCCGGTCGGCCCTCTCCGGTGTCAACGAGGGACTGGCCTGACCGTCCCCGCGCGAGGCGCCGTCGGAAGACCCGCGCGGGGGCGCCCCCCGCCGTCTTCCGCGCGCCTTACTGGCGAACAGCAAAACCTCGGCCAACCGCCGCGGGCGCGGCGCGGCCGCGGGGTCAAGCGCGGGAGGGCGCGGGAAAGCGCGCCGTGGCGCCTTTCCCGCGCTGGTCGCGTGGGAGGGAGGTCGCGTTTTGGGGAGAGAAAGAGTAAAAATATTTTGACGCCCCCGCGGCGGGAACTGGAAAATTTTTTGACGAGGGAAGAAACATGAGCGCGCCCTGGCCTTTTAAAAGCCTGACTTTGGACTTGGCCCGAAATCTCTACGACCGCCACCACGAGGGCGTTTTGATCTGCGACGCCCAAGGAAGGCTGGTCTATTACAATGGGCGCATGGGCGAGCTGGACGGCTTGGAGCCGGGGGAGGCGCTGGGCCGCCATCTTCTGGAGATTTACAACCTCGACGAGGAGCGCTGCGTCTCCGCGGCCTGCCTTAAGAGCGGCCGGCCCGTGGTCAACGAGGCCCTCTATTACCGGACGCGCAAAGGCGCCTTGGTGAACGCCATTTGCAACGCTTACCCGCTCCTGGAAGAGGGGAAGCTCATGGGCTGCGTCTGCCATACCGCGGAGTACACCTCGCTCGTCGAGCGTTTGGAGAAAACCGCCCGCAACTACGCGCGCCATCCCCACGGCCGGGCGGCGGAAGCGGAGCCCGGGCGCGTTCCCGCCAACGGGGCCGCGCATTCCATGGCCTCCATCGTCGGGGAGAGCCCTCTCGTCAAAGAGGCCATCGCCACGGCCAAGGTGAGCGCCATGACGGCCTCGTCGGTCTTGATCTTCGGGGAAACCGGCACCGGCAAGGAACTTTTCGCCCAGGCCATCCATAACTACAGCCCCCGCCGGGCCGGGCTCTTCTGCCCGGTCAACTGCGCGGCCATTCCCGAAAACCTTTTGGAGGGCATTCTCTTCGGCACGGTCAAGGGGGCTTTTACCGGGGCCCTGGACCGCGAGGGCCTTTTGGAACTCAGCCACGGGGGCACGGTTTTTTTAGACGAGTTAAACGCCATGCCCATGGGCCTCCAGGCGAAGCTCTTGCGCGCGGTGCAGGAAAGAAGGATCCGCCGCTTAGGTGGACGGGGCGAAACGGAAATAGACGTTAAAATTATCGCTTCCTTAAACCTGCGGCCCGAGGAAGCCGTGGAAAAAGGCCTTTTGCGCCCTGATCTTTTCTACCGCCTGGGGGCCTTTCTCATTCCGCTGCCTCCCCTGCGGAGCCGCCCCGGGGATGTCCCCGAGCTCGCCAAACGCTTCGTCAAAAAATACAACCGCGAGTTCCAGGGGAGGGTCAAGCGCGTGGAGCCGGAATTCTTGGATGTCCTGGAGCGTTACGCCTGGCCCGGCAACGCGCGGGAGCTGGAGCGCGTGATCGAGACCGCCATGTGTTTCGCGATAGCCGATCCTTTAAATAGCCATTCTTTGGGTCTCAGGCACATCCAGGCGAGCCATCTGCGGAAATTCTCGCCCGATTCCCCCCCGGGCCCGGACTTTCGGCCGCTGGCGGGAGAGATCTCCTTGGGGATCTCTCCCGCCCCGCGCGCCGCGCTCCCCCAGGCCTTGGCGGGCGCCGAGGCGCGCGCCATCGACGCGGCCCTCGCGGCCGCCGGGGGAGTTAAGTCGGTCGCCGCCCGGGCTTTGGGAATATCCCGCCAAACGCTCAACTACAAGCTCCGGAAGAGCGCGGGGCGCGGTGAAGGGAGGAACGGCTAAATAACGTCGGCGCGGGGGAACTCTTTGACGAGGGAGCGCCACAGACAGAAACAGGCCAGCACCATGATGATGGAAAAGGGGGCGGCGGCGGCGATGGAGGCGATCTGCAAAGGCTTGAGCCCGCCGCTTAAAAGGAGGGCCAGGGCGAAGGCCCCTTGGATGACGCCCCAGATCAGCATGCGCTTTTTGGGGGGGTTAAGGTTTCCCTCCGAGGAGTACATGGACAGGGTAAAGGTGGAGGAGTTGCCGGAGGTGATAAAGAAGGTGCAGATCAAAATCACCATGAGGGCGCTCATGAGCCCGCCCGCGGTAATCTGTTGGTACATGGCGAAGACCCCGAAGGAGAGGTCCTCGTTGATCTGCGCCGCGAGGTTGCCGATTCCGTTCAGCTCCATCTCCAGGGCCGTGCCCCCGAAGACGGAAAACCAGCAGAAACAGCCCAAGGCCGGGGCGATTAAAACCCCCGCCACGAACTGACGGATGGTGCGACCCCGGGAGATGCGGGCGATAAAAGAGCCCACGAAGGGGGCCCAGGCCATCCACCAGGCCCAGAAAAAGACCGTCCAGTCGGCGAGCCAGGCCTTGCGCGGGCCGCCGTAGGGCGCGAGATCGAAGCTTTGGTGGACCAGGTTGGAAAGATAGTTCCCCACGCCGGTCACGAAGGATTCCACGATAGCCAAAGTGGGCCCCAAGAGGAAGAGGGCGACGCTTAGAATGGCGGCCAGGGCCAAATTGAGGTTCCCGAGCCAGCGGATGCCCTTGTTGAGGCCGCTGACCGCCGTCCCGACGTAGATCACCGCCAGGATAACCAGGATCGCGATCCAGGTGACGACGTTCTGGGGGACCCCGAACATGTATTTGAGGCCGCTGTTGATCTGCATGACGGCCAGCCCGAGGGAAGTGGCGATGCCGGCCACGGTCGCGAAGATGGCCAGGAGATCGATGAGCCGACCGGCCACGCTTTTATTGGCGTTCTGGCCCAAAATTGGGGAAAGGAGGCTGCTGATGAGCCCCGGGGCGCCCTTCCGGTACTGGAAATAGGCCAGGCAGAGGGCGATGACGGCGTAACTCGCCCAGGGATGCAGGCCCCAATGAAAAAAGGCCGCCCTTAAAGCGTCCTCGGCCGCCTGCGGCGTGCCGGGCTCCGCCCCGAAGGGGGCCGAGGCCAGATGGTAGAGGGGTTCCCCGACCCCGTAGAAGACCAGGCCCACGCCCATGCCGGACCCGAAGAGCATGCCGAACCAGGCGAGGGTGGAGAATTCCGGTTTCGCGTTTTCTTCCCCCAAAGTCAGCTTGCCGAAACGGCTTAAAGCCAGTATAAGGGGAAAGGCCACGAAAAGGTTCATGGCCAGCATGTACCACCAACCCAGGAATTTTGAGAGAAACCCGAAGATTTTGTTGGACACGGCTCCGAAGGTCTCCGGAAAAATGAGTCCCGCCAGAACCAGAAGGCTAATGATGGCTATCGAAAGATAATAGGTCGAATTGTCGCGTTTGAGCGCGTCCATGATTCAGCTCCTTGAAGCTCGCGCCCTCGCGATTCCGGCGGCCTGGGGCGGGTTAAGCCCAGTTTAAGGATAAGGCGACGCCGGAAGGCCGCCCGATTTCGGGGAAAAACAAGGGGGGCCTGGTCGCGAGAGGGATCTGTCGCGCCGTGGGCGCGCGTCGCGCGGCCTTGGCGTGGGTTTTGGTTTAAGGTTGACTTATATGGTTATTTAAAACCTTGACTTTTAGCAAAATTAAGGCCAAGGCCGCTCCAACGCGGCTCCCAGAGCGCGCGAGGGTTCCCTGGGGAAGCGTCAAAATTTTTTTATTGAAGGAGCGGGTTTTTGATCAAAATTTTTTTAACGCGCGGCGCGTGGGCGCGAAAAGGAGGCTTGGGGCCCGTCCTCGGGGATGGGTCGCCCGCTTGGCCGCTTCTTTGCTATAAATTGTTGGCTATTTTTGATCAAACCGCCCGCGGCGCCGCTCGCGCGGCGCCGCGCGGGCGCGCCCGGAGGATTTTTTTGATGGATACCGCGAGCAGGCGGCGCGTCTACGAGCGCTTGGACGAGCTGGGAATCAGCTATCAGGTGAGCGAGCACCCGCCGGTCTATACCGTGGAGGAAATGGAGAATTTGGGGTTGGGCCGGATCGGCGCGATCGTCAAAAATCTTTTTCTGCGCGACAACAAAGGGAGTCGGCATTTTCTGGCGCTCGCGCGCCAGGATAAAAAAATTGATCTAAAGGCCCTCCGGAGCGCTATCGGCTCGACGCCCTTGCGTTTCGCCTCGGCCGAGCGTTTGGCTCAATATTTGGGCTTGGAAAAAGGAGCGGTGAGTCCTTTCGGGCTCTTTAACGACTCCGAGCGCGCGGTGGAGGTACTCATTGACGAGGACCTCTTTGACAGCGCCTTGGTGGGCGTGCATCCCAACGACAACGAGGCCACGGTCTGGCTCGCGCCCGCCGATTTGGAGCTGGTCATCCAAGAACAGGGCCAGAGAATTACCCATTTAAAAGTCTAAAGCGCCCTCGGGCGGAGGAGGCCCCAAGTGTCCGAGAAACCCTCCAAATTACACGCCATCAGCGCTTCCCAGTTCCTGCTCTGCCTTTTCGAGCATTTTCACGAAGGCGTGCTCATCACCGATCAGGATGGGACGCTCATCTATTACAACAGGGTCATGGCTAAGATGGACGGCCTTGAGCACCAGCAGGTGTTGGGGCGTTCCATCATGGAAATCTATGACCTCGACGCCTCCCAGAGCGTGACCTTAACGGCCCTCCGGCTGGCCCGGCCCATCATCAACCGTCCGCACGTGTACCGGACCTTGGACGGGAAACTCGTCAATTCCATTTCGAGCGCGTATCCCATCTTCGACAACAACGCCCTGGTGGGCGCGGTCTGCATCGTGGTGGACTATTCCAGCCTGATGGGCAATCTCGCCCAAAGCCAGGCCCGGCCCAGCGATCTCGCCAAGGCCCCAGAAGAGTCCGCGCGCGCTTTGAGCTTTGACGATCTGATCGGCCACAACGACACCATGAAATCGGCCGTGGACATGGCCCGCCGGGCCGCCACCACGCCTTCCTCGGTTATGCTCATCGGGGAAACCGGCACCGGCAAGGAACTCTTCGCCCGGGCCATCCACCACGGCGGCCAGCGCGCCGCCGGGCCCTTTATGGCCATTAACTGCGCGGCCATTCCGAGCGCTCTTTTGGAGGCCATTCTCTTTGGGACCACTAAGGGCGCCTTCACCGGGGCGGTGGACAAGGCGGGGCTCTTCGAGCTGGCCAACGGCGGCACGCTCTTTTTAGACGAGCTCAATTCCATGCCCTTGGAGCTGCAGCCCAAGCTTTTGCGGGCCCTCCAGGACCGCAAGATCAGGCGCATCGGGGCCAGCCGGGAAACGCCCATTGACGTGAAAATCGTGAGCGCGGTCAACGACTCGCCCTTCCGGGCCATCGAAAAGGGCTTTCTGCGCGCGGATCTCTTCTACCGCTTGGGCGTGGTTATGGTGCACCTGCCGCCCATCCGCGACCGTCGGGACGACATTGAGCCTTTGCTGAATCATTTTATCCAGAAATTCAACCGCCGTCTGGGCTATAAGATCCGGGGCTTTTCCCGGGGGGCCCTAAGGGTCCTGCGCGAGCACTCCTGGCCCGGCAACGTGCGGGAACTGGAGCACGCGGTGGAAGCGGCCATGAACGTGATCGACCCCGCGGAATCCGTCATCCATTTGGAGCACCTCCAGACCGCCTTGCCCCTGGCCAAATTCGGGGAAACCAGGCCAGAGGAAGCCGAGCGCCTCAGCGGCGCGGGGGTGACGCTCCCGAGCCGCCCGGAGAGGGTCTCCGCTCCCTACGGGGCCGCGGACGTGCTGGAAGCGGAGGAGGACGACGAGTTCGCCGAGGAAATAGCCCGGCTGACCGCCGCCCTGCGCCGCAGCCGGGGGAACGTCGCCAGGGCCGCCAAGGCCATGGGTTATTCGCCCCAGCGCCTCCATTACCGCCTGAAAAAATTTGAGCTCTCCAGCGCGGATTACAAGCGCTAGGGGCCTTTCGCCTCAAAAGCGCGCGCGCCCGGCGCTCCCCTTTATGGGGGGCGCCGGGCTTGTCGTTGGGGGATCTTTGGCGCGTGGTCACAACGAGGGAAGCCGATCAAATTTAAATCAAAATTTAATAAAAAAATAAATATCCTTTGAAAATCGCGCGCGGCGCGCGTTATGGCGGGACGTCAAAAAAATATCAAAATTAAATCAAGGAAAACGCGCCACGGGCCGCGCGCGCGGTCCCCCGGAGGGTCGCGCGGGAGAAAAAGCGGGCTTTGGGGCGCGCTCAAAAAACGGGCAAAACAAAATCAAAAAATAAAATAAATAATCAACGCGAAATCAAAAGGAAAAGCGCGCCAAAGCGTCAAGAAAAAGGCGCGGAGCGCGCCTTTTTCTTGAAGGATCCCCGCCTGGCGGCGCGCGACCGCCATGGCCCCTGAATTGCTTAATGGAGGGCGTGGCCTGACTGAACCCACAAACCCTCCAACCAAAGATGGCGTTAAGTTTGGAACGCCGAAGATCGTTCCGCGGCGGCGGGTCTTTTTTCACGCCAACCCATACCAAGGGGATTTTCCATGACGACCGCGATTGTCCAAAAAAAATCTTATGATTCGCTCATTTTTGGGGTGTCCGGCGGCCTCACGGTCGCCTATATACTCTTCGCCTTTTTGGCGCCCCAGGCCAATGAGGCGATCGTTAACGCCGTGTTTCAGTACCTGACCATGAGCTGGGGCTGGGCCTATCTGTGGGTGGATTTCATAGTGCTTTTGGCCTGCTTCTTCCTGATTTTTCACCGTTTTGGCGACATCAAGCTGTGTCTGCCAGGGGAAAAACCGGAATTCAAGGACATCACCTGGTTCGGCATGCTTTTTAGCGGGGCCATCGCCGCGGGGATCGTCTTCTGGGGGCCGGCCGAGCCGCCAAGCCACATGTCCGTCGTGCCGCCCCTCTTCGCCGACGCCGGGGTCCAGCCCAACACCACGCGAGCGGCCATCGTGGGCACGGCCCAGTCTTTCTTCCACACCGGCGTGAACGCCTGGTGCGTCTACGCCATGTTGGCCACCGCCATGTGTTTAGGGAGCTACGTCAAAGGCCTGCCGATGCGCTTTTCCAGCGCCTTCTACGTGATTTTCGGCGACCGGGTCAAAGGCAACTTAGGTAGGGTTCTGGACATCTTCGCCGTTCTCGCTACCCTCGGCGGCATGGCCACCACCACCGGCCTCATCGCCCTCCAACTGGGCAGCGGCCTGCAATATTACTACGGATTTGAGCTGGGTCAGTACGGCAACTACATCGTTATCGGCGTCATGACCGCCATCTTTACCTTCTGCGTCTATACTGGCCTCCAGAAGGGCATCAAGCTCATGGCCGACGTGCGCATGGGCATCTTCATCTTCATCAGCCTCTTTATTATCCTGGTGGGGCCCACCGTTTATATTTTTGACCTGACGACCGCGGCCACTGGCCAGATGCTCCAGAATTTCGTGGCCATGTGCCTGTATCCCGAGCCCGGTGCCGAAAGCAAGTGGGCGGCCGGTTGGACCGTGTTCTACTGGGCCTGGTGGATGGCCTGGGCGCCCTTCGTTTCCCAGTTCATCGCGCGCATCTCCAAAGCCCGCAGCGTTCGTTCCCTCATGCTCTTCGGCATGCTGGTCCCAGCCATCATCAGCGACCTTTGGTACGGCGTCGCCGGCGGCGCGGGCATTTTCTACCAGGTTGGCGACGTCATGAAAGACCACGGCGCCCAGTCGGCCATCTTCGCCCTCGCCAAAGCCATGCCTCTCTCCAATCTCACGGCCTTCCTGATGGTCCTCATGGTCGCCATCTTCTTCCTGACCGTGGCTAACGCCGCCTCGATGTCGCTTTCCATGTTCGTCTCCGGCCACGAGGATCCCGCGCGCTGGCTGCGCACCTTCTGGGCGCTGGCCTTGGGCTTCTCGGCCATGGTCTTGACCGGCACCGGTCAGCTCTCGGTAATCCAGACGGCTTCCATCGCGGGGGCCGTGCCCATGGTGCCGCTCCTTTTCCTCCTGGTGATTGGCGTCTTCCGCGCCATGAACCGCATTTACGCCGAGCGTTACGGGCCCGCCGCCATCGCGGAAACGAGCCCGGAAGCGAGCCCGGCCTAAGCCCTTACCACCCTTCGCGAAACTCGGCCCGCCGCCCATTTAGTGGCGGCGGCGGGCCGGTTAATACCGGGCCGCCCCACGCGGGCGGTCCCTTTAAAAACCGCGCCGCCCCCCATATTCGCGGGCGGCTAAGGAGAAAACTATGCCTATCAAAAACGGTTTGATGGTCGACAGCCTGAAATTCACCCCCAAAATGCGCATGGTCGACGACGCGCAGATTAAAGTTCTGAAAGCCGCCGTGTTCGAGCTTTTGGAGCGCGTGGGCGTGCAGATGTCCTATAAGCCCGGCCTCGAGGTGATGGCCGGGGCCGGTTGCCGGATCGACGGCAACACCGTGCGCATTCCGACTTACGTTTTGGAGAAAGCCATCTCCACCGCCCCCAAGCGCCTGGTCCTCGGCGACCGTTTCGGCAAGCGGAGCGTGGTCTTGGAGCCGGGCCGCACCTATTACGGGCCCAGCATCGACTGTATCTTCTATCAGGACCCCACGACCAACGAGCGGGTCATGTTTGAGTCCAAGCACGGCGCGGCTCACGCCGCCTTGGCCGAGCGCCTCGACAGCTTCACCTGGCACATGACCATCGGCATGGCCGACGATTATGGCCAGGAAGCCGCCGACAAGGTAATCGGCCGCTGGGCCATCCAAAACTGCACGAAGCCTTTGGTCTTCTGTTGCAACGACGTGAACAGCGTCAAGGCCATTCACGAGATGGCCCAGATCATCGTGGGCGGCAAGGAGAAATTTGACCGCGCCCCCAACGTCGTGCACTACTCCGAGCCGATTTCGCCCCTGGTCTATTACGATCCGGCCGTGGCCAAAATGATCTACTGCGCGGAAAACAGCATTCCGCTTTTGAATTTCCCCTGCACCTCCTCCTGTGGCACGGGCCCCGCCACCATGGCCGGGACCATCGTTCAGGCCGCGGCCGAGTCCATCAGCGGCATCGTCTTGCAGCAGACCATCAGCCCGGGCCAGAGCTTCGTCTTCGGCGGCTACGCCTCGGTCATGCACATGAAGAGCACCATCTTCTCCTACGGCCAGCCGGAAATGACCATCATGATCGCGGCCCTGTCCCAGCTCGCCCAAGAACTGGAGCTGCCCTTCTTCGCCACCGGCGGCTGCACCGACGCCAAATTCTGCGACGCCCAGGCCGCGGCCGAAGCCACGCTCCAGACCTTGACCATGGCCGCCGTGGGCGCCAACCTGGTCCACGACTGCGCCTCCTGGATTGACCACGGCACCACCGCCTCCCCGGCCTACATGGTCATGGTCAACGAAATCCTGGCCAACGTGGCCTCCCTGATGCAGGGCCTGGAAGTCAGCGACGAGACCCTCGCCCTCGACGTGATCGAAAAAGTCGGGAGCGGCGGCAACTACCTCCGCGAGCGCCATACCCTCAAAAACTACAAGAACTACCGCCTGGACGACAAGCTCTGGGATCGCTCCATGATGACCAACTGGCAGGAAGCCGGGTCCAAGACCTTTGAGGACAGGCTCCGCGAGCGCACCCTCCAGCTCATGGCTATCGAGCCGGAGCCCGTCGATCCCAAGATCGTGGCCGAATTCGACAAAATGCAGGCCACCTGGGGTCCCAAGAAAAAGTAAGACCCCCCAAACCCAAAGCTAACGGCCCGACTCAGGCCAAATCTGATTTATCGCCTAAATCAGATGAATCAAGCCCCGCGGCTCGCTACCAGCCGTGGGGCTTGATTTTTTTTAGGATCGGCGCGGGAAGAGCTCGCGCCATGACCGCTCCGCGGATAATCCTTTGGGGAATATCGCGCGAAGGCGATCCGTAATATTTATAAGACGCGTTCTTAGTTGGATAGCGTGAAGTTTTAAGGGTTCTTCCGCGGCTTTAAATTCGTCTAAAAAAATTGCCGTCAGCGGCGACGCGCGCGATTTAGGCGTAGGCCTTGAATCTGAAATTACAACTATTTAGAAATTTCAATTCCCGCGCGAAGAACCTCTTTCACGAAAGGATTGTCGTCGTAAAGATCTGAAATTTCAAATACGTTTGGTTCAACGCATAAATCATATTTATAAGTGAGTCCTATGAGCGTTACTAAAATATCGTGTTTGTCTTTATCGCCGAAACTAGCGAGAAAAAAACAGACGTCAACGTCGCTATATTCAGTGGCGTATCCTTTGGCGTATGAGCCGTAAAGAATGACTTTATAAACAGGCGTCACTTGACGGACATCGTCAGCGTATTGTTTTACGATAGCTTTTACGGTTTCAACGTCTAGAGTCATTTGAGCGCTTCTCTAGCGTTTGTCAAAACGCCGTAACGAGGTTTATCGCGAGCGGCGCCTAACCACGACGGAATTTTTCTCGCGCGTCAGCGATAAGGGAGAATGTTATAAACGCGCGCGGAAAAACCTTGGGAATCGGACACGACAAAATACGCGGCAGCGCTATAGCCGATTTTTGAAGTCGCGTTTTAATCTTTGAGAATAATAACAATTTTTAACGCGTCAAACAATGTTACTTGAGCCGATCCGGAAGATATTTAGCGTAAAGTGAAGCGAAGATATCTGACAATTCATTATTTTCATTTTATCGCGGCTTACTTAGCACTGCTTGGTAACTTATGAATGGGCTCATTTTAGTGAAAGTGAGCATGGTACAACTTTGGAAGCATCAATAGAAAAGCTTAAATACTATAGTATCCATTCACCTGCACCCGA
>JAISCZ010000078.1 GCA_031265205.1 Deltaproteobacteria bacterium
ACGCCCACGGAGGTGAGGTAGCTCGCGTAGACCCCGATCCCCGCCGTGTCGATGTCAATGGAGGTCAGGCTGTCGTTAGTGTCCATCGACCCAAAGGAGAAGGCGGTGGAAAAGCCGAGTCGGAGCCCGGGGACCGCGGCCACGACCCTATCGTAACCCAGGGCGAAACCGGTGGTCTTGTAATCGTAGCCATAGACGTGGTCGCGGTCGGAAACGTCGGTCCACATCCCAAAGGTGCCCACCCAGACGCGGTTCAACTCGCCGCCATCCCCGGCGGAAGGAGCGTAGGCGCTACCGGCGGCGGGGGGCGTGAGGCCCTCAAGCTCGCGAATCCGGTCCAAGCGACCGTAAACAAGCCCCTGAGCCTTTAAGGTGGTCTGGCTCACGGCGGTTGAGACGTTCACCAAGGATTCTCCGATGAGCTGCTTTAAAGCGAGTTCGGGGTTGGCGGCTGCGGCAAAATCATACAGAACAAAATCCTGCAAAGCCCCAAGCAGATCGGCATCGTTTGAGGTCGCTTCGATCCGATTCAAAAGACTGACAGCGCTAGCGTAATTGGGAGTTTCCGCGATATCAAGGATAACGTCGCCGGTGCGAGCCAGAGCGTCGCCTAAATCCAATCTAGAGCCGACCTCGATGTTAGTGCCGGTAACTGTTATGTCGTAACGGGTGATGAAAGTCTTTTCGTCAATGGTAGGATCAAGACCAGTCAAAATGTTCGTGGAAGTAAAAGTACCGTCTAGATCCAAAATAACCTTATCGCCGGCCCCGATGACTACGCTGTTAGCGGCGATGGATCCCTGATCTCCGCCAGATTGGCTCACGCTAATGATAGAATTGTTTGCCAGATTCAGAATACCGTTAATGGCAATAGCTTCGATGCCAGCCACGAGTGAAGAGTCGGCTCCGACATTGACATTAGTCGCGGTAATATTTGTCGTGGCGCCGATATTTCCAGCGATTAGCTGAGATTCCTGGTCAATTACCACATTGCCGGAGGTTGATAGTGTATCTCCAAGAATATTCTTCGAATTCCCCGAAAAAGTGGCGTCACCTGATAGAGTCACCACTCCAGTAAAAATGTTGTCCTGGCCGCCAGTAACATTCAACTTGATAGCGTCAATGGTGGTATCAAATTGGTTTTTAACGCCATTTAGAATGTTGACATCGCCGGCAACGTTAACGGCCCCAGTAACGGTATTGGCACCAGAAATGAAATTAATCTGAGTATTAACTCCATGATTGGTTGCGCCATCTGAAACGCCAAAAAGATCTCCAACAATTTTAGCGTTCCGCAAATTGACGGAGTTTCCTTCGGTAGCGCTTCCAGTCGTAAAATTGGTTGTCGTGCCAGTAACTTTAACCGCGTAGACATCGCCGGTAACAGTTATATCCTGAAGTTGGACATCGTTATCTTTAATTTCAAGATAACCGCCAGATCCAAGATTTGCGTAAACCGCCGCCGCAACGCCAGCTTCAATACTTGAAGTCCCGCCGGACTCGCCTTTAATTGTTAAAGTGTTGTCTGACGCTGAAGCGCCAGCGGCAGTCGCGGTGACGTTGCCAATGCTTACGGCAAAAAGCTCGCTGGTAATTTCCGAACCAGCTACGGGCTTGTCAACTGTTACGTAGTTGCCAGTGATAGCGGTATACTGCGCTGAAACAGTATCCACCAAAGCTCCAAAAACTTTATCAACAACCGTCTCGGTATTTGTCAGAGTCACATAATTTTCTCTGACAGAAGTCCTATCTGCTTCAGTGGTCGCGTCTACAGTTAAAATCGCGCCATAAATGTTATCCGCCGTAATATCTCCATCCGTTATCTGGACATAATTTTCAATAACGGAGCCATCTCCCGACTTACCGCCGGCTAAAATCACAGCCGCCGCATCTATAGTAGCCCCCTCAACCTTAATGAAGTTAGCCTCAGCGGTACCTTTCATTACGATACCACCATAAATTTCACCCGCTTCATGCGAGTTTGTCAATTCTATCCCGCCATTTTCTCCGACATTTACTGAATTATCTCTGGCGAGACTTGCATATGAGCCATTACCATCAACAAATCCACCAACAACGAAAAGTGGAAAATAACTAGTGTCAGTGTCTTGTTTAACAACAGCGTTAAGGTTCACGATATTATTGATCGCTTGCCCTAAGCCTTCTACATAGCCACCATAGACATCTCCTTCTATGGCCCCATTAACGTTAACGGTATTTCCAGCGTCATCTCCACCAACTATTCCGACATAAGCTCCGTTACCAAAAATTGCGCCGCCGACTAACGCTAAGAGTTTCGTCTCAGAACTTTCTGGTATACGTACGCCAGCAAAACTACCGGATGATATAAAAGTCACGGTATTGTTACTGGACGAACTTTCCGCGCCTGGAGAAAATACTATGCCGCCAGCCACCGCCCCAGCGATAGTCGCGTTACCTTCAATTGTTACGTTAGTATTGGAATCTTCTGGAGTACCTCCTCCCCTCACGTATACAACGAGACCTGTTCCTATATCGCCAGTATTCTCAAGAGTGGTGAGCGAGGCATCATTATCTATAGTTACCGGTTCCTGAGGATCGTTAGCGAAAGAGCCAGATGGCGCAAACACGATCATCGCCGCAATCGCCATGGCGATAAAAACACCGCCGACAATGTTTGAAGTCAATAATCCTAAAACGGACTTCATGGTAAACTCCTTAATCGCCACTAACTTTAAGGTGGCTGATTGTATAAACAGAACAGCTCTCCGTAAGAACTGTTATTTCAAGGGGGTTCGTAAGCGTCCTTAGCCAAGTCAATGAAAAATTGCGCGCGCTAATCTCTTGAACGAATATCCATCTAAATGATATATAACAAATATGACACACAAATATTAAACGATCGAAAAAGTGGTAAATATAATACAATAGCGCGCGATAAAGAAACTTGCCACGAGAAAGTATTTCATTTACTTGTCGCGTTCTCAAGCTTAATATGGCATAATGAATTTTCTCTGAATGATTAATTAAACATTCGCGTTTAATTAATCTGACCGCCGTGTTGTCTCCAAGGATCCTTTCAGGGAAAATGCGTAACCTCAACCAGCTTCTCAGTTCTAAAAATAACTTTTGAAAAGGCAGAAGTATTCCTTGCGTATAAAGTAACGCGAGAACGATTAGAGCTATTAGCGTTAATCTAACGTTTGTCAATTGTTTATAGAGGCGCGACGCGCGTAGATCGAAGGGATCTTCCTTTCGGTGACCCTTAACGCCAAGAAGATCGTTAAAATTCTTTCCCATTCTGGAAGCGGCTTCAATAAAATCCTTCTCAGAAAGACGCATACGCCTCCTCCTTCAGAGAAGAAATTCCGCTCTTTAAAATTATTTTAGGTGGCCGGCTAGCTACAGAGAGAGAGAGAGAGAGAGAGAGAGAGAGAGAGAGAGAGAGAGAGAGAGCAAATATCGGGCCAAAAAACTTAGATGCGGGCATAATCGTTTCGCTCAGAAACCCAGTAAGGTCTCTTGTCGAGCAAATTATATTTTTAATAAATATTCCCACAAGTTATCCCTTGAGAAGGCTCTGCGTAACTGCAGTTTCAAGCTTACAATAGCCCTTTTTTCCTGTCTTTTCAAGTTTTTTCGAGCGAACCCCATGTAGCCCAGCCAGTTATTTCCTCAGTCTGCAAGTTGGCGCCAGACCGCGCGCTTCATTTGCGCCCCCCAAAGAATCTCCCTCTTTATGCTCCTCTTAGAGATGCCTACACCTTCAGCAACTCTCTTAAAACTCTGGCCTTGAAGCTACTTAGTATCTTTATGGCGCTCTATCTACTTCATGAGGTTTATCATTACGGAAGCGTAGAAGGCTGACGTAAGGCGCAGATTTTGGCGTTTTTAAGCATCAAAATCCAAGACCCCGCTTACCCAGATATCAATAGCGCGAGATTGTGTCGCTCTGAATCCTTTTAACACTGATAATAGTAAAACCTCTTAACACTGATAATAGTAAAACCTCGCGACATGACACCACTATTTGGGACTCGGGGCGACTTGGGAGATTTGCGCTCTCACACAAGATTGCGGACTCGGAAGCGGATTATTTCCAGACTCATCTGGAGCTAAAATGCCCTTAATTTGCCTTTGGAAGCGAGTTTAAAACCTGTTAACAACCGAAACGCCTTCGAAAAACCGCTAGTCTGCTCGCCAACTAAATCCACTTCGATTACAGTTGGCGCCTACAAGCCAATTTATCGAATCAAAGAAGATTACTATGTAGTTACAGCGACTTTCTCTTTCTTTTGACAAAAATCGTTTTCTAACTCCGCGATGAATAGAAAGCGCAAGTCTGCCTTCGCCCGTTCTGGTTTTGAACTCTAAGCCCAGAAGAGCCTCTGGCTCTCTGGAAAACAATGCGGATGGAAGCGCGTGAGGCTGAAATTATCCAAATTTTGCAAAAGACGCTTTCGCGACTTTCACGGCGGCTTGCGGGCCAATCCCCGACCGTCGCTAAAAGGAAAGTCGCTCATGCCACCTCTCTCTTACCATAGGCTTCGCGAGCCCCAACCCACGATGAACCGCGACGCCTCATGAAATAAATAACGCGAAAAGACGGATTATAGAGCGCGGAAACACGTTTTCCGCTCGCTCAAATTTTTATTTCGTCTCATAATCATCATAATTAAATTTTTTTAGCTAAATTAACTCTAAACCAGCAAAACGCCCTTAAGAAACAACTGAATTTTGATTATTAATCATGTCAAAGCTTTCATAAGGCTCCGAATAGCTCATCAAGAGCGCTTCTTTTTGCGAAGTCTCAACCTATCCGTGAGCGACGACTTTCCCGCCCATCATGCCCTTTCTCTCCGAAGACAAAGCCAAGGATGAATTGCCAGCCGAAACGATTCCAAGAGCAGCCAAAGCTCAAGAACTCCGCTCCGAGAGGTTGCCGCTCCACGGAAGCGTAACCCCGCAGAGCTTTACCCACAATTGCCCGCTAATCGGGCGGCTCAGGGCTCCTATGGCGAAAACGCCTCTCCCCAGTCGGGCCCAACAAAATGGGGCCGGAGAAACTTGCGGTTTCCCCAGCCCCAAGGTTAAAAATCGCGAGAAAGAGGAGACAAACTCGCGGGGTCTCTAACCTTTAAAATTCATACCCAATTCCCACGCCAACCTGGTGGTCCTTGAAGCCGCTGGCCCCCTCGTAGTCATAGTTGAGGAAGATGTCGGCGCCTGATCCGGTGACGAGCTTGAACCCGAGCCCGGCGTTGAAGGCGTTCCGGGCGGGTTTTACGCCACTAATCTCGGCGCGCTCGGGGGACCCCACAAAGCCGACCCGGAGGCTGTCGTCAGCCCTCTTGGCGGCGATGGTCCAGCCCAGGCGCAGCTCGGGCACGAACTTCATCGAGCCGCTCTCAATCGTGGTGTTGATCTTGAGCTGGATCGGGATATCCACCTGATGGTCTTTGAGTCCGTCAAAGCGGTTGGCCAAGGGAGCGAGAGTGGGATCGCTGATGGCTTCCGCCCAGCCTTCCTGGTCAAAGGTAAGGAAACGGACGCCGACGCTCGGGATGAACTGGAAGTTATTGGCCTTGAGCACCGCCCCGACCCTGGCCCCGAACTGCCAGCTGTCGATATCGAAGCTGCCGCTCTTCCGAGAGCCGTAGATAAAGGTGGTGTCGTAGTCGTTTTTGGCCCGGGCGTAAGAAATGGAGCCGTCTACGAAAATCCCCACGGAGGTGAGGTAGCTCGCGTAGACCCCGATCCCCGCCGTATCGATGTCAATGGTGGTCGCGCTGTCGTTGGTGTCCATCGTCCCGTAGGAGAACGCGGTGGAGATCCCCAGCCGGAGCCCGGGGACGGACTCGACGACCCTATCGTAACCCATGGCGAAGCCAGTGGTCTTGTAATCGTAGCCAAAGACGTAGTCACGGTCGGAAACGTCGGTCCAGACCCCGAAGGTGCCCACCCAGACACGGTTCAACTCACCGCCATCCCCGGCGGAAGGGGCGTAGGCGCCGCCGGCTGCCGGCGGAGTGATCCCCTCAAGCTCGCGGATGCGGTCCAAGCGACCATAGACAAGCCCCTGGGCCTTTAAGGTGGTCTGACTCACGGCGCTGGTGACGTTAACCAAGGATTCGCCGATAAGCTGCTTAAAAGCGAGTTCGGGGTCGGGAAGCGTCGCGAAACCGTTAGTCACAAAATCGCCCAACGCGGCTATCAAATCCGGATTGGTAGCGCTGGCCTCAATCTCGTCAAAGAGTATGGCGGCGTTGACATAATTGGGATTCGCTTTGAGGCCAGCCTTCGTTCCGTTGACTTCCAAAGACTCCGCTAAGGAAAGTTTCGCTCCGACCAATAACTCGTTGGAAGAGCCACCTAGCGATAACGCGTAAAGTGAATAGAAATTATCAAGATCAAAGGTCCCTACGGCGGTAGTCAATACCATAGTGGGAGCTAGGATAGGAGAGCTCGCGTCAATATTAACGACAACCGTTCCGTTGGGCTCAACGGATATCGTTTTACCGGCGTCAACGGTAATTGAGCCTAAATCGCTTCCATCCCATCCAAAGCTCAGAATCGCCCCATTGGCTAAACTCAAATCGGAGTTAAAAAGCGCGGCGCGATCCGCGGAGACACTGAGAGTGCCGCCATTGGCCACGGAAATTTTCTTGCCGGCTCCGCTGACGATTATGTCATTAGTCGCCGTGGTAGTCTCGATTCTGAGCTCCGAGCCGTTTCCAATGGTTATGTCTCCGGCGCCAGCCGTTATGAAGATCGCGCCTCCGTCTAAAATTACCTTCGCGCCTCCACTTATGTCGATATTTCCGTTAGAGTCCGTAAAATTATCCTGGAAAGTGGTCTCCGATCCCCCGGAAAAACTCGCGTCGTTCTCGACCGTCGTGGCGCCGAAAAAGGTATTGGTTGACGCTCCCGCTATTGTCAGACTGTCGGCGGCAACAGTTTTGCTTCCTCCGGTTCCAATATTATTTGTTCCCCCAGAAACCGTTAACGCGCCGGCGGCCGCGATATTTCCAGCGACTTCATTAGTCCCGCTTATAAAATTTACGGCATTGCTATCCCCAATAGATAATGAAGTAGACTTGTCGTAAGCCCCATAAATGTCGCCGCCAATAGTGGCCCCGGTTAAATTGACTTTATTGCCGCTGGCGGTCACGTCACTCGATCCGCCATCCGTAACCAACGCCCCATAAACATCGCCGGTAACCGTGACGTTATTCACGTTAACGGCGTTGTCGGATAAAGTACCATGATACGATGTCGCGTCTTCGATAGCTCCGCCGATAATTTCCGACGCGGTGACAGTCTGCGTACCTGAACCACTAATAGTTACAGTATTGCCAGAAACTGACGGAGCTAGAAGACTTAGAGTTGGATTAGGATCGATGACAGGCGTAACATCGGTGTTTATTTTTGTAATTTCACCGCCGACGATCTGACCTATATTGTACGCGCTTGATCCAGAAACCGTGATCGAAACCGTGTTTCCTTTCACTTCGCTGTTAGCGTTATTAGCTTCAATAAGAACGCCACCAATTAAAATAGCGGCCGAAGTAATTGAAACGTCATCACCTTGGATAGTTACGGAATTCTCAAGCACTGTACTTGCGGTAGCGCCTATTTCAGCCATCACCCTACCGCCTCGAATCACCGCGTCGTCAAACGTGCCTCCATTGATGGCGATTTTATTGAAAAGCGCTGAACCTTGCTCAACCATAGCTCCGAGAATGTAAACGTCAGTACCAAAATCACCATTATCAATCGTTACGGTGTTTCCGTATTTGTTCTGCTCGTCTAAGTAACCGGCGCTACCTTTAACGACGAGAGCTCCAAAAATATTGCCAAACTCGACTGATCCGTCAAAGGTTCCAGTAGTGTCAATGTTTACGCTATTGCCGTAGGCCTTGTCATCACCCGTGCCAAAGCCATTGAGATCCGAAACAGAGCCTCCAACGATATAATAGGGGTAACTCGTGTCGCCAACGGACGCGTCGCCGGTAATATAAATCTTGTTGCCGACTGCTTCGCCGTTTCCCGAGACTAGACCTCCAAGAACGCCACCCGTTACCGACACGCCGACTCTAACGGTATTTCCAGCGTCCTCGGCTAAACCGCCAGCGGTCCCATTTCCAAATACCGCTCCGCCAACTAAAGCGATCCTGTAGTCCACGTCGCTCTGATAATCGCCGGTCACGCTTAGCGCGCTTTGTAAATCAATCAAACTGTTGGTAACGTCCCCATTGCCAGCATACAATCCACCGACAACTGGCGCGCTAATCGCGAGCGTGGGAGCGATAATTGTAAAACCCGTTCCACTCGTAGGTGACGTTATCACGCTTCCCGGTATATAAATATCGCTACCACTAAAATTAAACGCCACATCAGCGTAGGAATAGGTGTTTCCAGAAAAATCTGTAGTAATGTCGATAGTCACTGGTTCGGCCGCGGTCGCGGGATCCGCTTCAGCCAAAACAAAGACAAAAGTCGCGAATAACGCGATTGGCCAAATGACCAACGGAGAATTTGTAATTCTCTTCAAGCCTTTCATGATTTTCTCCTCTATCTCGCCACTGGCTATACGTGGCTGAGATTCATAATATTGACCGCTCTTCGCTTGAAATTTTTAAAAATTTCCTCAAGGGGCTCGCGCCTTTAACAATCGCGAAAAGGCTTTGCCAAACTCCTCTTCCGAATGAGCGGTCAGTCTTAAACCACGCGGCGATGAGCGAGCGTGGAAAGCGCCTAGTCAAAATAGCGAGATGAAATTATATGGCGCCAAAAAATAGAACTTCTTTGGTTGAAGTTCTCGCGTTCATCCGCCGCGAGCGCGCGGCTCGCGGGGCGGAAATATTTGTGAACGGAATGAAACGAAAAATTGCCTTTACTCCCTCCGAGAGAAGAGAGCCTCTCCTTTCCAGCGGCGAGACGCGCGGACAACGCCCAAGTTCCAGCGATCTTTCCCGGTTAGGCCATTTTGGCGCTGACGGAGGGGTAAAGATCTGGATTAAAAGGAGCGCGCGAACGAGGAAAGGGATTAAAGCTAATCTTAAGGCAGGCAACTGTTTCTTGGGCCGCCTCGCGCTTCCCGCGCGAGTCGAGTTACTCGAGTGGCGGGAATAGGAATTTTCCCATCCCTCGCTCGCGCCGGTAACGCCGCGATGAGCGAAACAAGTCGCTCGCGGTCGCGGGGCGGTTTCCCTTATGTCCTTCTCAAAAGAACGCATATGAAGCGCCCCCTTCAAAAGAAGAAATCCCGCTTATAAAAAGTTTTTTAGGTGGTCTGTTAGCTAGAGAGAGAGAGAGAGAGAGAGAGAGAGAGAGAGAGAGAGAGAGAGAGAGAGCAAGAATCAGGCCAAAAATTTCATTGTTGGCGCGCTCGTCTCGCTCAAAAACCCGATAACGGTTTTTGCCGAACAATTTACTTGTTTCAACAAAATTTCCCAAAATTTATCCTTAAAGCCATTTTTCAGGCAATAACTAAAACCAAACTACAATAACCCTTTTTTCCAAGCTTTTCAATTTTCTTTCCCAAAATCCGCGGTTCTCGGCTATCTTTTGCCACCTCCCCGGTAATTCGCGCCAGCGTCCGCTCACTTTTTTTGTGTCGCGGCGAAGCTCCCAGCCAAAACGCGCGTAATCGCGACTTCGCTCAGGCTTCTCCTCCCCGAGTCTCCCCATACCAGGCCAGATAAGCCCAAGCTCTAAACTGAGGCTCGCGCGCGCCGAAACGCGCGGGTCGACCATATTTTTTTGCATGTTTTGGCCGGAACGCTCGGTGGCAGCCACCCGCGCGATTTTTCCCTTAAAATTCCCCCTCGTCGAACCCCTTGGAGCCCACCTTTCTGTCTACGCGCTTTAGTCGCCAAGGCCAGGGCCAGGGGCCAGGGCGCCAAGCGCGGCGCTCACAGGTAACTTGGCGCGTATAGCCTCAATTTTTGTCACCAAAGACTCGCGCTAGGAGAATTTTATTATCCGCTAGAGATTATTATTGTTGAGTCGTATCCGTCAATAAATTTCTAAAATTATCTTTTTTTTTCATTTTTTTAGCGAAAAGATTTTTACCACTATATTTCAATAATTTTACTATATGTATCGCTTATATCGCTAATTCAAAGACATTTCATAGGAATTTTCTAAATCAATATCTTTAAAAATTAGTTCAATTTATATATTTTTTTCTAAATTATCATGTCGAGCCAGCGCTTATTTTTTTTCCTTATTTATAGAGATATTATTAACGCCTAACCTCTCCCCATCGTCCGTTGCCTTGTGGCCGCGCGAAACCTTGGCGAAGGCGAACTCCGCTGGACGCTAGCCCTTTGCGCCGTCGCTCATGGGGAAGCGTCGCCTGGCGGCGGTTTGAGAGCGACCGCCTCCAGGGAGGCCTCGCTCACGCCTTTCCGTGGGCCCATGGCTTCTTAAGCTATTCCCTGACCCAACGCTCGCCAGTTCGCGATAGTTTCGCGAAAATTTTACGTAATTTTCGCGCGAAAAAGACGCCGAGACGCGCTCGCCCGGACCGTCGCCTCTCTAGGAAACGCGCCCCGCGCCCCTCTCTCGTTTCATAGACTCGCCAAAGCGCCCAGCGCCATGACCTCCTCAAAATTCCCCCGCGCCAGAGCGCCGCGCGGTCGCCCGCGGTCGCCCGCGGTCGCCCCCAACCTTTGCCTTAAAAAGAATCTCTTGTCCTTTCTGGAAAACTACCGCCCAAAGCTCACCCGCGTCCGAGCCCCAAGAGAGCGCGCGTTTCCTGGCCCGCCGCGCTTTTCCTCGCGAACGTCTCCTCGCGAACGTCTCATTAAGAACTATCTTCTAAAGTTTTCTTCGCTCCAATAATTTTGATAGCCCAAGAGAGAAAAATTTGTTTGGCGACTTCTGTCTCTTAAAGGGCGAAAGGAAATATTCAATTTGCGGAACCTAAATTTTAATAACCCGCCTAAAGATAAGTCCGCGTTTCTTTACCCTAATTTCATTGATTTTCATGATTCCCTCAATATTTTAATTTCAAAATTTCTTAAGATTCATGAGTATTTACGAAAAATGACGTAGAATATCGCTTTTTCTAGTTCTTCCTCCACCAACCCTTCCTTCGCCGTCGCGCGTAAAATAAAATTTTTATCTGCCACCCGCGTCATTAAACACTAATTAACGCGAAAAATGACATGGTTTACGCCCTTATTAATTTCCGCAAAAATCCTTCGCGCTAACGCCCGCTTTCGCGCCAACGCCCGCTCTCGCGCTTCCTTAACCTTTCGCGAGGCGCGCAGCGGCGGGGCCCCGGCACCCGCTCCATCCCCATTCGCGGCAAATATGAGACGGGGAACCCCTCCTGTTCACCTTAAACCCCCTCCCACGGGCGCTTTTTCCCGCTCCCCAGCGGATAAAAGCGGGCCGAGACAGCCTTCGTTCGCGAGTTTTCCCCCGCGCGCGGGTTTACCCACGCGCGCGTGGCTAATCCTTATCCTTCGTCTCCCCGCTCTTGTCCTTGCGGGAAAGAACCCCGCTGAGGCAGGAGAGCACGAATTTGTTTAAGGTCTGGGCCTTTGAAGCGACTTTGGGGTCCAAAGCCTCCAAGGGCATCTCGGCCCGCGCCATGTTTTTATGGCCCCCCGCCGACCCGTATTTCCCAAAAGCCTGGGCGGCCAGGCGCCCCAAATTGCTCCGCACGCCCGCCGACCTCATCACCACCACCAGCCTGTCCTCGTAGACTCCGGCCACGACGGAACGGTTGACGGCGTTAATCTGCATCAGAAAGTCGGCGACGATAACCAAGGTATCGGGATGATCCAGGCGCTCCACGAAGGCGTGGGCGTATTGCTTATTGATGGAGGTCGCCTGGAGGGCCCTTTTAATGACTTCAAAGGACTTAAGGCCGATAGGCGCCCTTTCGATATCCGAAAGCAGGGGCTGATGGATAAGGGGATAGAGCCACCGAAAGGCTCGCATGTCCTCGAGTTGCCCCTGCCTCACGAAATTTTGGGTATCCGTCTTAATGGCGTAAAAGAGGGCCGTGGCCAGAGTCTTGTTGGGTTTCACCCGCGCGGCCTTGAGATAGGAGGCCATGACGCTGGCGGTCGCGCCCCATTCCGGGCGGATATCACGGAAGAGAGGCGCGGGATCCGGGGGAGTCGCGGGCAAGGGATGATGATCAATCACCACGGAAAAGGGAATCTTGATCATCTGATCGTTATGGTGGGGCTGGGAGTCCACGGTCACGAACTTATCGAACGACTCCAGGTCAATCTCCTCCAGAAGGGGAAGCTGCAGCGCGAGGGCGGAAAGGAGCTTCAAATTGTCCGGCCGCCGCACCCGGTTGGTGCTCGCCACGTGGATATGGGCCACTCTACGCCACAAAAGTCTTTTTAAGGCCACGGCGCTGGCGATGGAATCCGGGTCCGCCGTAATGACGACCAGCACCCGATCATCGTGATGGAAGGCGTTATAGAATTCCGCGAGCCGGGTGGCCTGGGAAACGGACTTGCCGGGGGAAATGGGGTGATTTCCGTTGGGCGTGGCGGGTTTGTTAGGCATCTGCACCCATATTGTCCAGGGGCGCCAGCTTCTCCAAGCGCTCGACGAGCTCTTTGGCCTCGGGGTCCAAATTAACCGGCAAAACCACTTTGAGGGTCACGATCATGTCCCCGGCCTTGCCTTTGCTGGGAGCTATCCCCTGCCCTTTCAAGCGGAGTTTGGCGCCATTTTGGGTGCCGGCCGGCACTTTGAGGCTGGAGCGGCCGTTTAAGGTCGCGATTTCGGTGGAGCCTCCCAAAAGAGCCCGGTAAAGGCTAATCTTTTCTTCCACTAAAATATTGTTCCCATCCCTCTTAAAGCTGGAATCGGGCTCGACCTTCACCACGAGGAAAAGATCCCCCGGAGGGCCGCCGTGTTCCCCGGGCCCGCCGTTGCCTTTGAGCCGCAGTTTTTGGCCGTCCACCGCCCCGGCGGGGATAGTCGCCGCGATGAGCTTGGTTCCCGCGATCTTCCCCGTTCCCCGGCAGTTCCCACAAGAGTTAACGCTGTTCCCCTTGCCGGCGACGATACCCGACCCGCCGCAAAGCTCGCAAGTCTTGGGCAGATCCAAACTGAGATTAATCTTGGTTCCCTTGGCCGCCGCCAAAAAGGACAATGGCAGCAAATGGGTAATATCCTCGCCCTTGCGGGCCACGTTCCGCGCCGCCCGGCGACCGCCCTGGCGGGCGCCTTGCCCGAAGCCGCCGCTCCGGCTAAAGCCGCCATCCCGCTCGAAGCCGCCGCCAAAGGTCACGCCGTCCCCAAAAAGGGCGCTTAAAATATCCGCGAACTGGGGCGGCACTCCCCCGGAAAAGTCCGGAGCGGTATAGCCTCGCCCGTCCGTGCCCCTGGAAAAGAAAGTTTCTTTGCCTAAACTGTCGTAAGCCGACTTTTTCTCCGGATCCGAGAGAATATCGTAGGCCTCGGAGATCTCTTTAAATTTCTCCTCCGCGGCCTTATCCCCCGGATTTTTATCCGGATGGTAACGCAAAGCCAACTTCCGGTAGGCTTTTTTTAAATCCTCGGAACTGGCCTTCTCGTCCACTCCCAAGACTTTATAAGGATCAAGACTCATCAGCCGATTAAACTCCAAGCTAGATAAATTCTCAAGAAGGGCCTTGGGGGCCCTCCCGCCGACGCCTAAAAAGCGCCCATCAAGAGAGCGCCTAAATTATACCCAATTCGCGCCAAAATTTAATTCCCCCCGCCCGCTCCCCGGGCCTGGGCCGCGCTTTTACTCGCCTTTACCCGAGTCTGTCCAAGCCTGACCTGACCTTTACCCGAGTCTTTCCCAAACCTTTCCCAAGCCTGATCTGAGCTTTACCCGAGCCTTTCCCGAGCTTTTCCCAAGCCTGACCTGAGTTTTTCCCAAACCTTTCCCGAGCCTAACCCGAACTTTGGCCTGAGTCTAAACCCGCGCCTTAACGCGATCCTAAACCCGCGTCTTAACGCGATCCTAAACCCGCGCCTTTACCCGAGCCTAACCCACGCCTTGGACCAAGTCTTGACCAGCGGCTTAACCCGCGCGTAATTTACCGGCGCCTTGGGCCAAGGCTTACCCGCCTTTAAGCGCGTCTCGCCAGGGAAAGTCGCGTCCCCCGCGCCGAACCGCGCCTCTCTTCCTTCCCATTCAGCCCCAAACTAACCCCAATCCCTCTCTTTTCCCCGCGCTCCGCCGCGAATCCTCCTTTTCCGCGCCCTCTTTAGCGACCTTTAGCGCTTAACCCGCGGCCCCAGTGGAACCGCGCGAACCAGGGTCTCCCTCTCCCCAGCTCGTCAGCGCCCCAAAATCCCGCGAAAAGCCTCCAACTCCCTTCGGGTAAAGCCTCCAACTCCCTTCGGGTAAAGCCCCAAGCTCCTTCCGATAAGGCCCAAAGCTCCCCCGGAGAGCCACTTACTCTCTCAATCGCTCCCCCAAAACCTTGCAAAAGCCCGGGTTAGCCGCTCCTCGTGGGCCTTTTTGGGAAAAAACGAGCCTCAAACCCACTGCCCTCCTAACTCCCATAACGGAGCGTCAAGCCCAGAGTCCTCCCTTCCTCCCTTCCTCCATGGCCCGGAAAGGCGACGGCAAATTGGCGCTTCGGTCGGACGTTTCGCGCCGCGTGGGAAAAGGCGGAAGCTCCCAAACGCTAAAAAGTCGCCCTTTCTCCCCTTAGCGCGTAAATCCCAGCTTCTCCCCATCATTACGCCATCATTCCCCCCTCATCGGAAATAATAAGCATCAATTTTCCGGAGGCAAGACCCCAAGACCTCAAAACATCGCGAAAAATAGGCCCAACGATCCTCCCAAGCAAGCCAACTCCTTTCGCCCGAGTCCTCGCCAACTCCTTTGATAGGCTTAACCGGCCCGGCGCGCTCCCTCTCGCGAAAAGCGAAAAGGCCCTCCCCCCTGGCGGAACTTAGCGGGCGCGGCGCGGCGCGAGCCAACCTTGCCGCGAGGGCGCCGGCCACTGGGGAGATGGCCACGGGAAGGAGAAACCGCTTTGGGCGTCCCAGCCATCGGGGCCTTCAATGCCTCGAAACGCGGCCCGCCGCCAGAGGCTACCCTTTCGGCAACGTCGCCCACGGAAAGGCGCGGCCAGAATTTTTTATCCCAGCTATCCAAATGGCGCGCCTCTCCCGCGCGAATCCGCGCCTCGCGTGGGAACCATTCTCGCGCGGAACCGCTGACGCCCCAACCGACCGCGCGCGAAGCGTCTCTCGCGACGCGCCCCCAGCGGGGAATGAATACCGAAATCTCTGATGGTTACGCGCTCAAGCTTTCTGAAGCGCCGTTCGCGGGAGACGAAAAAGATTGGCGGAAATTCAGGAGACCTCGTAAAACCTCGCGAGATCCCGCGAGAGCCCGCGAGAGCCTGGGCGATTTAGGGGAGATCCTGGAGTCTCCTTATCCCGCCTTATCCTTCTCTGTCCCTCTTTGTCCTTTCCGCGCTTTTTCTCTCCGCTCGCCATCCGGCGCTCCGCCGCGCTTAAGTTTCCGGCGCGGGAGGCTTGGCGCTCTTGGATTTAACGTTTCCCCAACTCCAAACCAGCACCCCGGAGACGACAATTAACCCGCCGATAAGCGCGTACGGTCCAGGTTTTTCCCCTAAAACCCAAAAAACCCAAACGGGATTTAAAATCGGCTCGATCATGGTCATGACCAAAAGTTCCAAAGAATTGAGATAGGGACTGACTTCGGCGTAGATGTAATAGGTGAAGCCTAATTGGAAAACGCCCAGGACCAAAAGATAGAAAACGCTTTCCAAATCCGGCCAGGGCGGGCCCCAAAAACCCAAGCCCACGAAAAAAGTGAGAAAGTTCCCCAAAATCAAAGCCGAGGCGGGAGAACACGATTTCAGGTAACGCAGGCACATGGCTTGGGTCGCGTAAAAAAAACCGCTCACGATGGCGAAGACATTGCCCAACAGCCCCACCGGCGAAAGGCCGCCGAAGAAAAACAAGACCATGCCGCCAATAATCACGGTGACGTAAAACCAATCGCGTCCCGAAGTCTTTTCCTTGAGAAGAAAGGGCGCCAGGATAGCCACCCAGATGGGCGCCGAGTAATTGAGAACAATGGCGTTGGCCGAAGTGGTAAATTTGACGGCCGTGATAAAAAAGGAAGAGAGAAGCGCCAAGGAAATACCCGCGAGGAAATGGACCGCGGTAAGCTCCCTGATCTTGAAGGAGCCCCTTAGCCCACCCGCGCAAAAAAACATGGTGATCCCCGCGAATAGCCCCCGGGCCGAGGCGATGGCCATGGGGTTCCAAGAGACGCTCTTGATGAGAAGCCCGGAACTGCTCCAGACTATGGCGGTCAATACCAAAACTATCAGGGCTCTTTTGTGGGACATGTTATTTCCTGAGCCATCGCGAGACGCGCGGTAAGCTTGAGGGAAAAGGATAGCCAGCGAGCGGCGGAACGGAGACTTTCCGTGGAAACGCGCCGATTCGCCCGCGCCCTTGACCCGCGCGCGTTATCTCTCGGGAGAAAAGGCTTGGAAAAAGACGCGCGGCGGGGAGAATGAAAGTTAAACCAAATTTACTATGCAAAAGACGCTCCAAAATTCACGTATTAACGCAAAATTGCGATTTTGGGAGCACGGCCGCGAAGGTCAAGACAGGCGCGCGCCCTCTCCCAGAGTCCGCCCCTTACTCCCACGCTCCCTCGCTCTCCAACTCCCAAACTCCCTTACTCCCCAGTTCCCAACTCCCTTACTCTTAAACTCCCAAACTTCCTAACCCCCTGACTCCCTGACTCCTTCGCTCCATCGCTCCCTCACGCCCAAATTTGCTAACTCCCTCACTCCCCAAACAACCAAACTTCCCAACTCCTTGACTCCTCTACGCCCTAACTCCTCAACGCCTTAAGCCCCCTCCTCCGCCAAGAGGCGCGCGCGAGCTTCGCCCCCCCGTGTTCAGCCCCCAACGAGGTAAAATGCCGCAAAATCAGTGAGTTTTCGCCATTTTCTATTTTCGCGAAAAAGCTCGCCCATTTTTTTCAGCGAAGCGCGAAAAAAAGGTGGTTTATTGATTTCTGATAAACTACAATAAATTTATTACGATATCTCGCTACGCTCGCTTCCGCCTCCGCCGCACGCGAAACGCCTATTTTCCCCAAGAACCGCGCTCCCTCGCGCCCCGCCGAACTCGCGCTCGAAAAGACGCGCGACCCGCGATAGTCCCCCCAAGCGGGACCTCCCACGGAAACTTACGCGAGCGGCGAGCGCCATCCCAAGAGAATTCGGCCTTTTTGTATAAAATAAAGCCATTTGCCGTAAATAAAACGCGCTATAATACGTTGGAAGGGATTTTACCATGACCGCGCGAAAGATATGGACGGACGCGTTATCCGCAGTCACGAACCTCGATTACAACAGGCAGGTTTTTGACCATTACACCGACGGGGTGACAATAGTCAACGCGCGCTCGGAGCTTGTTTACTACAACCGCGCCCAAGGCCGCATCGACGAGTTGGAGCCAGAGCAGGCCCTCGGCAAGACTATTCTAGATCTCTACCGGGTAAGCGACAACACCAACTACCCGACCATGCGCTGTCTCTTCAGCCGCCAACCGCTGATTGATCACGCCTGTTACTACTATACCCACCTCGGCAAACTCATCAATTCCATCCACAACGTTTTTCCGTTGCTCCTCGACAGTGGGGAATTGGCTGGCTGCGTCTGTTTTATCCGGGACTACGGCCAGATCAGCGAAGAATTTACCAGCGCCCAGCACCGCGTCGTTTCCGCGAAAACAGCCGACCCCACGGAAGCCAAAAGAGCCACCTACACTTTCCATCACATCATCACCAAGTCCCCAATCATGCGGCGTAGCCTGGACATGGCCTCCATGGCGGCCAATTCGCCTTCCTCGGTCATGCTCTACGGCGAGACCGGCTGCGGCAAAGAAATGTTCGCCCAAGCCATCCACAATATCAGCCGCCGCCACGACGAGCCTTTTATGGCCCTCAACTGCGCGGCTATCCCGGAGAGCCTTTTGGAGGGCATCATTTTCGGGACGGTCAAAGGCGCGTTCACCGGCGCGACCGACAAAGCCGGCGTCATGGAACTGGCCAATAACGGCACCATCTTCTTAGACGAGATTAACTCCATGCCCTACGGGTTGCAGTCCAAAATTTTAAGGGCCGTCCAAGAACAAAAAGTGCGCCGGGTCGGAGACTCCAAGGAGAGAAAGGTTTCCCTCAAAATAGTCAGCGCCGCCAACGTCAATCCCCACCAGGCGGTGGCCGAAGGCACCCTGCGGGCGGATCTCCTATACCGTTTGGGCGTGGTGATGATTAACATCCCGCCTTTAAGGGAGCGGCCCGACGATATTCCCCTTCTGACCGGGCACTTCATCAAAAAATTAAACGTCAGCCTGGACAAAAACGTGACCGGCCTTTCCGGGCAGACGCAGGCCGTTTTCCGGCGCTACCTCTGGCCCGGCAACGTGCGGGAATTGGAACACGCCCTCGAGGGGGCCATGAACCTGGTCCCAGGGCATATCAGGGTTTTGGAGCCCGAACATTTCAGCGCGTCGCTCATCGGCGACTGGTTCGCCGGCGCCCCGTCCCGCGTCGCCCCGGTCGGGGCCACCGCCCTCGCGCCCGTCCCCGTTGAGGCGCCGTACTCCTACGCGGACCGCCAAAAATTTGAGATCGAAAAACTCATTGAGGCCCTGGAGCTTTCCAACGGCAACGCCGCCAAGGCCGCCCGCTCCCTCAATATCTCCCCGCAGCTGATGAGCTATAAGATCAAGAAATACGGCCTCAAGAAAAAAGCCAGGGTGGAAGTGGAAAAATAAAAGCCCGCGCGGGTCGCGCGCGAGCGCTTCGGGGAGTGGCGCGCGGCGCGGGCCCGCGCGCGAAAAATAAAACCGCGAAGGCCCCGCCTGGAGACTCCAAGCCTTGGGCCTTCGCGGGAGTAAAAGGACCCTTAAACCGTTTTGAATTTCGGGTCTTGGGTCCAGGTAGCCTGCATTTTGTCGTACTCTTTCAAAACGTCCGCGGGCAGCGGCGGGGTCTTTCGGCTCATGAGCCTTAAGGTTTTTTCCCGCAACCGGTCGGCGAAAGTCTTTTTGCCGTCGCGCTCCCAAGCGTCCATGTTCGAGCGGTCAAAAAGGTCGGAGTAGAAAACTTTCTTGAAATTGTCCAGCGTGTGCCGTTCCTTCAGGTAGTTCCCGCCGGGACCGACCTTGTCGATAACGCTAGCCGCCAACGACTCGTCGCTCACGTCCAGGCCCTCCATCATCACCCGCACGTTGGAGAGGATCTCGTTGACCATCACCATGTAGGTCGGAGACACGGTCGAGCCGTGATCGATCCAGGCCGCGCAGTCGTGGACCAGGCCCGAGCCGACGTAGGCCGAGGTGAGACACTGCTGGGTGGCCTCGATGGCCGCCTGGGGATCGGGGAATTTGGCGTCCGTGCAGCCGCCGGTGCCGAAGAAGGGAAGCTTGTAGTACTGGGCCATCTGGGCCAGGGCCCCGACCATGACCGAAAGCTCCGGGGCCCCGTAGGAGAAGATGGAACTCCGCATGTTCATGACCGTGGTGTAGGCCCCGTAGATGAAGGGCGCGCCGGGGTTGATGGCCTGATGGAGCACCAAGCCGGAAAGGGATTCCGCGCTCCCCTGGACCACGTTGCCGGCTAGGGTGGCCGGAGCGGTGCCTCCGCACTGGGGGGCGGGGAAATTGATGAGGGGAATCCGCTTTTCCGCGCAGTAGATAATCTTCTCCAGAGCGGGGTCATAGTAGAGCAGCGGCGAAATGGGCTCGGAGTAGTGGACGACCAGGGGCGCCTCGTCAAAGACCTCTTTCCCGCCCTGGGCCAAAAGGGCCATCTCGTAGGTGGCCTTCACGCTTTCCATGTTGTTGCAGCAGAAGACCAAGGGCTTGGTGGAGTTTTCCAGGACCTTGCGGATGATGACCTTGTCGGCGGCCTCCTGCGGATAGTCGTCCGCCATGCCGATAATCATGGTCCAGGTGAAATTTTCCAGAACCTCGGCCAGGGAGGCGGCCTTGGCGCAATGTTCGCTCGTGAAGCGGGAGCGCTCCTCGGTTTGGGGGTCTTGCCAGTGGATGCAGTCCAGGCTGGGCCCAAACCAGCTCCGCCGATCCCCCAAGGTCAGGGCGGTCTCGCCCGCGCGGTTGCCGAGGCGGATCCGGGAGGGCGCCGAGGCGATGGCCTTTTCCACCAGGTGGGCGGGAATCCGGACCCGGTTGCCGCTGACGCGGGCCCCGATCCCGCTTAAGGCTTCCAGAGCCCTCTTATGGGTGATTTGCACCCCGGTTTTTTCCAAGACGTCCAAGGTGGCCCCGTGGATCCTCGCGATTTGGGCGTCGTTGATTATCTTCAGCCGCGGCGTAAAGCGCAGGTTATCGACGTTCATTCCTTTTTTGGTCATAGCTCTATCCTTTCCGATGTTGGCTTTTCGCCTTAGAGGGGGAGCCAAACGCCCACGCCCATTTCCTTGGCCTTCGCGTAAATCAGCGGGGCCACGGCCATGTCGTCCAAAGCGAGGCCCAAATTGGCCGCGAAGGTCCTCTCTTGGGCCGTCTCGCGCCCCTTCTTTTGGCCCACGACGATTTCCCCGAGCTCGCCGTAAATCTCCGGGCAGTTCTGGAAATAGCCCAGATCCTGGTAGTGGCGGTACTGGCCGATATTGTCGGTGGTCCATTTGTCGGCCTGGGCGAGCGCGGCGCGCGACCAGGAAGAGTCAAAGTCCACGAGGGAGGCGAAAGCCCCTTCCTCCATCCAACCCTCGCGGACCGCGTCGTAGGGCTGTTTGAAGATGGGCCCGCTGCTGACGACAATGTCCGCGCCCCGGACCGCCTTTTCGGCGCCCTCCGTGGCCTCGGCCTCCAAGCCCAGGCTCCGGGCGTAGGCGACCAGCTTTTCCGCCTGCGCGGGAAGGGGGTCGTAGGCCCGGACTTTTTGGAGCTTAAAGGCCTCGCTCATGGCCTCAAGGTTGGAGTGCCCCTGGACGCCGCAGGCGATGACGGCGATGGTCGAGGACTCGGGACGCGCCAGGTATTTCGCCGAAATGGCCGAGGCCGCCCCGGTGCGTTTGGTGGTGATCCAGCGGCAGTCCATGAGGGCGTAGACCACGCCGTCTTCCACGTCGTTTAAGGCCAGAAGGCCCGTGTTGTAGGGCAAGCCTTTCTGGAGGTTGCCGGGATAGCCCGCCACCCATTTCACGCCCGCCGACTTCATGGCGGGGATATAGCAGGGCATGCCGTGAATATAGTTGTCCCCGCCGGCGCCGGGGTGGATGGCGTTCTTGGGGGGCATTTCGGCCCGGCCGTGGCCCATCTCCGTAAACCCGGCTTCCACGGCGGCGATAACCTCTTTCATGGTGAGGTTCACCCGGTTCACGTCGTCAAAACTTAGATAAAGAAACTTTCTGTCCATCAGCGCCTCCTTGTGGAGCTTAAAAAGCCGCTTGAAGGAGCCGGCCCCTGGGGGCCGGCTCTGGTTTTTTAAAAAATTTAAGGGCTAACGCGCGGCGCCTAAGGCTTTAGTTCCCAGGGATGGGGACGCCGTCCGCGTCGAACTTGCTAACTTTGTCGAACTCCCTCTGGCGCTTGAACCAGCGGATCAGGCCCAGCATCATGGCGATCTGCATCACCAGAATCGGCAATCCGCAGATAATCACCGAGGTCTGCAAGCCCTCCGTGCCGCCCGCGACCAGGCACAGCCAGGCGGCCACCCCCATCGCCGCTCCCCAGAAGATCTTCATCACGCCCGGGGCTTCCATTTCCTCGCGCGTCTCCCCAAAACCCTTGGTGGTCATGGCCGCCGCCGTGGAGGTCATGGAATGCGCCATGGTGATAAAGGAGATGGCCACGATCAGAATGCCGACAATCATGTTTACGGAAGACAGGGGCATCTGCTTGAAGAGCGCGTAGATGGACACCTGATTGCCGAATTTGGCGATTTCCTCGCCAATGTTGGCGGCTTGGAAGTGATCGTAGAAAATGGCGGTGGACCCGAAGAAGGCGAACCAGACCATGCCGAAGAGGGATGGCGCGATCAGGTTCACGAGGACGTATTCCCGGACCGTGCGGCCGTAGCCAAGGCGGACCAGGAAGAGGCCCACCAGGGGCGCGAAGGCCAGCCACCAGGCCCAGTAAAAGTCGCTCCAATTGCCGACCCAGCCGGATTTGTGCATGGGCTCGGCGTAGAGGGACATGCCGATAATGTTCTGGAAGTAGTCGCCGATGCCCGTGGACAGGGCTTCCAGCATGTGGACGGTGGGGCCGATTAAGAGAAGGAAGATGAGGCAGTAGAAATACAGCCGCATGTTCCAGATGCTGATTATGGAAATGCCCTTGTTAAGGCCGGTGTAACTGGAAAAGGTGTAGATGACCCCTAAGATGCCGATCATGATGGCGTAGGTCGTGGGGTTAACGGTCAGGCCCCAGATGTACTCAAGGCCGCCGCCAATCTGGAGGGCCCCAAAGCCCAGGGAAGTGGCGACGCCGCCGACGATGGCGAAAAGCCCAAGGCTGTTGCAGATGGTTCCCAAAGCGCCCCTGGTTCTTTCCCCGGCGAGCCCGTAAAGGCCAGAACTCACCAAAAAGGGCCGCTTGCTGTTGTAAAAGGCCAAGGCGATACACAGGCTAATGCTCGTGTAACAGCCGTAGGTGTGAAAGGTCCAGTGGAAGTAACTGTACCTGAGGGCCGTTTCCCCGGAGAGAATGGACTGGCCCTCCATCCCGCTGAAAATCGGGGGCGTGAGGTAATGGGTCATGGGCTCGGCCACCCCGAAAAAGCAGATGCCGATGGCGATGCCCGAGGTCAGGGCGATGGCGAACCAGGTGTAGAAACCCATTTCCGGCTTCGCGTCTTCCCCGCCTAACCTGATTTTGCCGTACTTGCTAAAGCAAGCCCACAGGGTCACCGCCAAAAGAAAGGTGCTCCCCATGGTGTAAAACCAACCGAAATTCTCTAAAATGCTCTGCAGGACTTTGCCGACGTAAGCGCCCAAATCGTTCTTGAAGATAAATCCCAAAACGATGAGCGTTACCAGAGGGATGGCCGCCGGCAAAAAGATCCTCATATTGAGCATCGAGATAAAATTTCGCGATTTCGCGTTCCGTTCAACGCTCATCATTTTCTCCTAAACGATTAGCTATCATGGCGACAACTAAAATCTTTGGCCGCGTTTGACCTTCAGTTTATCGATTAAAACGTTAAGGTCTTTTTCCAAGGAAGGGTCAATGTCCGGTTTCTGGAAGCTATTGACGCGCTTCGCGATCTCGTCGCGGCACCGACGCCCGAGGTCCCGTCCGCCGAATTTGCGCCAGGCCACGTCGTCGAATTTGTTGAAAACTTTGGGACTATAGAAGGCTTCGCGGCATAACTTCATAGTCTCCGGTTGGGTAAGGTAGCTGCCCCCGCTCCCGACATTGATTATTTCCTCAGGACAAAGCGTCGCGGCTGTTACGCTCACGCCCTTTGAGACGATTTTGGCGTATTGCCACAAGTCCTCGTCCATGATCCATTTTTCCAAGGAAAGCCCAATATAGCCGCCAATCATGCCGAACGCGTGCAGTACGAAATTAACGCCTCCTTTAAGCGAATTAAGGGCGCTTAAAGCGCCTTCGGCCATAGCCTGCCCGTCGGGAGCCAAAGCGTCAGTCAGCGAGCCTCCCGTGCGGCAGGGCAGTTTATAAAAGCGCGCCAGGTCCAACGCCGCCCCGGAAATAAGCAAAGTCTCGGGGTTGCCGACCGCGGCCGCGCCGGTCTTCATGTAAATCGGGCACGAGGTCGTGCCGTAAATAACCGGGGTTCCGGGACCCGCCAGCTGCGCCAAAACCAAGCCCGCGAGAAGCTCCGCGTTCATAAGGGCGATGAGGCCCGCGAGCTGAATGGGCCCGGAGGAGCCCGCGAGGATCATGTCCAAAATTATTAAGGGCTGGCGGTTTTCCGCGTAGACCATAATGGATCCGGCCATGTCGTCGGCGTAGGCTAAAGGGGAAAGAGGATTGATGAGGCCAATGGCCACGGATTTTTCCCGAAACTTTTCCCCGAAAACAAGTTTGAGGATCTCCATGGCGTCCCGGGCGGCTTCCTCGTCGTCGGTGCTGCCCATGATCGGCTTGTCCGTGAGGGTCAGGCTCATCTTCAGCATTTCCAGATAAGCGGAATTAGCCGCGATATCCGAGGCCGCGACGTATTTGAAGCCCGTAATGTCCGCGACCGGGGAAGTCTGGTTGAGCTTGACGGCGGTTTCGTAGTCCGCTAAAGTTCCGGGCCGCTGGGTTCCGTCCTCCTCAATGATAAAGGGCGGCCCGTAGGTGGGAACCAAGACGTAATCGTCGCCTCCGATCCACCTGGAATTTTGGGGAGCGCGGGCAATCGCCTCAAATCTTTCCGGCGCCGTCTCCAAAGCGTTCCTGACGTCTTTTTCCTCGATATAAACCTTTTTGCCGGAAACGCGGAAACCCTTGCTCCTAAATAATTCCAAGGCCCTATCATGATGGAACGTCACTCCTCCCCGGCTTAAGATTTCCATGGACGCCAGGTGAGTCTGGTTGAGTTCGCCGTCGCTTAAAACTGACTGTCGGATGTTGGGCATAGCTCTCCTATAGTTGGCGGATAACCCGCCTTAAATAAGACGCTTCAAGTAACTCCGCGTGACTAAAACCGCAAAACGCAAATATCTCTGCCTCGTATTAGCACGGCGCGTGCCAAATGAGACAGTTTATTAAAGCCGTTGCGAAACCCCAGCGCGGCGCCTCCCCGCCAAGACGTAATCTTTAAGTAAATAAAAAAAGCCCTTGAGATAATCCAAAAAATTTGATTTTATAAAATGGCAAATTTATCCTGACATTAGCCTTGGCTGATTTATCAAAAAATTTTTATCTTTTGGACCGCCACTTAGAATTCGCCGCTTGTTCACGCTCCACGCGCGCGAATCTTGGCTCTGATATTTTCAATTTTAACGCTCGCGCCAGCGGGGGAAACGGCCTGGGCGCGTCGCGGAAAATACTTTTAAGAGATGGCGGCTCTCGCGTCAGCGCCCCATTCGCGCGACCAAAACGCTCGTCTTTTCGATATTCGCGCGCGGCGCGTTTAGCGTAAGCTCAAGAGCTAAATTATGATCTGTTTTCCCGCGCGAGAGTTGATCTTTATTCGCCATGAGCGCGCCAAAATTTTCTTAAAAACCTCAAATCAATTTTATAAAAAAGAGTCTTGCCCTTCGCCGTTTTTTTTAACCTTTGAACGTTTTGTCCCAAAACAAATTTTGCGTGATTTTCGCGCGCTCTTATATTTTGACTCCGCTACTCTTCTAGCGCGATAATCTTTTCGCTGTTGGACGGAACAATTAATCAAATAGATTTTAGTTTTCTAGAAAAATTATTGGAGAAGGGAAAATTATTTTGACGAAAGGGCGCTCTATCGCCAACCGCGCGCGGCGCGCCGTTCCTTTCCGTCACTCCCTTTCACTTACGCCTTAAAGTCCGCGATAAATCTAATTGTCCACTCTTTTCCTTCCCCCGTTTCCGCCCTCCGCCCTTCTCCTTCCCTTCTACCTTCTTTCCTCAGTTTCCGCCCTCTCCCCTTCGCCTCTCCTTCTCCCTTCCTTTTCGCCGTTTCCACCCTCTCCCCTTCGCCGTTTCCGCCCTCCGCCCTTCTCTTTCTCTTCTCCCTTCCTTACCTCCGTTTCCACCTCCTTCCCTCCTCCGTTCCGTCCTCTCCCCTTCGCCTCTCCTTCTCCCTTCCTTTTCTCCGTTTCCACTCCCTTCCCTCCTCCGTTTCCGCCCACCGCCCGTCTCCTTCCCTTCTCCCTTACTTACCACCGTTACCCCCCACCCCCCTACCCAATTAAACCCCACCCCCCAACCCAAA
>JAISCZ010000121.1 GCA_031265205.1 Deltaproteobacteria bacterium
GGCCGGCCCCTTGGCCTCTTTGGAGTCTGCTCTACCGAATTTTTCTTGGGCCGGCCCATTTTCTTGGGGATTGACTTTGTAGCTGGCGCGGAAAGTCCCAATGCTTCGAGCTCATCGAAGACGCAGAGCAGGGTGTGGACCCAGTATACGTCATTGCTTGAAGGAGGCTCTGGGGCATCTTTCACCCGCCATGCCGATGACAGGTCATCCATCAATTCTCCATACGACATGCCGGCCAGCAGGTCTACCGACCTGGCTTTTCTAAGGATACGGCATGTCGCAATGGTGGAGATGAAATTGATGAATTCAGATCCGATCACCGAAAAATCCCCCTGCACATTAGTTTTGTCGAGACATTCATCGTTTTTGTATCTTGCGAATACAAGCTCTAGCATCCATCTGTCATCGTAGCATTGGTAAACCGTCTTCCCGGGTAAGTCTTGGTCGCATTCGAATACGATTACGCCAAAGGTCTCTTTTTTTCCAGAATACTTAGCCTTATCTAAGTTGTGTTTCTTCTCTGCGTTTGCCAGAAATCCCGCCTCTTCCGCAGCTGCTCTCTTGTTATCCTTGAAGGAGTATAGGAACCTGCCGCCTCCGATGGGGCATTTCTTGAAGACGATTTTCCTGTCGATTATCCCTTCGAGGATTTCATCGAATTCGAGCATCGAGTTTTCGGCGATACGCTTGTCGTTTCGTTTGATTGGCGTCAAGAAGTGCAACTCGGGCCTTTCCTTCAGCAAGCCTTCGATCTTGGTCGGCGGGAAACCCTTATCTGCTACGATGATCCCTTTTCTGATATTGTTGTCCCGGATGAACGTCGGGTAAGAGCTTGCGTCAATGCAGTTTCCAGGAAAGACCTGCGCGCAGATAGGCTCCATGAGTTCAATGTCATAAGCATACAGTACGGAAATATCTTGACATCCCTTCAACCTAGCTTTGTAGGAGAATGCGGAAAGGTCGTTCACTATGCTGGTGTCCTGCTTTAGCGTTCCATCGATTGCAATGTGATGATCTTCCGCAACCATCTCTATCCGCTTTTCGTAGAATTTCTTCCGCTTGCCTACGTCCTGGCCAAGTCGCTGCAGAAATGTGCCTATAGTGTCCGCTGACAGGGCAGTTCCCGGATAGTCTACGCAAACGAATGTGCGATTGTAGTGGGCGGACATCCGCCTAGCAGAAATTGACGGCCTTATGACCCGCAACGTTGCGATCGACATGATCTTGAAGACATCATTTGCGGGGTAGATTGCGAGAAGGTCTGATAGAATGTCCTGCGTCACCGATCTGACAAGCGCTGCGGAACCATAGGAGAGCATCTCGGGGCCGCTGGCGGCAGTCTTTTCAACTTTCGGTACGAATTCGAAGCCGATGATATGTCCGATGACGCGCCCGTTGTTCGGTTGCGGGTTTCCGCCTGGGACATACTTTGTACCGGCTCTCTCACGGACGGCATACCGAAACGGTCCGTCTCTACCATAGTCATCGACTATGGTATTCACTGGCCTTTCGACCCTGCGTATGCTTTCTGGAACGGTCATAAAAAAACCCCATTAGATAGTCCATTATATATTCAAATGGACTATCTGTCAAGTATTTTTTATGCCGATTTGGAAAGAATCTAGTATCCGTTTAGGGAGAGAAGAGAAATAGAGAGTTCGGCTTGAGAAGAGGGGGTTGAGTAAGAGGGGTTGAGAAAGGCGGAATTGAGTAAAAAGGGGCTTGAGAAGAGAGGGACTTGAGAAGAGGGTTGGTAAGCATCATCAGAGGAATAAGCCTTCCCTGGCTACCCCTCTGCCAATCCCCAGGCGAATGGAAACATAATTTAGATAGTGAAATACCCAGAACAACGACATTCATGGTTTAAAAACGTAATATTCCCATGCTGAACACGAGCGGCGACCATTGGGGGTGGTGAATTTAATGGCTTCTGCTGTTTTCTATAGTCCAGCGAATTGGGAAACTTTTATTTTATCGTATTCTATCGGACTCAAGCGCAATGTTACATATTGGCTTAACGCCAACAAATCTTTGGCCTATAACGTAAATACGTATTCAGAAGGCTGGAAAAACCAGAAAGCAAATGAAGGAGGCCGTATGAGACACATCTCCACAATAAAACCCTACAAACTGGCGTGCTAGGGACCTCACCACATACTACCGTCCGTTCCGCCAGGATCAAGCGTCACATATAACTATAATACCTGATACGCATCCATTCACAGGCAACGAGTCGAAGACGCTGTCCCCCGTCCAGGAAAGCGGCGCGACCGCCCCCTCCTACGATAAGGGGCCGGATGGAAGCGAGCCCGACAGCGCGCGACGCTAGCGCCTTATATCTTGTTTTTTTGGCTCTTCTCCCAAATGGGCGTAAAAAAGGCCCTTTCCCGTCCCCCAAACTCCCAAAGCCCAAGGAACTAGCGTTTCCAAGGGCTTGGGGAGGGGCCGTATCGGTTTGGGGAGGGAGTTTAGGAGAGCGACGGGAGGCGAGAGGCGGCGCGGCGCTATTTGGCGATCGCCGGGTCGTTTCTGCCGGCGCTGAGGACTTGCTTGCCCACCGCGACCACGGAGGCCAAATCGATCACGTTGGAGGGGATGATCATGCTGTTGGCGGTTTTCGCGAGTTTGCCGAACTCGTTTAAGTAGTTCTCCACGATCCTTAAGGAGACGGCGTCCTCGCCTCCGGTGGAGCGGATGGCCACCCCGACCCGGCGCAGGGCCTCGGCCGTGGCGTCGGCCACCAGGGTAATTTCCTGGGCCCGACCCTCAGCCTCGTTGATCCGGCGCTGCTTTTCGCCCTCGGAGACGTTGATAAGCTTCTGGCGCTCGCCCTCGGCGATGTTGATCTTCGCCTGCTTGTCGCCCTCGGCCTTGTTGATCATGGCCATCTTTTCGCCCTCGGACTCGGCGATGAGGGCCCGCTTTTCGCGCTCGGCCCGCATCTGCTTCTCCATGGCGTCCTTGATGGACTGGGGCGGAGTGATGTTTTTGACCTCGTAGCGGTTGACCTTCACGCCCCAGGGGGCGGAGGCCTTGTCCACGGCGTTGATGATCTCGGCGTTCATGGTCTCGCGCTCCTCGAAGGTCCGGTCGAGCTCGAGTTTGCCGATAACGCTCCTCATGGTGGTTTGGGACATTTGGACGGCGGCGATATGATAGTTGCTGACCCCGTAGCTGGCTTTCTGGGGATCCATCACGGTCATATAGAGGACCCCATCCACTTCCACGGAAATATTGTCGCGGGTAATGCAGATCTGGGGGGGGACGTCAATGACCTGTTCCTTTAAAGTATGGCGGTAGGCCACCCTATCAAAGAAGGGAATAAGGACGTGAAACCCCGAGAGCAAGGTCCCGGAGTATTTACCCAGACGCTCAATTACGTAAGCCTCGTTCTGGGGAACAATCCTTATATACTTAATGAACATAACGATTAGAAAAATCGCTATACCGACCAGAATAAATGGCATGCCTAATCTCCGAAACGTTGAAAATCAAAAAAAAGAGGGCGCGCTCTTCCGCGAAGCTATACGAGAAACCTTCAGCCGCGATTTTAAGCGAAAGAGGCCTATTAATCCAACATAAAATTATTTAATCACAAAACGGGCGGGAACGCCAGCGAAAAGACGCTCGCGACTCTCGCCTCGCCTCTGGGCGCGAGCGTTGGAATCCATCTCCCCCCTCGCGCCGCCCAGGCTCCTCCGCGCGCCTGGGGGCGCGCGGCTAAACCGCCGCCCCTTGGGGGAAAAAGGCCTCGCCGCGCGAAAGGAAGCGGCGGGCCAGGCTTTTCCAGGGGGAGCGCCGCCTCTTTCCACTTAAGGGGCGCGCGAGCGCCCGTCTAAGCTCGCGCGCGAGCGCGCGCCCGCTTAGGGCGCCTCGACGGCGCGAGCGATTAAAGCGAAACGGGACACGCTTTCACGCCCAAGAGCGGGCGAGAGAGCGCTTAAATCCGGGCCGACGGGCGGAAAGCGCGAAGGGCGGCGCGCGCGGACGGGGCCCGAAGGCGCGGCCTTTTCACGGGGCCTCTCCCGCGCGCCATGAAGTCTTGGAGCGCGTTGGACGGAAGATTGACGAAGGCGTGGCGGAAGATTGAAGACGAATGGCGGAGGATAGCGGAGCGATACGATAAGGCTTGGCGGAGGACTGAAGGGAGGCGCGAGAAGCCTTTTTCCGCGAGGCTTGTCGCGGCGGCTCGCGCGGCCAAAATTTAGCCCCCCTCCCCCGGCGCTTGACGCGCTTCGCCCCTCCCCTTTCGCGCTCGCGAAGGCGGTCGCGCGCGCCAATAACTGAGCTCTTAGGCGCCGCCCTCCCCCTCCTGGTTGGAGGGGCTGGGGGGCCTGACGGAAGCGCGGTCCACGGGTTCCACCCACAGAACCAGCCCGTCCACTTCCACGATACGCCCCCGGCTCCCGGCGGCGAGAGAGTGCTGGCTTTTCCCCTGCCACCGGGTTCCGTTAAATTCCACGATCCCGGGTTTGGCGGGGCTCACGTCTTCCAAAATGTCCACGTCCTGGCCCAGGTAACGCTCCGCCACCATGGGCTCGGTCAGGCTATCCACCTTGGCCGCCCGTTTCCGCGCGAGCACGCTGATGACGCGCTTGCGCAGGAAAATAAGCGACAGGAGCGAGGAGGCGCTGAACAGGGACCACTGGAACCAAAAGGGAACGGCGGAAATGAACGCGGCGACCAGCATCACGATCCACGCGCCTAACCCGAAAAAGAGAAAGAACACGCCCGGCGTGGCCATCTCCATGACGAAGAGGACAAAACCCAGGCAAAACCAGAATAGCGTTACGTTCTCGAACAATTTTTAGCCTCGTCTCTTTTTCCAAGCGCGGGCGCGCCTTGGGGGCGCCGGGCCCAGGGCCTTGCTTTTGAGCCTACTTGTCGTCCCCGCGGATCTTATGGATAAGCCAAGCCATGTTGCTCCCTAAAATCCGCATGGTGTCCTCCGCTTCCCGATCCTCGCGGACGCTCCCTTCGGCGTGGGCGACCCCCAGGTTCCAGTAGCGCGAGCCCACGGTAATCATCTGCGTAATCCCGAAGAAGTGATTGATGGAATCGTAAGTATGCACGTGGCCCGCCCGCCGCGCCACCACGACCGCCGCCCCGATTTTCCTTCTTAAGGGGTTGCCGTGATGCATGGTGACGAAGCCGACCCGGTCGATGAAGCATTTTAGCTCAGGGGTGAGGTCGGCGAAGAACACCGGGGATCCCAAAAGCAGGGCCTCGGCTTTGGCGATCCGCGGCAAGATAGGATTGAGGATATCCTCCTGGACGCATTTTAAGGCCGCCATCTTGCCGCAGGCCCCGCAGGCCTTGCAGCCCACGATATTCTGGCCGCCCACCTGAATGAGATCGGTCTCCACGCCCTCGCGGCGGATTTCGTCCAAAACCCACTCCAGCATGATCGCGGTATTCCCATGGGGCCGGGGACTCCCGTTGACGGCTATGACGCTCATAGTTTTCTCCCACCTGACGCTCTTCTTGAAAAAAAGTTAACTGGCTTTTAAAGGCGCGCGGCGATGGGCGCGCGGGGGCCTTCGCCGCCCGCGCCGCCGTTTCCCCTTTGAGGGGATTGGCCTTCGCGCCTCAGCGCCCTAGACGCGGGTTTCCGCCGCCGCGGAATCCAAAACGCCCTTATAGTAGTTTATGATGGCTTCCCTGACAAGGTCTTGGCTCGTCACCCGACTCCGCCCGCTATGGACCACCACGGCGGCGAGCGCCAGGGGCTTGGCGGCCGCGCCCTTTTTTCCCTTGATATAGGCGAAACCCACGAACCAGTCCACGTGGTTGCCGAAGCTGTCGTTTATGGTCCCGCTCTTGCCACCGATGGTAAGGTCGCTTAGGATTTTATGGCTCGCGGCGTCCGCGAAGCGCCTCCGCCCAGTCCCTTCCTGGATCGTGGCTTCCATGAGCGCTTGGAGTTCCAGCGCGGTCGCCTCGCTCATGGCCCGGCCAGGGCCCGCTGGGGGAACTCCCTCGTAGACGAGATTGTTGCGCCCGTCCGCCACCTCGCGGATAAACCATGGCTCGCGCGTCATCCCGCCGTTAATGGCGCTCCCCGCGAGCATGGCCCCGTGCAGGGGGGAAAGGGTGGTCTCCCGGTTGAATCCCGAGGAGAGTTCCGCGAGGTGAAAGGCGTCGTCCGGGTCCATGACCGCGAAATGGGAGGGCTCCACGGGGATCTCAAAGGGAATGGACTCGTTGAAGCGGAGCCGGCCGGCGACCGCCGCGAGGTCCTCGGGGCCCACGGTATAGACCCCCAGCTTGGCGAAAACGGCGTTGACGCTCTGGGCGAAGCCGTCCTTAATGGAAATCTTGTGCTTGCCCTCGTCCGGCTCTTTGACCACGTTGCTCTTGAAGAGGGTGTGCTTGCCGCCGTCGTAGAGAACCACGGAGTCGCGGTCAAAGTCGTTTCTCTCCATGGAAGCGATGGCCGTGACGATTTTAAAGACGCTGGCCGCGGGGATTCCGCCCGCGAGGGCGGCCCCGCCGGCGCGCTCCGCGGAGTCGCTCCCGGCCATGGCCAAAACCCGACCGTCCAGGGGATCGAGCGCCACCACCGCCGCGGCCAGTCCCCCAGCGCTTTTAATTTTTTGGCGCATCCTCGCCTGCAACGCGGGGTCCAAGGTGGTCCGCGCCCAGAAAGGCTCGCCGTCGGGGCCGCGCAGCTCCATCAAGCCTTCCGCGTTCAAGGACAAATCGGCGCCCGCCGTCAGCGCGCTTAGGGACTGTTTGCTCCGGAGGTTATGGGGCCCCAGGCCAATCCTGCCCACGATCCTGGCGCCCTTCGCCCCGGCGTCCCTTTCGCCCGCGGAGGGGGGATAGGGTAGCGCGAGATCGCCGCCTTCAGGACTGAAGAGAGAGGAGCGCGCCGCGAGGGCGGCCCGCTCCGCGAGCGCTTCTCCCTGGGACTCCAGCGCGACCGCGCCCCCCGCCACTAAGACGGCGGGGGCTACGGGAGTAACGTCCAGCGCCGCTTCCGGAGCCGCTTCCGGAGGATTGGCGAAGGGGGAATAGGCCCCGTCCGCCGCGAGAGAGGCGTCGGTCTCCTGGCCCGCCCAAATCAGTTCCGGGGCCTGCTTGACGTACTGATCCTGGGGCTTCAAGGGGGGAACGGTGCGGGTTACCTGGAGGGGCTCGCGCTCCTTGGGCGCCGCCGCCTCCGGTCGCGCTCCCGCGCCGGTGGAGACGCTCCGCGCCTGGCGCGCGGGGCTGAAATCCAAAAGGGGGTCGCGCGCTTCCACGGCGATCTCGCGACCCACGTCGCGCCCGGAAGCGGCCGCGATGGGGGGCGGAACGACGACGGGCGCGCTCTCTAAGGGAGGGTCGGGGGGGACGGGCGCCGGGGCGGGAAGCTCCGCGGCCGCGACCCGCTCCTCCGGCTCAAAGGCGGCCCGCGCGTCCCGGGCGAGCTGGCCCCTGGTTAAATTGAAAAGGCCCACCCCTCCGAGGGAAAGAAGAAGGGCGACGGCTAAGGCCGCCAAAAAGACGCCCACCCAATCGCGCCGCGGGGGGGCTTCCCCGGCTCGCGCCGCCTGGGGCGCCTTGGCGTCCCCGCGCGAGCGCGCCAAGGCGCCGGGCTTGAAGAGAAGCTCGCGGGCGCTCTCATTCCCCAAAAAACTTTCCAAAGGAGAACTTTTTCCTAAATAGGCGCTTAAAAAAGGGCTTTCCCGGCGGGGTCGAAACTCTTCCATCGCCGCTGGGGCCGCGGGAGGGCCCTCCCCAAAGGTCGCGCGCGGCTTTTCTCCCACGCTTTCCCCCGGCTTGACCCCGGATCCCCCGTCCCGCGCTGGCCTCCCGGAAGGGGCGGGAGCGAGGGCCGCGCGGGCGGGAAGGGCGCGAAAGCGCGGCGCCTTGGGCATGGACGGCGAAGACGCGCGCCCCTGGCCCCAGCCCGGCGCGCTGGGGCGGTCCTCCAGGGAATCTAAATCCAAAGCGGGATCTAAAAATTCAATGGGATCGGCGGCAAATTCTAAATCCAGATCCAAAACTTTCGCCTTTCGGAAAGCGGGTATCGCGCCCCAGCCCCGCGGGGCTAGGGAGGGGATCCGCGCGGGGACGCGGGGGGATAAAGAAGCGAGCGAGGAAGGAATGGAAGCGCCCGCGCGGCGGGCGGCCTGAAGGCGCGCGTAAACGTTTTTTCCGCGCGGGGAGGCGCGGCGGCGCTAGCGCAAGGGGGCGGCGCGCAGCGCGGCGCCTCCCCGGAAATAGGGCTGAAGGGCCGCGGGAACGGAAAAAGTCCCGTCGGCGTTTTGGTAGTTTTCCATGATGGCGACGAGAGTCCGGCCCACGGCCAGCCCTGAGCCGTTTAAGGTGTGCGGAAACTCGCTTTTGGAGCTCTTGGGGGCTTTCCAGCGGATATTGGCCCGGCGGGCCTGGAAATCCGTAAAGCAGGAACAGCTGGAGATCTCCCGGTACGTTCTCGCCCCGGGCAGCCAAACCTCAATGTCGTAGGTCTTGGTGGCGGAAAAGCCCAAGTCCCCGCTGGCCAAGGCCACCACCCTATAGGGAAGCTCTAAGAGCCGCAGGACCTCTTCCGCGTCCCGGGTGAGGCTTTCCAGGGCCTCCATGGATTGGTCGGGGGCCGTAAACTGGACTAGTTCCACCTTGTCGAACTGGTGCATGCGAATGAGACCCCGGGCGTCTCTCCCCGCCGCCCCGGCTTCCGCCCGGAAGCAGGGGGTATAGGCGGTCAGCTTGATGGGCAGCTCGTCGGCGGCTAGCGTCTCGTCCCGCAAGAGGTTGGTGACCGGAACTTCCGCCGTGGGGATGAGATAGAGATCGGTGTTTTCCACCTTAAAGAGGTCGTCGGCGAACTTGGGGAGCTGGCCCGTCCCGTAGAGGGACTGGCCGTTGACCAGGGCCGGGGGCCAGACCTCCCGGTATCCCTGTTTGAGGGCGTGCAGCTCCAGCATGAAATTGATGAGGGCGCGGTTGAGGCGCGCCAAATCCCCGTAGAGGACCGCGAAGCGGGCCCCGGAGATCTTCGCGGCCCGGGGAAAATCCAAGACCCCCAATTTTTCGCCGATTTCCCAGTGATTTAAGGGTTCCCAGGCGAATTCCGGGATTTTGCCCCATTTACGGACTTCCAGGTTGTGGCTTTCGTCCCCCAAAGGGACCGTGGGGTGGACCAAATTGGGAATCGTTTTGAGGAGGGCCTTTTCCTCTTCCTCCACGGAACTGACCCAGGGATCCATTTCCTTAATCCGAGCCGAAACGTCTTTCATGGCCGCGATAATCTGGTCCGTCGGCTCCTTTTTCTTCTTCAGTTCGGTAATCTGGTCATTGGCCAGGTTGCGCTTGGCCTTCAGCGCCTCAATATCCCGGAGTAGCGAACGCCTTTTTTGGTCCAGAGCCTCGAACCCGTCCATAAGGCTGGGGTCCATGAGCCGCTTTTCCAAGGTTTCGCGGATTAGGGGAATATTTTCGCGCACAAACTTCAAATCATGCATAAAAAAGCCCTTTGGGGCCGTCTCGCCGAGAGCGAGCCCATCAAACGTCAAATTTGCCGGAAATTATAACATATATTTTTCAACTTTTTAAAATCAGATTAGCTTAAAGAATCCATCTTTTTTTAATATCGTCTTATAATACTTAATTACGGCGCGAATTTCCTCTTTTCCCACTCTTTTCTTTTTCTTAGCCAAAATCATATCAAAATTGACGATTTTTACCCTGGAAACCCTCCGCGGCGCACCGGTCCGGAGCGCCGGGGGCCCGCGCTCAAAGCCACGGGCTTGAGGCCATGTTCAGGCGCGCCGCCATAGGTTTGGGAGGGGACTTAAGCCTTGAGCGCGGGACGCGAAAATCCCCTCGCCGAGCGGTCCCTATGAAGGAAGAGCTATTTCATGATGCACTACAGATTCTAGATTATTGTTATTTATGCAAAAATGTTAATAATTTTGCTAAATCAATATTTTCTTTCGATGAAAGTAAATATAAAAAATGGGCACATGAAATATGTGAATTGCTCAAAAAAAGTAAAAGTGAATATGCGTTAGATATTATCAACAAAATTAGCCCCAAATTACGAAAAATCAATTTTCAATCTCATAAACTATATTTTATATAATATTAATAATATTGACTATGTATATTATAAAAATAGAGGATATTTTATTGGAAGTGGCACCGTAGAAAGCGGTAACAGATACGTTGTTCAAGAACGTATGAAATTACCGGGGATGAGATGGGAGATGCCCAGTGGGCAGGCTGTATTATCGCTGAGGGCAAAACTAAAAAGTGGCCTTTGGAAACGGGACGTTGTTGAGGCGAGTTACCGCCATTTTGATGTCAAACCGGCTCGCTTATTTTCACTACAGGCGCAAAGTGACATCCCTGGTGAAATTGAAACGTCAAAAAAGGTAACTTTTTAAATCTACACCCAGAGAAATGAAAGCGATTGACTTATACCTTAAATTGGCAGATAATTATCTCATGAAATGGGTAGTTAGCCTTAGCCACAAAGCCGAGAAACAAGTTAGCAAGTTGCCTCAAGCGGTACAAAAGGCTCTGGACTACCTAATACTACAACGAATAAAATAATGCTGGACTTTGTCGAAATTTGCTGATATTCTCTCAGATTGCAGGTGTTTGCTGTATTTGGTAGGATGGATTGATGGAGGTCCAATCCATGGTTCGTGA
>JAISCZ010000154.1 GCA_031265205.1 Deltaproteobacteria bacterium
CTCTCGATGCCAAATAAAGACTACTAATCAGGTAAATATGCCATATAAGGTATCATTGTCCGTCTGGCTACTTTGGCGAAGGGTTTTTGCACTTTCATCACTCAATGGGTTTGGAGAGACAATCGTCAAAGCCGTTTTCCAGAAACCTTTCGCGGGCGCCGGAGACGGCGTTGGCCGTCAGGGCCACGATGACGAGGCGCGCGCGGTCCCCGCCGAGGGCGCGAATGGCGGCGACGGTTTCCAGCCCGTCCATGCCGGGCGTCATGTGGTCCATACGACAGCTTCAGGGGCGCGATTGCTACGGCAACGCGGCTCATGGCCCGCCCACGTGGGCAAGTCGCCGAGTGAAGCGCGCGCCGGGCCAAAGCCTCTAGGCCGTGCTGAGCGCCTCCTCCGCCAGGACCGGCCTGAGCGCGGGCGGGAGCTGGACGATGTTCCTCAACGCGACCGCCCATCTTGGGAGGGCCTTCTTAAAGAACGGCGCCGCGTGGCCTACGGTCCCTCTAGATATCCTTCCCCGACATTCGCCGACCGTCAGCCGCGGCGACAGGCTCCAAAAAACGAGGCGGGAGGAAAACGCTCGCGCTCTCCTCCCGCCTCGTTTGGGTGAACCTTTTTTTTGGCTAAGCCACTTCCATAGGCGCCCTCCTTTGCCTTTTCGGGAATATCCCGCGCGCGGCGCGGGAAGGGCCTTCAGTTGTCGGCGGGGAGCCTGTCCACGAAGCTCAGGTTGACGATCAGGTCGCCCCGGAGGCCCTCTTGGGGTCGGTAGGCGCCCGCGCGCGGGATCCTCGCCTTCCCGACGGCGAGCTTGGAAGAGTCCAAAATCAGATCGACGCTCGCCTTCGAGGCGACGGAGCCTTCTCCCCCGCAGCGGGAGCAGGCGTGGGGCTTATAGACGAATCCGTTCCCTTGCCGCTCCAAGGTGACGCCCTGGCCCAGGCAGCGCGGGCAGGCCTCGCGGCGGACCAGGGGAATCCGCAGCCGAATTTCCTCGCCCAAGGCGGGCTTCACGAGCAGGATGTCGTAGTGGACATCCAGGCCCACGGTCCTCTGGCCGTTAAAGACGAAGGGATAGAGCCGCGCGCTCGCCCCGGGACGACCCGCGCCCGCGCGGGAGATTGGCTCGTCCCGCAAGGCGCCCATGACCTCCTTTAAGAGAGCCTGGTAGGCGTCGTGGGCCCGGCTGAACTTTAAGGAATCGCCCGCGCCTTGGACGTTGGCATCCGGGTGGTAGGCCTTGGCCATCCGACGGTAAGCGGCTTTGATTTCCGGGAGGCTCGCGCCTTTCTTCAAGTTCAACTCTTTATACTGGGCGTCTAATTGCATGGCTCAACTCCTCGCGCTCAACCTGAAACGCGAAAAGCTAATTAGCAACCGCCGTGCCATGAGAGTTTTTTTTAGTTATTTACTGTACTTAGCTTCCAAGCAAGGCCAGTCGGCGCCCTAAAGCGCGCAAACGTTTGCGCGCTTGGGGCCATCGGACCCAGCGGCGGCCCCTTAGGCGACCCTTCCAAGGCCTCGGCGCGCGCCGCCGCGACCCGCCGCCCGCTCTTTAGCGCCCCCAGGGAGGACCTTACGGTCATGGCAAAAATATTTAATAAAACCATACGCTTACAGGTTTATCCAAAGTATTTTGTTACCTTTTCTTCACAATAAAGCGCCCTTTAAATCTGAAGAATTGTCTTTTTCTTCCCTAAAGGGCGAAGAAAGCTTCAGCGGAATTTTTTTACCGTGAAATAAATTGCGCGCTTTTGACCCGCGAGCCAGCCCAAAGCCGCTTAAAATAGCCATTTCAAGCCATTTCAAGCCCCTTTTAAGCCCCCCAAACAAGCGTAAAGTTTTCTGCATACCTTGCCGATAAGAGGATTTCATCCGCGGGCCCTCAAAAACTCCCCGCGACCCCAAAATTCCAATTTTTCTATAAATTCCTCGATGTTAGACTCCCATTAAACCTCAGCTTAAGGCGAAGCCCCAAAGCGGCTTTTCGGCCCTCCCGCGGAAGAAAAAACGGAAGATTTTTTTCCTTCAGTTAAAGCGAATTCTAACCGTGAACTTGTCTTCACGTTTATCCTTAAATTAAGCTTAACGCTCCCCTTTAATCTCCTTTTTTCCTCCCAACCGCGCAATTTGCTTCACAACGGCGAGGCGCCCCGCGCCCCGACCCGACCCGCCCCGTCAGCGGCCGCGCTCTCCCTCAAAAAAAAGCCCAAGCCCCCTCGGGGCTTCCGGCGGGGACTTGGGCGGCTTGATTGAGTGGAAGAGCGGGCTCTTAGGCGTCGGGACGCCTCAGAATAATTTCCTCGGCCATATTCAAAAGGGCCTCCAAATTGGCCAGGGCGTTGGGCGGGAAGGGGGCGTCCCGGGGAACGAGGCTCCGCTGGAGCCGCTCGAGCCTTTCCGCGAGGCTGCGGTATTCCCGGGAATCCCGGTAGGGGGCCTCTTCCGGGACTTCGTCCGCGGCGGGCGGGGCCGCGAGGACCCGAGCCTCGTCCGGGGTGACTTCCAAGGTTTCCAGCCAATAGGGCACCCGAGTCCTCAGGGTCGGGAAGGTTTGGCGCAAGAGGGTCTCAAAGGCCAAGGTGCCCGCTTCCTCCCCGTGGACTAAGACCACGGTCAGTTTGTCGTGGATCTGGGGCCGGAGCCACTCGACAAGCTCTTTCTGGTCCGCGTGCCCCGAAAAACCGCCGATGGTGTGGATCTTCGCCTTGACCAAAATAGCCTCTCGAAAGATCTTCGCCACCTCGGCCCCTTCCACGAGCCGGCGGCCCGTGGTCCCCTGGGCCTGAAAGCCCACGAAGATGACGTGGCAGTCGGGCCGCCAGAGATTGTGCTTGAAGTGGTGGAGGATCCTCCCGGCGTTGGCCATGCCCGAGCCCGCGATAATGATGGCGGAACCTTCGATTTCGTTGATCTTCTGGCTTTCGGCCATGGTCCTGGTGACCCGCAGGGAGGACATGGTCAGCGGGCTATGGCCCGCCTTAAACAGCTCCGTGGACTCCTCGTCAAAGAGTTCGGGGTGCCGGATAAAGACCTCGGAGGCCCCGATGGCCAGGGGACTGTCGAGGATAATGGGGAGATCCTTGGGGATCCTCCCCTCGTGCCAGGCCTTGGCCAGGAGAAAGATAATTTCCTGGGTTCTTTCCACGGCGAAGGCGGGAATGAGGATCTTGCCGCCGCTCCGGTAGGCCTCGTCGATGACGCTTAAAAATTCTTCCACGGAGGCGCCCAGATCCTTGTGGAGGCGGTTCCCGTAGGTGGTCTCCATAAAAATGAGGTCCGCCTGGGGAGGCGTCGTGGGGTCCGGTATGAGCAGCTGTCCCGTCCTTCCTAAGTCCCCGGAAAAAAGGACCCGGCTTTCGCCTTTTTCCTCCCGCGCGGTGACCATGACGCTCGCCGCCCCTAAAATATGCCCCGCCGGGAAATAGCGGACCCAAAGCCCCGGGGAGATCTCATAGTCCCGCTCGAAGCTTAAAGGCTTCAAAAGCTTCGTGGCCCGTTGGGCGTCCTCGATGGAATAGAGGGGATCGACCTTTTTCTGGCCCTGCCGGCTATTTTTGCGCGTCTTCCACGTGGCCTCCAGCTCTTGGATGTGGGCCGCGTCCTCCCAAAGGATGTTGAGGAGATCGCAGGTAGCCTCGCTCGCGTAGATCGGGCCCCGGTAGCCCGCCTTGACAAGCCGGGGCGCCAATCCGGAATGGTCCATATGGGCGTGGGTAATGACAATGGAAGTGACCTCGTCGGGCTTATAGACGGGGGTATTGAAGTTCCGCAGCTCCGTCTGCCTCCCGCCCTGAAAAAGGCCGCAATCCAACAAGGTGTAACCCTCTTGGGGATTTTTTATCTGATAGCAGGAACCGGTAACCGCGCGTATGGCGCCCAGGCAACGAATTTTCATGGGTGGAACGTACCTTTCCTAGAAGGTCCTTTTTCAAAAAGAAAAGCGGCGTCCAAAGACCGCCTCGTTTGGCTCATCTTAAAGGAAATTGGCCCTTTTTCAAAGGAAAGGAGCGCGCCCTCGCGCCGGAAAGGCCTCCCCCTCCAAACCCTCTGGCGACGCGAGCGCGGCGCCTTCGCGCGGAAAGGGCGGGCGCGAACGCGCGGCGCGCGGGAGAAAAGAGCGCGTTGGAGCGAGGCGAACGGAGAGCGGGGAAACTTCAGAGAGAGGAAGGAATGAGCTATCAGAGAAAAAGAGAGAAAAATGAGAGTTGCGAGCGGAGGAATGAGAGAAACGGAGAGAGGAGAGAATAGGAGAGAGGAGAGAATAGGAGAGCGGAGAGAGGAGAAAGGAGAGAGAAAAGAGACAAGGATGACGGGAATGGAGGAGTCGAGCGGATAAGGCGAAAAAAGAAGGGAAGCTAAGAGCGCGCGCGGCGCGAAAAAGCGCGCGGCGCTGTCCCTTCTAGTCGCGCGTCCCAGTCCCTTCAAGGCGCGTCGCTTCGCGGTCGCGCTCGCCGCGCGGGCGGGCGCGGTCCAAGCCCGCGAGCTTTGGCCCCGCGCGGGAGAGTGGCTTAAGCCGCTTTCAAGGCGCGCCGCCCCGTGGCGGCCCCAGGTTACCGGCGGGCCTCCGGCTTAATTTTCCGCGGGGCTCTCGTAGATCACTAAATTATCGCGGTGGATAACCTCGTCGGAATGGGAATACCCCAAAACTTCCTGTATATCGTGGCTCGGCCGTCCCATGATGGATTGGACCTCGGGACTGGGATAATTGACCAGGCCCACCCCCACTTCGTTTCCCTGGCGCGCGTCCACCACGACGACGGGGTCCCCCGCGGCGAAGAGACCCTCCAGGCTCACGACGCCCTTGGGAAGGAGGCTCTTGCCCTGCTCCAAGATAGCCTTGGCCGCGCCGGCGTCGATGATTAACTTGCCCTTGGGCCTGGCGGCGAAGGCCAGCCAATGCTTGCGGGCCCCCCTGGGCTTGGCGGAGGGCTTAAAAAAGGACCCGAGTTCTTCCCCGTCCATGAGCCGGGGGAGGATCCCCCTAGTTAAGCCGTTGGCGATGACGCTGGGGACGCCCCGTTCCGCGAGCCTTCCCGCGGCCCTGACTTTGGCGAACATGCCGCCAGTCCCAAAGGGGGCTCGCCCCTCGCGTCCCGCCTTCGCCAAAAGGGCGGCGTTGACCTTCTCCACCCTCCCGATCAGCTGGGCGTCGGGATTTTCCCGGGGATCGCTCTCATAGAGGCCGTCGAGGTCCGTGAGGCAGATAAAGAGGTCGGCTTCCACGAGGGAGGCGATTAAAGAGCCTAAAGTGTCGTTGTCCCCGAATTTGAGCGAGTCCAGCGCCACCGTGTCGTTTTCGTTGATAATGGGGATAACGTCCATCTCCAGGAGGGTGAAGACGGTGTTTTTGGCGTGCATGAAACGGCGCCGATCGGCGAGATCGTCCGCGGTCAGCAGAATCTGCGCGACCTTCACGTCGTGATTCGCGAAAGCCTTATCCCAGGCCGACATTAAAGAAACCTGCCCGGCGGCGGCCAGGGCCTGTTTCTTTTTGACGTTGGCGGGCGCGAAGGCTTTGAGCTTTTTGCGCCCCGCGGCCACGGCCCCGGAGGAGACCAAGACCACCTCCATGCCCCGCCGGCGCAGAAGATCCACCTGCCCCGCCAAGGCCCGCATGCGGTCCAGGGCTAGCCCCTGGTCGTTGCAAATGACCCGACTCCCGATTTTGATGACGGTCCGATGGAATTTTTTAAAATCAGCGCGGCTAGACATTAATTTTTTTCTTTGGAAGGCCCCCCAAGGGCGCTAAAGGCGCTTTGTCCGCCGCGATCCGATTTAGCCCCTCGGCTAACCCGGGCGCGGTCCGACGCGGCTCGAAGTTAGTCCGGCAGGACGATAACGTCCTCTTCCATGAGCATTAAGTCCGGCCGGCGGGCGAGGTAAGGATTGAGCCTTAAAAGGGCCTGGAGGGTCGTGTTATTGTCTTTGGCTATCTGGGATAAGGTGTCTCCCCTTTGGGCGACGCGCGTCCTGGGCGCGGCGGGGGCGCCTTCCGGCGCGGGTCCTTCCGCGCCTTCAATGGGCGCGAGGGCCACCGCTTCCCCGGCCTCCGGCTCGGCGGGGAGCGCCGCGCCAGATTCCAGGGCGTTTAAGCGATCCAAGACCCGGTCTTTTTCCCGGTAAACGTTGGTGAGCGCCCGATCCAGAATCTCGGACTCCTGACGCAGCCGCCCCAGCTCGAAGGCCAAGCCCTCGGTTTCGCTCTTGAGTTGGTCCACCTCTTCCTCGGAAACCGGCGAACACGCCGTCCCTAGAGCCAATATTGCCATTAAAATAAGAGATCGTCGCATGGTGGCCGCCCCTGGCCGCGCGCCAGAGAAGTGAGCTTTAAAAAAAAAGCGCCCCGCGAGGGCGAGGATTGGCGAAAAAACAAGGGGTTCGCGCGAAAAGAGCGAGTGGGCGCTTGGGGAAATAGCGCCCGGCGCCGACCCCCAAACCTCTCGCGAGAATTTCGGAAACCGCCTAACCGCCGCCTAGCCACGGGGTAGGCGAATATACAAACTTGTATCATAACTGACGCTATGGTGACAAGGAGCGCGCGCCTCGCCCCCAAGGAACCCCTTTCCCTTCAAGTCTCCATAAAGCCCCCGGGCGGCGCTCTTTCCCCTCGCGAAAGGCGCGATCCAATGTCTCGCGGAACTCGCGGAACCGTTGGCCCAGAGGGTCGCGGGCCGACGGCGCGTCCCCTCCGGGTTCTTCGTCTTCAAGCGGGCGCTCCCGCGCGAAAAACGCCAACGGCTAAAAAGAGCGGCGGGGCTCCCAGGGAGCGGCGCCGACCCTCTTCGCGGCCCTCCCCTCCAGAAAGAGCCGGAAGGATCCTTTAGGCGGGGGTTATTTTGAATTTGCGGTTAAAATGATGGGGTTTCAGGGATTCCTTGGAACGCCGCAAGCCAGCCAACCCCAGGTCCTGTTCCCGATTGACGTAAGTCGCCGCGGGAAAAACGTTCCGGCAGAAATGGGAGCACAGGGCCACGTAGATTCCCCGGATCTCGGGATTGCCCTTTTCCACGTGAACCACCGCCGCGTCGGCGTTTAAATTCTCCCCAATGGCGTAGGCTTCAATGGCGCCGTCGATTTTGACGGCGAGGCCCGCGACCTCCAACTCGTCAAAATGGACGAGAATATTGTGGATAGCCTCCCTTTCCATTTTAAGGTGGGAGAGTTCCGCCCCCTTGTCCGCCTTAAAGGTGAGCCATTGGTCTTCCATGGCCATCAGCTCGGGAAAGAGGTCCTTGTGGATCGGCAGGAACTCGTGCCGGTAATTCTGGATAAAGTAGTTATAGTGATTCTTTTTCTGGTGCATGGACCTGCCCGACAGGGTTTGGAGCTTCTCGCCTAAATAGACGTAATCGTCGTTATCCCTGTCCGGCACGACCAGCCAACCAGGCCGGATCTCGCCCACGAACGCCGCGAGCTCCTCGGGAACCCTCTGAAAATTGGGCTCCTCCAAGCTCGCGGCCAAATGGTCCCAGGCGCGCGGATCGCGGCTGTCGCCCAAGGGTGGAAAGGCGAAAGGCTTGCCCCCCTCCGGGTTGGCGATGACGCACAGGCTGTCGCCCAGCCTCTCCCAGGAAAAGCGGTAATAATTCCGCCAAATAAACATATTGGTAAAATTGGCGTCAGAGGCGACGAGAGGCGACTTTTTCTCGAACTCGCGAAAAAGGGCCCTATCCCCTAACGTTAAAGGAAGAAACGCCATAGGCGACACCCGCGCGTAAAAATGAAATTGCCATAAGGCCAAAACCCGCGCGCGCGCCACGGGGCGCGCGCGTTGAAGGGGAGAAAAAAAGCCCCTTTCGCCCCGGCGGGGGTCGCGAAAAGAGGCGTTCCCCGCGAAAAGCGGGAGAAAAAAAAGACAAGAGGCGAAAAGCCTCCCGCGGTCGAGGCTTAAGGAATTGGCCCCTTGTCCTCTTTCATTATCTAATTTTCCGCGCGATTTGCAAGCCGAGGGATCCCCAAGCGTCCCGTTCGACGCTTTAAAAACGCGCGCCCCTCACGCGCCCGGCGTGGCGCTTATGGGCGAGCCTGGGGGCCGCGCGCCGGAAAGACCACGACGGAGGCTCTTAGGCGGATCGCCCCGGAGCCGCCCTTTAATTTCATAAAAACGCCTTTTGTTGGTATAATATGACGAAAGCCGCGATAAGTCGCCGCGCCTGCCCCGAGTTGTTCGCGTCTTTCGGTTTTTAGTCTTAGACAGGCTGAGAGGGAGACATAATATACTATATATTGCGTTTTGGCTATTTAGCGCGCCTGTTTCTTAAAGCGATACCCCCCCACCAAAGATCTTCATCGCGATCCCCCCCGTTGACTTTTCGCGATTTCATCATAATATATTATCTCTTTTCGGGAGAGAGCGGAAAAACCAGTAAAAATCCTCTCGCCTACGAGGCGGGGGGCTTGGCTTGAAGCGCGGCCGCGACTCTTCTAATAACCGTGGCGGGCTCTATATTGGCTCTTGGCGCCTCCTTTTTAGCGATTCGGAGGCCGGAAGCGGAGGGGTCTGGAGAAGAAAGGCCGATCGCCATCCCTCCCGCGCGCGGAAACGAAATTTCCTCGCGTTTTCCTTTGGGCGTTATAATCTGTCTTTTGTTAAGATAAGCGTGGAGGCGCCGCCATTGCCGTTAGCGCGAGAAAAAGTTTTAGATTTACTCAAGAAAAATAAAGGTTTTCTGCCCTCGAAATTGGCGCGAGAGGCGGGGATTTCTTTTAGCGCTTTAAAACGACTGGAGCGAAACGAGCTAATTAAGCGCGCGACGCGCGGATTGTATATTGGTAGCGACGTTTGGCCGGACGAGTTTTATATCGCTCAATTCCGCTACCCTAACGCTATTTTTTCGCATGAAACGGCGCTCTACCTCCATGGTCTTTGCGATCGTTACCCCATGCGTTTGATGATGACGGCGCTTTCTGGAGACAGATCGAATATTTTTAAGGACCCGAAAATTCGGGTTTTCCGCTCCGGGGCCAATCTCTTCAACGAGCGCGCGGAAACAATCGAAACGGAGTTAGGTAATAGTGTCACTGTTTATTCGATGGAACGGACTCTATGCGAATGCCTCTTTTATAGAGATATTTTAGATCTCGACCATGTCATTTCCGCTCTAAAATGGTACATATTGAATCCGGACCGTGATTTTGACAAATTATTAAAATGCGCGGAACTTTTTAATATGAGAAGAGAAGTCCACTTCTTAATGGCGGCGATGTTATGAAATTTCAGAATATCGAGCAATTGATAAAATGGTCAGTTGAATTTTCGAAAAAATTCAGTACGAATGATTCAATTATACGGCAGATGTTCTTCATGGAACGCTTTTTGGCGCGCTTATCCGTCTCTCCGCGCCGCGATAATTTTGTTCTGAAAGGAGGGCTCCTTATTTCCTCCATGATCGGTCTCCAGAATCGGATAACCAAGGATCTGGATGTCTCGGCTTTAAACCTTTCGTTTAATCGCGCCGAAATTGAGAACATTATTAACCTTATCATTTCCGAAAAAACTGACGATGGCGTTTCTTTCTCAATCTATAAAACACTACCAATTCGCGAACAATTTAAAGAACCGGATTTTCGCGTTGTCCTAAACACCAAATTCAACGCGCAAAAAGCTAATTTTCATAAAGCTAATTTTCATATTGATATCGTAAGCGGCGACGCAAACGATCCTCCAGCTGTTCCGTATGAATATAAAACGCTATTTAACGATAAAACGCTAACTCTGATGGCGGCGAGCGTTGAAACGGTACTCGCGGAAAAAATTTTAACGATTCTTTACTTTAACGTCGAGGGAACCCGTTTCAAAGACTATTATGACGTTTATACTCTGTTCGCGGCGAACGCCGATAAATTAAATTATGAAACCATGTTTGACATTATTAAGCGAAAATCCGCGCTCTTAGACTATCAGAAATATGCCGATAACGCCCCGTATTATTTGGATTTAATCAACAAAAGCCACGAAATCAACGCGGCGTGGAAAAACTATAAAACCAATAACCCTTATATGAAAGATATTGATTTGCGCGATATTATCGCCATAATTGAAAAAATTTTTCACGAGCGCGCCCAAAGTTAGCTTTAACGCTCGTCCCCTTTTTGGGAGTCGAATTAGCGTCTAAATGTTAATGGCTCAAACCGCCGCTGATAATTCGCCCCCAAAGGCGATTATCCATCGGCGGTATCCCCGGGAAGCGCCCTGATCGCGTCCAATTTTGACCGCGCTTCCGCTCTTTTTTTCCGTCTCCGGCGTCTTGGCCCGCCCGCCGCCCCTTGCGGAGCCTCCCGCTCTTTCGCTACGGTTTTTAAGTCTCTTTTCGCTTCGCTTCGCGCGTTTTCCCCAAAAACCGCCCGCCTGAGCGACTACGCTCAAGGCTCAAGACGCCGCCTTGACCGAGCCGTAGGCTCTTGGCCAAGTATCTTGTTTTGTCTGAAGCGAATCCCTCAAGCGCCAGGCGCGCCCACCGGGATCGCGTTTTTGGGAAGAACCCACTTTCCGAGCAAAATCATCTAGATGAATCGTTGAAAGCGTGAATCAAACTTCACGAGTGACTTTTCGCCGCTGGAGCTAAAAATGTTGCTAGATTTCGGCAATTGATTTACGCTATTCAATAGGGAATTAATTCCGGCGGAAATTGAAAAGGAGCTTTGGCATGATAAATACAAAAATATCGAACAATGGCCAGATCACTATCCCAGTTGAAATCCAAAAAAAATTAGGGGTCAAGGATGGCGATGATGTTTATTTTCGAGTAGAAAATGGAACTGTCACAGTTGAGAATGCCTTCATGGCTGTCTTAAAAACGCTTCAGAATGGTTTCGCTGGTGAAGCCGAACGGCTTGGCCTTAAAACTGATGATGACGTTGTAGCTATGGTTAAAGAAGTACGCCGAGAAATTTATAAAAATAATGCTCGTAATGATTGACGCTAATATCTTGGCGTCAGCGATTATATTTCCAAGTAACAAGTAATTTGATGGGCGCGCTGTTTTTAAAAATTACTGAAGAACATCATCTTGCGCTCTCGACAACAGTCCTAGATGAATGTAAAAAAGTCGTACGTAAAAATTTATTGAAAACTTGATTTAGTTGAAATTTCATTAAATCAAATTCCTTATGACTTAGTTTCCCATGATGCGGCTTAAAAGCCGCGAGCTTGGCCAAGCGAGCGAGGGAAGAGAGCGTGGCGATTTCCTTCCAGAAACAAAATATAAAGAAACAATTGAAAATTCATCTCGGAAGCGCGTTTCTTTCTTGTCGCCGAGCAATCCGCGCCATATACAAGGTTTCAAAGGTATAACCCAGTTGAGCGTCCAATACGGACCCAGAACCGTTTTCTACCATGGCGAGGTTCAAGACTCCCTCATCCGGCGCCCTTGTTGGGGATCTCAGGAGGTTACGCGCAAAGGTGAGGTAGAAAGGACGCTCCGGCGCGGCCAAATTTGGTTTCGAAAGATCTTTTTTTAGAAATTGCCATTCATAAAGCCCAATGTCTCACGCGCGGCGTAATCAGGTAAATCAACCTTCCCTTCGCGATTCCAAAGAAGGGGAGTTGAATTAGCGTCAAAACATAAATGACCCAATCCGCCGCGCGAAACGGCCATCTGAAAGGAACTATTCATGGGCGATATCCATGAGACGCGCGCTCCAGCCAACAAGGCGATAGTCGCCCGGACGCTCTCGGCGGTAACATACGCTCGGCCAGATCGCGTCCAAATTTGGCCATATTTCCGCTCCTCTTTAGCGTCTCCGGCGTCTTGGCCCGCCCGCCGCCCCTTGCCCAGACTCCCGCTCTTTCGCTCCGGCTTGGCTCTCTTTTCGGCGCGCTCTCGCGTTTTTCCGAGAAACCGCCCGTCGGAGCGACTACGCCCCACGGGTCAAGCCGCCGCCTTGACCGAGCCACAGGCCCTTGGCCAAGCTATCTTTACAGTCGGGAGCGAATCCTCCAGGCGCCAGCGCGCCTCCTCTGGGGATCGTGTTTTGGAGAAGAGTCAATATCTTGCCATTGCGGCGAATATAAGTCATAATCTCCGCAAGGAACGCGGTGATTATGACCTATATTCACGAGAGGCCGGACTGGCCAAAATTTACCTGGAATCTAGATGCTTTAGCTACCCTTTTGGCCGAAATTCGTCATAAGCAGGGCCTGCTTCTAGGGCGAATGAGCGCCTTGGGCTTTTCTCTGCGAGCCGAGGCTGGGATGGAGACCATGGCGCTGGAGTTGGTGAAATCCAGCGCTATCGAGGGCGAGACGGTAGACGCGGTCGAAGCGCGCTCATCTTTAGCCAAACATCTGGGTCTGAAACTCGGTGGCCTCAAACCGGTGGGGCGAGAGGTGGAGGGCTTGGCGCTAATGACGCTGGACGCCACCCGCCGTTACGCCGAGCCCTTGACCAGGGAACGCCTCTGGGGCTGGCAGGCGGCTTTATTCCCCAGCGGCTTCAGCGGTTTGCGGAAAATCACCGTGGGAAAATGGCGCGGTCCAGAGGCCGGACCTATGCGAGTGGTCTCCGGTCCGATCGGGCGTGAGAGGGTCCATTACGAAGCCCCCGCCGCCGAACGGCTGGATGAGGAAATGGATAGGTTCCTGGCGTGGTTCAATAATCCCCCCACTCTGGACCCGGTTCTCAAGGCCGGCCTCGCTCATTTCTGGTTCGTCGCCATTCATCCTTTTGAGGACGGAAACGGACGTATCGCTCGCGCCATTGCCGACCGCGCTTTAGCCCAGGCGGATGACTGCCCCGATCGTTTTTACGGCATGTCCGCCAGCATCGAACGGGAGAGACCCGCCTATTACGACATTTTAGACGAAAGCCAACGGGCCGGCCTTGATATCACCTCCTGGCTTAAATGGTTTCTGGGGTGTCTGGGCGGGGCCATTGATGGAGCGGAGGAAACGCTAGCCACTGTTAAGCGCAAAGCCCGCGTCTGGCGAAAGGCTAACCTACATCCACTCAACGAGCGGCAACGCCTGGCGCTAGCCCGTCTTCTGGACGATTTCGTGGGCAAACTCACCAGTGGCGAATACGCTAAACTGGCCAAATGTTCATCGGACACGGCCTTGCGAGATCTGACGGAACTCTTGGAATATGGGCTTCTCGCGCGCGGCGGGAGTGGCGGGCGCGGCGTCAGTTACGCCTTGGCTCCAGAGGTCGAGAGAGAGGAGCGTCAATAAAGCGCGGGGGGCCATCCCGTTTTATTACGAATGGCGGCGGGGCTAAAGCTTGGATATGTCTCCGCTAAGGCGCGTCGTGGCGGTTTTAAAGCGCGTAAGGACCGCGGCTTTTTAGCGCGATCCTGCGGATCCGCCCTAACGCTTATGAACGGCGTCGCCTGTTCAGGCGAATTCCTTCTCCGCGAAGAATCCTCCAAACGGCGCAGGCGGAGATTTTAAGCTTAAAGGCTATTCTTTTCCCGTCCCAGGCGGTCATCCCCTCGGGAGGAGGCGTTTTCAGCAAAGCTAATACCGCCTCTCTGGTTCGCTCGTCATAGGTCGGCGGTCTTCCGGAGCGGGGCAAGTCCGCGAGACAGGCGCTCCCGCCCGCGATAAAACGTTTGCGCCAAGTCGCGACGGTGTTGGCGTCAACCCGGAGAGTTCGGGAAATCTCCGCGTCGCTTTGGCCCTCGGCGCTCAGGAGAACGATTTTGGCTCTCTGGGACATCCACCTGTCCGCGGCCTTAGGGCTTGACAACCCTTCTAAAACGGCGCGCTCCTCTTTGGAGACTTTGGGTTTCGCGGCTTTCTTGGGCATGGGGCCCCTCCTCTTTTTGACTCGCCCGCGAATACCGCTCGCGCGCGCGAATCCCCTAGCTCGCCGCGCTTTCCCGCGCCTCCGCGTCGTCCTGGGGGAGCCATTTGGCCAAGGTTTTAAAGAGTTCCTGAACGTCGATGGGCTTGTTGACGTGGTCGTTCATCCCCGAGCTCAGGGAAAGCTCGCGGTCCCCGCTCATGGCGTGGGCGGTCATGGCCACGATGGGGAGCTTGTCTAAGCCCGGCGTTCGCCGAATCTCCCGGGTGGCCTCCAGGCCGTCCATCTCCGGCATCTGGATATCCATGAGCACCAAAGCGAAAGGCTCCGCGCGCGCCATTTCCACCCCTTCCCGCCCGTTGGAGGCGATCGAGACGTCAAAGCCCGCTTTTTTGAGGATCCGGCTCGCGACCAGCTGATTGACCTCGTTGTCTTCCACCAAAAGGATCTTGGCGCCCTTCAAGTGGGAGACCAGCTCGGCGTAATTCGCGGTGGCGCGGGCTTGCTTTTTGGGCTTGACCGGAGTTTTGAGAAAGAGATCGGCCAAGACGTCACGCAAAAAAGCGAGGCTGAAGGGCTTGGAGAGGATCTGCTGGCCCCCGGCCCTTTCACACTCCTCCTGACGCGCGACGGAGACGGGACCCGTGACCAATAAGAGAGAGACCGGCTTCGGGTCCCAATCCTTCAGGATCCTCGCGAGGGATTCCGGGCCGGATAAGCCCGGCATCTCCCAGTCCATAACGACAAGGTCCGGGAGGGGCTCCTCGTTTTTCTGGCGGATCGCCTGAATCCGGTTGACGGCGGCCACCCCCGAAAGGACCTTGGTCACCTGGAAACCCAAGGTGACTAAATTGGTGGCGAGGACCTGGAGGGAAGAGGGATTGTCGTCGGCGATTAAGGCCCTAAGGCCCCGGAAGGGGAGCTTGCCCTGGCCTTTGACCCATTTTTCCTTCAGGCCGAAGCGCGCGGTGAAGATAAAGACGCTCCCCTGGTTGGGGACGCTTTCCACCCAGATCTGGCCCCCCATCATTTCCACGAGGCGCTTGGTGATAGTGAGCCCCAAGCCCGTTCCCCCGTACTTGCGGGTGGTGGAGCTGTCCCCTTGGGTAAAGGGGCTGAAAAGCCTTCCCTTCTGCTCCGCCGTAAGCCCGATACCGGTGTCGCGCACGGTGAAGCGCGCGGTCACGGAGAGGGGAATCTCCTCTAAAATCTCGGCCTTGACGCCCACCTCGCCCTTGGCGGTGAACTTGATGGCGTTGCTGATAAGATTGGTGAGGATCTGGGAGAGACGCACCGGATCCCCGATGAGGGTGGGCAGCTCCAGCTCCGGCATGTCGAGGTAGATCTCGATGTTCTTTTCCGCGGCCCTTAAGGACTGTAGCTCCATGGTCTCGGTGAGGACGTCCAGGAGGGTAAACTCGGCGTTTTCCATTTCGAGCTTGCCGGCCTCGATTTTGGAAAAGTCCAAAATGTCGTTAATGATCCGCAGCAGGGCCTTGGCCGCGCTCTGGGTCCGCTCCACGTACTCCAGCTGCTGCTCGGTGAGATCGGTTTGCAGCGTCAGGTGGCAGAGCCCGATGATGGCGTTCATGGGGGTGCGGATTTCATGGCTCATGTTGGCCAGAAACTCGCTCTTGGCCTTGGTGGAGGCCTCGGCCAGTTCCCGCGCGCTGGTGAGGGCCTTTTCCTTTTCGGCCATCTCCGTGATGTCCATCAGCCAGAACATGTGCCCGATGGCGCCGCTGTAGAGGGTCTTGAAGCCGTTTAAGAGCATGTGGAGGATCTGCCCGTTCCGGTCTTTGACCTCCACTTCCAGCCAGCTCACCCGCCCCTTCTTTTCGATGAGCCGGAAGACGTTTTCGGCGACCTCCTCTTTCGCGAAGAAGAGGGAGACGCCGTCCCCGATATTGAGTCCTAAGGTCTTGCGGGCGAAGGGCGTCAGAAAGCTGATCTTCCCGTCCACCCCAATCAGAAAGGAGACCGGGCTGTTGTCGAGGATCTTCTGCAGAAGGGCCCGCTCCCTTTCAAGATCCGCCTCCGTGGCCTTCAGCTCTCGCAGATCGTTGATATAGCTGACCAGCGCCTCGTTCCGGCCCCAGTAGGTCTTCACCAAGGTGACGTCGGACTGGATGGGGTCCCCCTCCAGGGTCTGGAAGAGCCACTCAAAATGGGCGTAGCCCTCGGCGAAGGCCTTCTTCAGGTACTTGAGGCTCGCCGCGGTGGAAACCTGCCCGTCGGGCTGGTAGGGGGGCGAAAGAATGGGGTAATAGTCGAAAAAGGCCTTTTTGTCCGGCACCCCGAAAAGGGGGCGGACCGCCTCGTTACACTCGATCTGCCGATAATTGCTATCCCAGATCGAGGAGACCACTGGCAGCGTGTCGAGCATCAGGCGGTAACGCTCCGAGGGCCCAAACTCGGCCTCTGGAGCGCGCGCCAGAAAATCCCGCGCCCTTCCGGCGCTAAGATAGGGGCTTTCCTTTTCGCCCAAGCCGCGGACGGAGACGACCGCGCTGATGGCGACGTCAAGCCCGTCCTCGCTCCTTTTAATCTCCCCCGAAAGGCAGGCGCTCTCCCAGTGGCCGCTTTGGGCGTTCCACAGGAGGTGGGGAACCTTGAATTTCTCCATGTCCCCCGTCCGCGCGTAAAAAAGGAGATCGGCGAAACGGCCCAGATCGAAGGGATGGAGAATTTCCGTTAAAAAACCGGCCCCGTCCGTGGGCGCCGTCTCCGGATAGCCAATCAGCGCCAGAAAGCCCGGGCCCAGCGTCACGCTGGCCTCGGCTGGCGTCTCGGGCGCGGGAGCGGGCGGCGCGGAGGCCTCCGGCGCGGGGGCGGCCCCCGGCGACGGCGGGCGATAGGGGGTCAAGGGCCCCGGCGGCGGGGCGGGAACCGCTCCAGGGGGGCAATAAGGCCCCAGGGCGTTTCCGCCCGAGGCTTCCTCCTCGCCCGGGTTGGTGGAGGGGAGCGCGGGGAGCTTTATGGCTATGTCCACCCTAGCCATACCTCCGGCTTTCAGGGCGGCGTCCAGGCCGGACAGCCCCGGCGGAGACTCCCCAATAAGAAAAGCGACATTCCAATTCATAAAAGATGTCGGCTCTAAAGCCTTAAGGGCCTCAAGCCAAAATAGACAAAGCCCTCCGGGGGCGAAAGAAGCGCGCCCTGGCGGATTGGCGCTTGGGGCCCCGGAAGGGCCGCGCGGACGCGCCGCGCGCGTCTTCCCGTGGCGATAGACGAAACTCTCGCCCTATTTTAGCGAACCCGGGCCAAAGATCAAAGGGAAGGGCTTTTCTTTTTTCCTTCTGGGGGCGCCTTGGAGCCCCAGAGGCGCCCCTCGCGATTTTAAGAAAAAATCCCGCCGGCGGGAGGCGGCGCCCGCCCTCAGATGTCCTCGCTGGTAAGAGGGGTCTCGTCCTCGAGGACGATCCCCCCGTCCGGGGCCGCTTCCCCCTGAGGGGCGGCGGGAGGCGGAGCGCTTAAGGGCGCGCCGCGGTATTTGAGGACCACCACGTTCTGGTTGGGATCGAGGCCCGTCATGTTGTCCGGGAGTTCCACGGAGGTGAAGAGATAGGTCCGCTCGTTGAAGGTAAAGGTCTGGCCCGCGATGGTGAGGGTAATTTTGGGCCCGCCCGAGCTGTCCCCGTTCAGAACCAAGGGGCCGCCCAGCTTGACGTTAAGGGCGGCGAGAATGGACTTTAAGACCGACGTCACGTCCCGCGCGCTGGAGATCACCTGAAAACCGTTCTGGCGCAGGGTGCTGAGTTCCTCGGTGGTCAGATCCCCGTACTCCAAAATGGTCTTGGCGTCGCCCGACTCCCAAAAGACGGCGGGGGAGGAGTTGGGATCCAGATTCTCCCCGCCCGTGGCGATGCGGCCCGCGACCAGGTCCACTTTGACCCCCAGCCTCGGCGAAAAGCCGAAGCTTTTGACCAAAGCCGCCGCGAAGGCGCTGGCGTTGTCGTTTTCCTGATCGATAATCGTAAAGTTGTTGACCGGCGTGGCGCCCCGGGCGCTGGCGGCCAGAAGCTGCCCCTTAAAGAGGTCCACCACCAGAATGTTATGCTGGGTTAAGAATTTGACCCATGGCAGCGGCGTCCCGTTGTCCTGGGAGGGCGCGAGGTTGATGACCACGGGCTGGCCCTTGTTCCAGTCGCCGTCCGTGGGCCAGACGAGCCAGTCGGCGGAAAGTTTCAGCTTGACGTCGCGGCCCCCCTCGAAGGACTTGTCCTTGCCGTAGACCCGGTAGTAGCCGCACATGGGCCAGAGCCTCTCGAGGGCCTTTTCCATACTCTCCCCGCGGCTGGGCTGGAAGATTGTGTAGTCCGGGTATTTCGCGCGGAAACGCCCGATAAAATCGGCCTTCAGGGTCCGGTTCAGATCTAAAATGACCTTGCGCCCGTTCCGCAGCTCAATGACCGGCATGGAGGAGGTGTCCACGTCAAAGTGCGGCGGCTCGTCGAGGGGCAGAAAGAGCCGCCCCTTAGAAGCGACGGTTTCCCCCAGGCGGGTAAAAACAACCGCGAGGACCTCCCGGGCGTTCTGGGAGTCCGCCGTGGGGAGAGGCGCGGGGGGAAGGCGCTTGGTTTCGACGCGAAATTTGCTGGCCGCCGGCGCGTTCCCGCGGGGGAGGGGCGCCTGGGCGTCCGAGACGGAGTCGCCCGCCTGGGCGTAACGAACCTCGGGCCCCGCGTCCCCATAGGCCGCCAGGTAGTCCCCAAAGGCCGGAATACGCAACTCCGCGCCCTCGATAATCATGTTGGGGTTACGGATCGCGGAATTGAGGCTCACCGTGAGCTTGATGAGGTGCCGGTAAATGAGATTGGGATCCAAGCCCTCGCGGCGCAGGAGCTTTTCCAGAGTGTCGCCCCGCTTGACGGTCACCGTCCGGTAGACCGTCCCGTCGGAGAGCATGGCCAAGGCCCCGTCGTTGCCGCCCGCCGCGCGGGAGGTCGGCGCGCTTGAAGCGCTGGGAACGCTGGGGGCGCTCTGAGCGCTCGGGGCGCTCGGCGTTGGAGCGACGGGATTATCCAAAATTTCCCCGTCGGCGCCCCTATCCACCCGCAGGGGCCAGACTCCCTCGGGGAGCGGGCCCGTCTCGGCCCCACCCCCCGGAGGTCTCCGGACCACCACCGTGGCCGGGCTCTGGTCCGGGTTCCGCAGCTCGTAGGTCACCACGTCCTCGAGGATCCGGCCTCCGGGGCTCGCCAGCTCCGGGGCGATTTCCTCCTGGGGGCGGGCCGCGGGCAGATAAAGGTTTTGCCCGGGGGAGATCTGATCCAAATTGGCGATGGCGGGATTGAGTTCCGCGACCAGTCGCATAATCTGGGCCTCGCGGCCTAAGGTGGCCGAACTCGTGGGCCACAGGCCCTGTTTTTTGAGGATTCCCTCAATGTTGTCGCCGGGGGAGACCGCGTAATTGTCGATGGTGAAGATGAGATCCTCGTAGGAATACACCTCCACGGTCTTGGTGAGGGTTATGACCGACTCTTGGGGACTTACGCCATCCGCGCCGCTCGGGCCGCTCTGGGCCAGCGTCGGGGGAGCCGCCGTGGCCCCCCAAATTAGCAGCGCTCCCCAGAGCGCGGCGACGAGGGAAATTCTCATTAAAAAAACCCTCCCTGGGCCTCGGGGCTCTCGGCTTGCCGTTAAGCTATCGTTATCTAACAATTAGAAGGCTCCGTCTCGCGATACTTCGCCAAGGAGCGCGTCCCCTTGGCCCTCTCCCCCGCCCGGAGGCGGCGACAGGCGCCGCGCGACCCAAACCGGGCGACGGCGCGCGGCGCGCGCTCCCCTATCTTCCCCACGGCGCGCGCGGCGAAAGGGGCGCCGGGGGCCGTTATCCGCTTTATCTTGGCTCTGGGCCTCGCCGCGGCCCGTCTATTTTGGCGAGGATTTAGAAAAATTAAGCATACTAGACGCTTAATAATACAATTTTAATCTTAAATACGCAAATTTTTTGTTTCTTAAAGTTTTTTTTGAAACCCTAAAACTTGGGCCCCCGACTCTTAAGTCCACTAAAAAAGGGCTTTTTTTCGCCAAGGCCGTTCCCCCGCCCGCGCTTTTTTTGCGCGCCCCGCGCCGCGCGCCATGGCCCCGCGCGCCATGGCCCCGCGCCTTACTCCTCCGGCGCCTTGGCCAGGGGCCGGAAAATGAGCCCGGACCGCTGGCTGACGGCGCCCCCTAAAAAGTCGGCGCGCCCGGTCGCCAAAAGAAAGATCTCCTTGTATTCCCGGCCCGTGCCCTTGGAGAGGGCGCTTTCGTCCTCCGGGCTCGCCTTTTCGAGGGCGGCGCGCAATTCCTCGGCCAAAAGGCGCTTGCGTTCCCCCTCCCCCGCCGCGTCTTTAGGCAAATACTGGCACTTGACCACGGCCCCGAGGCCCCCCTCGATCTTTAAGATCCCTTCCACCGGGCCCTCGCCGAAAGAAGCGCCCTTAAAGCGGAAACCGGAAAGGCTGAGGGCGAGCCCGAAGACGGCGCGGTAGAAGGCGGGGCTCTCTTGATGGGGGGCCTCTTTCAGTTTGGCCAAAAAGGCGGAGAAGAGACGCGCGAGCTCCGCGCCGTCGCCCTTTTCCGCCTCGCGCCGGAAACTTCTGGCGAAAGCGCGCGCCTCGACCGGCGCGCGGCCGGCGAGATGGGCGAGGAAGGCCCCGTAGAGCCCCGAGACCGTCTCGTGGTTCGGGAAAGCGAGGGCGCTCTCGCGCGCTCCCTCGGAGAGGACCCGGTTTTGGAGGGTCAGAAAACCCAAGCCGCGCAGAAAGGAGCTGGCCCAGGTCGCGGAAAGGCTCACCGTTTCCAGTTCGTCCTTGCCGTAGAGCAGCTCCGGGTTGGGCCTTAAGGCGCCCAAGTCCTCCCGGAGGAGCCGAAAGGCGTAACCCAAATCGAGGCGGCTGGGCCAGTGGCGCCCGAAAGCCCCGTTCTCCAAAAATGAGAGAAAGGAGTGGGGATTGATAAGTTGGAGTTCCCCGTCAAAGGAATAGCCCCCGTACCAGCGCGCGACCTCCGCGAGGAGTTCCTCTAAGCCATACTCGCCGGGAAAGGCCCCCTCGGCCCGAAAAGCGTCCAGCGCGCTCGCGAGCCTTCCGGCGTATCCCGTCGCCGCCTCTTGGGCCGTAAAGCCGCAGATCCCGGCGTAGCGGGGGGAAAGGCTGATGTCCCGCAAAAAGGAGAGCCCCGAGTTTTGGGCCATTTCCTCGTACTTGAAGGTCCCCGTCGCCATGACGAAGCGCAACCGTGGGTGAAGGGACCTCAGGCCCCCGTAGAAATCGCCTAAGGCCCGGGCGATCAGGCGGGCCTTTTCCGGGTCGCCGAGGGCGGCGGTCGCCGGAAAGTCGCAGTTGTCGATTAAGAGAACGACCTTCTGGCGGTACTTGATTCCCACGGCCTCCAAAAGGAAGCGCGCCAGGGTCGCGGGCGAGCCCCCCTGGATGGCCACTCCCTCTCTAAGGGCGATCTTCCGCAAAAGAAAGCACAGTTCGTCTTTGACGGAGGCGGGGCTTTCCGCGCCCAAGAGAGCCATGTCCAAATAGACGACCGGGTGTTTTTTGCGCTCCCGATCGCTCTCGCCCAGATAGAGCCCCCCGAACCAGGCGCGGTTCCCGGTGAAAAACTCCTCGATGGCGCTTAAAAGCAGCGTTTTCCCGAAACGCGCCGGCCGCGCCAGAAAAAAGGACCGTCCGTCGGCCAAAAGGCGGTGGATATACTCGGTCTTGTCGACGTAATGGCGCCCTTCCTCCCGGATCTCGCGAAACGACTGAATGTTGAGGGAAAGAGCGCTCAAGGGGAAGGCCTTTGGGGAAAAAGGCGCCGAGCGGCGCCGCGCCAAAAAAAAGGAAAGGCCCCGCGCGGGGCGCGGGGGAAAAAGCCAGGGCGCCGGACAAGGGGAAAATCTCCCCTTTAAGGCTGGCTAAAAATCGTCGTCCATCGGGAGGGCGCTTTCCAAGTCCGCGCGCTTGGCGCCCTTAAAAATGGGGGCCGGCGCCGCGTGGGACCCTATGTCCCTTAAGCCCTTGGCGCTCGGCGCCACGGCGGCGGCGACCGGCTCCGGGGCGGGGGCCGCGCGGGACCCCAAGGCGGCCCGGGACCGGCCGCGACGGGTTTCCCCGCTTAAGATGCCCCTGATTTTGCGGATCGTCCCGTTTAAGAGCTTGGCCTGACGGTTGAGGGCCCGGGAGATATTTTCGGCCTCGGCGGCCTCGAGGGAATTTTCCTGGGTAACCTTGTCCATGAGGGCGATGGACTGGTGGATGTCCTGGATATCCCGCGTCTGGCTGCGGCTCGCCGCGGTGACGCTCTCCACGATGGCCCCCACCCGATCCGTCGTCTCCACCAAGGACACGAAACTCTCCTTGGCCTTTTCGACCAAAAGGGCCCCGTCGTTGATGCGCCTCAGGCTCGAGGCCAGCATGGAGGTGGTGTTAACGGCCGCGTCCCGGCTCTTGTTGGCCAGATTGCGGACCTCGTCGGCCACCACGGCGAAACCGACCCCCGCCTCCCCGGCCCGGGCGGCTTCCACGGCGGCGTTTAAGGCGAGGATATTGGTTTGGAAGGCGATATCCTCGACGGTCTTGACGATCTCGCGGGAGGCCTCGCCGGAATTTTTGATTTCCTCCATGGCTTGGGAGATCTGGAGCATATAATCGTTGGCCGCGGACACGAAGGACTGGGCCGTGGCCACCAGCTCTTTGGCGTCGTCCGAGTGGGCGGCGTTGCGCTTGGCCATGGAAAGTAGCGTCTCCAAGCTCGAGATAGCGTCCAGAACCGCCTGGGTGTTGTCCGCGGCCCCCTTGGCGAGCTGGGCGCTGGAGTTGGAAAGCAGCTTGGCCGTGCCCGTGACCTCCTGGGCGCTACGGCCCAGGCCCTTAAGCGCCCAGGAGAGGGGGCCTATGGCCGCGCGCCCGAGCGCGAAAACGATGAGGGCGCAGATGGCGAGCAGGGCCGCCACGCCCACGCTCCCCTCCCAGGCCACCTCCCTGAGGATTGTTTCCTCGCTGACGCCCCGGGCGAGAACGGCGCGGGCCTTTTGCCCAACGAGCGCCCGCTGGGATTGGATCTTTAAAAAAAGATCCTCTTGGAGGGCGCTTTTTTCGGCCCAGTCGCGCCACGCGCGCGCGTAATCCTCAAAGGCGGCCCGCGACGCGCGGTCCCCCGCCGCGAGCGAGGCGTTTTCCGGGGAATTTTCCGGGAGGGCCCCCAGATAAGCCTCCCTCTCCCCCGCCGAGGCCTCCCGGGCCAAGAGTTCCAGGCCCCGCGCGACAAGGGGGCCTAAGTCTTTTTCCCCCGCCAGCCGAATCGTAAGCTCCGCGCCCGCCCGCGCGGCGCTCTCGCGGCTTTGCCCGCGTCCTTCCGCCGCCGTTTGACTCTCTTCCAGAAGAGCGCTAAGGCTCCGCGCGAGGGCGGCGATCTCCCCGGCGGACTCCGCCCAGGGGGATTTGTCCTCCGGGGGAAGCCCCTCTCCGAGATCGCCCAAGGCGCCTTGGGAGTCCGGCGGGGAACTGGCGACGCCCAGGTCAAAAACCCAATTTTCCGCCCTGAGGCCCGCCAGCGCGCTCGCGAAAAAGGAGTTTTCCAAGCGTCGCGCCAAAATAACGGAAAAAACGACGGAGGCCAGAACCACCGCCGCCAAGGAGAGAGCGATTTTCAGGCTTAAGGTTAGATTGCTCACCAAAAACTTTCTTTCCCTTGAGGAGGCGGCCCGCGCCTCGTGGCGGGCCAAGGGGCCACGCCCCTTCGCGCGTCCGCGCGAAAACCCTTTAAAACGGCTTAAATCCTCGCGGATATTACTCCACAGATCCCCCTAAAAGTCAATTGATCCCCGCCTCCAGCCCCGCTTCCAGGCCCGTCTCGGGGCCCGTTCCGGCCCTTGGAGGAGCCGCGCGCCCAGAGGGAGGCGCGCGGCGCGCGGAAGGCCCCATTCACGCCCTCTTATTATCCTTCTCGCCCTCTTATTATAGATATCGCGCGCGAGGCCCTTTTACCTAAATTTTGGGCCCCCCAAGGGCCTTCTCATCCTTAATTTAGCGGGATCTCCCGCCCCGCGCCTTGTCGCGGGCGCCCCTCGCGCGCCAGGGGGCGGAAAAGGCCGCGCCCCTCGGGCCGAATCCCAAACGGGCGCGCGGCGGCGCCGGGCGGGCCACGGCGGAAGCTCGCGAGGAGAAAACGGAGCGGTCCCTTCAGCCTTTGAAGCGACCTTAGAGGCGACCTTAAGAGGACCTTAAGAGGGCCTTAGGAGGGCCTTTGATCGAGGACGGGGCTTTCCAAGACGGCGCCGTCCATTTTTTCCCGTTCCCAGGTCTCGACCAGGCTCTCGTAGTGAGCCGCGCTCTCCAGGAGTTCCTCCCCCGTGAGCGGGGTCACGTCCACCCCGTAGGCGCAGACTTTGTTGCCGCCCAGCTTCTTGGCCATGTACAGGGCCTCGTCCGCCCAGGAGATGAGCGATTTGAGGAGGACCGTGGAACTCGGTTGCTTGATAGCCTCCAACTGGGCCAGGCACCCCACGCCGATGCTGATGGAGATGGGGTCGTGGCAGTTGGGGGCCGGGTCGGTCCGGGCGGCGATTTCCTTGCGGAGCCTGTCGCCGATGTCCATGGCGTCGAAGATACAGGTCTGGGGGAGCAAAAGCGCGAATTCCTCGCCCCCGTAGCGGGCGAAGATATCCGTCTTGCGCTGCATTTCCTTGACGATATTGGTGGTGTGGATGAGAGCCGCGTCCCCCGAGAGATGCCCGTAGGTGTCGTTAAAGCGTTTGAACTTGTCTAAATCCATCATCAGAAGGGAGAGATCGTCGCCCCGTCGGCGGGTAAACTCCACTTCCCTTTCCCCGGCCTCGTTGAAGTAGCCGCGGTTATAGATTTTGGTTAGGGGGTCATGGAGGGCGAGGTTGCGGTAATTGCTCTCGCTGGCCTTTAAGGCGGCCTCGAACTGATCCCGCCTCCGGATCTCCTTTTTGAGTTCCTCGGCCATGTTGGCCAAGGCCTCCTGCTTGACTTTCAGCTCCTTCTCGTGGCGGGCGAGGCTCGAGGTCATGAGGTTGAAGGCCTCGGAAAATTCCCCCATGTAATCGACGGTATGGCTGAAATCCCCGGAAGCCGCGACCTTAAATTGCCAGGCGAGGTGGGACAGATTGGCCAAAATGGCCTTCAGGTTCCCGGAAGTGGCCCCCTTCTTGACCATCCGGAGGTCCAAGTCCCCCTTGGCGAAGCCCGCGAGCGCCTGTTTAATCTCGCTCGTGTGCTGATAGAGGGAATTGAAGGTGTCCCAGGCGGCGTATTCCGGGGGCAGGACCGGAGTCTTGTTGTCCATGATAACCTTCTCCAGGAATTTGAACATGGCTTCGGCCTCGGCCCTGGTAAAGGTCTTGAGCCTGTTTCTCTGGGGAAGTTTTTTTTCCAATTTATCCCTTGCCTTCGCCCCTCGGGGAGCAATTTGAGAATAAATTTGGGGAAGTGGCGGCGGCGCGGCTTTCCGCCGGCCCTTTCGCCAAAGGGGGCGGGAAAAAACCCTTACGGAGGGAAAGGCGCGCGGCGGCGGGCGGCGAAAGGCTCTCCCGGGACGCGCCGCCGGCGCGCCCCGGGGGAACCCCGCTTTTAGATGGCCGTCTTGGGCTTGGCCTCAAAACGGCAGGTGCGCTCATTGGTGCACCAGCAGTCGATCTCCTTGACCGTAAAGGGGCGGCCCGTGAAGGACTCCATGATGCCGGCGATAAAGCCCTCGTCGTAGACGCAGACCCCGTAGCCCATCTCCGGGAGACCCGAACAGTCCAGGTCCTCGGCCACGGTCATGACGCACTCGAGCTTGTCGTTGATCTTCTCCACCTTGAAGATGCCGATGCCGATGTCCACCAGGGCGCTTTGGAGCTGCTTGACCAGGTCGTTGATATCGGTGGGGGGATGGTCCAAGGCGTTCTCGTAGAAGGCCTTGCCCGCCAGTTCCCCGGCGTCGTAGAAAATTTGGTCGGCCGTCTCGGTGCCGTAGCGCTGCTCGAGGATGTCGCGGGTGCAAAACTGGAGCATCCGATAGGCTTCCAGGCGAAGTTTGGGGCCCAAGTTGGGCCTGGCCGTGTCGAGGTCGCCAATTAGCTCCCAGCTGAATTGGTACCTGCGTTCTTCTGACATATTTCTCTCCTTCGCGAAACCGCGACAAAAGTTCCCCGCGCCGCGGCGCTTGAACGCCTGGGTCGCCTGGGTCGGAGGGCGCCTTCCCTTTGGGGCTGGCGCTTCCGCGTGGTGAAATATCGCCCCCGACGCGCGCGTCGGAAGGGAAAACGGGCTCGCCGCGGGCGCCCGCGGCCAAACGTTAAAAGCCGCGCTCGCGCCCCATAAGGATCGCGGCCCCAAGCGAGCGGCCCCTGGCGAAGGGAAGCCGCGCGCCGCCTTTTTTATAAAAACGCCCGCGCGCGGCCTTAAAAGCTCCCCGGTCTCTTCCAGAGGAGCGTTCCCGCGCGGCGTTTTAATTCACGCAAAATACTTAAGCTTTCGCCAAAATTATTATAACACAGGCGACAAAAACCGTTTGCCGCGCGCGGGCTACCCCTAGCGCGGAAAGATTTAAGGCGAATTTTATCTAAAAACGCCTTAAAACTCCATATTTTCTCAAAGACCGCCCCGTTTTGGCCCCTAGCGCGCCGGAAGGCGCGCTTGGGGCCAGAGAAGCCCAGGCGCCCCTCCCAAAGGAGGAAAGCGCTTCCGGCGCGGCGAGGCGCTTTTCCGCTTTTTTAAGGGCGCCGCGCCGGGAGGCCGCCTTATTTGCTTTTTGAGCGGCGCGCCCCTTAAAATCTTAAGGTCAAAAAGCGCGCGCGCGACCCGGAGATCTTGGCCCCGCGGGCCTTTTTCCCCTTTTGGGGAGGCGCTCGCCCCACTCTTTTAAAGGCTCCCCGATGGCTCCAGACCCGGACGGCTTTCCGCTCCCCGCCGTTATCGAAAATCTAATGCGCGTTTCCCTCCGGGAGGCCCAAGGGGCGGCGACCGCGGGCGAGGTTCCGGCGGGCGCGGTCGTCGCGGACCGCGAGGGCGCGATTGTCTCCCGGGCGCGCAACAGGGTCATCGCCCTCCAGGACCCCACCGCCCACGCCGAAATCCTGGCCATCCGCGAGGCCGCCCGCCTCGTGGGGAACTACCGCTTAAACGGCCTTATCCTCGTCTCCACCCTGGAGCCCTGCCCCATGTGCCTCGCGGCCATTTTGCACGCCCGCCTGGACGGCTTGGCCTATGGGGCCCGGGAACCCAAGTGGGGCGCCTTGGGAAGCCTCCTCGATCTTTCCGCGCTCCCCGGGCTCAACCACCGCCTCCGCTATCTCCAGGGCGGCGTCTTAGCGGGCGAGGCCCAAGCCCAGATCCGGGACTTTTTTCGGGAGAGGAGAAAGCCCTCCCGGCTCCAAGGCGAGCCTCCCGAAGCCCCCGCGCCGCCCGGCGCCCCCGCGCCTTCCCGAGGCCCCGCGCCCGCGCCTTTTCCCTAAAGGACCTCCTCGCTTAACAAGGCGCGCGAGTCCTCTCCCCTCTTCAGGGCCTCTTGGGAAGCCACGCCCGGGGAACCTTTGAGGGTCTCGCCCTCTTTTTTTCTCCCCTTCCTGACGTTGGCCCCTTCCCTCCCCGGCGCCCCGCGGCCCGCCGCGCCCTGGGGGCCCCCTCGCCTTTCCTTTTTTGACGCCCGCGAGTTAAAGATATTTATGCTATCAGTCGAAAAGCTGCGCGATCTTGGCCCCGCCAGAAAAAAAGAGATCCTCTCGCGCTCCTCCGTCTCCTTCCCTAATGTTTTAAAAGAGACCGTTCAAATCCTTGAGCGCCTCCGAGCCGACCCCATCTCCGAAGCGCTGCGGGAGTACGGCCCCGCGCGGAAAAACTTGACGCCGTCCGACTTCAAGGTGACCGAGGAGGAAAAAGAGAGCGCCCTCAAGTCGCTTGACCCCGCGCTGAAAGACGCCCTCCAAAGGGCCGCGGCCAACATCGAAAGCTTTCACCGGGGGATCTTAGACCCCCCGCTCCGCTACGCCGCATCCCCCCAAGGGACCGTTTTGGGCAAAATTACCCGCCCCATCGGCCGCGTCGGAGTCTATATCCCCGGGGGGCGGGCCCCCTATCCCTCCAGCGCCCTCATGAACGTCATCCCCGCCAAGGTGGCCGGAGTCCCCCTAATCGTGGCGGCCACCCCTCCCGGACCCGATTTCGCCGCCCGCCCGGAAATCGTCGCCGCCGCCGTCATCGCGGGGGCCACGGATATCTATAAGCTAGGGGGGGCCTGGGCGATAGGCGCCATGGCCTACGGGCTCATCGGCGTTCCCAAGGTCGACAAAATTGTCGGGCCCGGCAGCTCCTGGGTCACCGCGGCCAAGATGGCTGTCTTCGGGGAAGTGGACATCGACGCCCCCGCCGGGCCCTCCGAGGGTTTTATCGTCTCGGACGGCTCGGCGCCCCGCGCTTTTATCCTCTGGGACTTTTTAGCCCAGCTGGAGCATGACCCCCAGGCCGCGGCGGCGCTCGTCACCACCTCCGCGGACGAGGCCCTTTACCTCGAGCGCGCCGTCGCCGCCATGACGCCGAAACTCGCGAGGGGAAATATCGTCCGCGAGTCCCTCGGCAACGCCGCGCTCCTCCTGGCGGACGATTTAGACGAATGCTTTGAGTTCGCCAACCTCTACGCCCCCGAGCACCTGCAAATCTCCGTCAAAAACGCCTCCCAATACCTGGACCGCGTCCAGAGCGCCGGCTCGATCTTTTTGGGGCATTTTTCGCCCATCGCCGCCGGAGACTACGCCACCGGCCCCAACCACGTGCTCCCCACCGGCGGCCACGCCCGGGCTTTCTCGGGACTGTCCGCCGAGTCCTTCCAGAAGAAGATCTCCTTCCAGGAAGTCTCGCGCGAGGGCCTGGAGCTCCTGGCCCGCGCCGTCACGACCATCGCCACGGCCGAAGGCCTGGAGTGCCACGCCAAGAGCGTCAGCGTTCGGCTCGCTAAAGACGGCGACGAGTAATTTTTTTTGACCCCCTCCGGCGGCGCCCCTCGCGCTCGCGGGACCGCCCGAGATCCCTCCCCGCGCAGGGTCGAAGGAAGCCCCGCCGGAACGCGGCCTCTCGCGGGTAAGCTTAAGGAAGCTGGGAAAAGCCCTGGGGAGGCGCCCCGCGCGAGCGTCCCGAAAGCGTCCCCGCTTCCGCGAAACGAGGGCGCTCGCGGCGGCGCGCGGCGGCGCGCCCCAAGCGTGGCGAGACCCCGCCCGGGGGCCCTCTTCCCGGAACTCCGCGCGCCTTCCAAGGGGCGCGCGCTGGGACGAAGGGGGATAAGGCCCACCTTGAAGCTTTCCGCCGCGCGCTTCCGCGCCCGTTCCGTTTGGGCGGGTCCCGCCGCGCGCGAGTTCCAAGAAGACTCCCGCCGCCCAAGCGCGCTCTCCCAAAAGAAAGCTCCGGCGGGAAAGAGCGGTCGCTATGGGAAACCCAAAAGCTCGGACCCACAAAAAAGGCCCCCCCGGAGCGCCCAGGGGGGCCAAAGAAAAGAGTTTCTTATAGACGTGAAAAATATACTTTATTTTCTCCTATCCTGTCAATAGCCTGTCAAATTTTCGCGGCGGCCTCCCTTAAACCCTAAGGGGGCCCCCAAGCCCCGCGATACCCTCGCTCGCCGCGCGGCTCGGGGCGGAGAAAGGCGAGGACGAGAAAGCGCGAGGGCATTGGGGAAAGGCTCTTGAGGCCGGACGGGGAAAAACCCCTGTCCTCAAGGGGCCTCAAATACCCGCCGCGCTCCTAACTCCCCCGCGCCCCAAGCGAGCGCTCCCAAAAGAAAGCTCCGGCGGGAAAGAGCGGTCGCCATGGGAAACCCAAACGCTCGACGCCAGAAAAAAAAGGCCCCCCCAGACATGCCGAAAGGGCCAAATCGTTAAACCTGATACGGGAAAAAATTTACTCTCTTTTCCCCTCCCCGCGCTTGTCAAATTTCGCGAGAGGGCTCCCTAGAGGGCCAGGGCCAAAAGCCACGCTAAAACCCTCGCTCGCCGCCCCGCGGCTCGCGGCGATTCCCCGGCGAAATTTGAGGCTTTTACGATGAAGAAAGCGATACCCCTAAGGCCGCCACCAAATTATTTCCGCGACTGAGCCTCGTTTTCGGATTGCTTTTCAGGCGATTCTCGCTATAATGGGTCAATCAACTTTCACGCCCGCGAGACCTTCAGTCCTAAAGTCCGCTTTTTGGGCGAAATTATCTTAATTTCGCGAAATCGCGTTTTTTAATTGCGGAATATTATCCAAAAAGCCACTCCCACGCCACATAATTTCACGCGCCGTGACCCTAAAATGATACCCCATAAATTATACCGTCTTGAGCGTATTTACGAAAACGCTTTCAAACGCGCCTTTCCGCCGCTGAAAAAACTGTTAAAATTCAGTTTTAATCGAAATTTTCTAAACGAGGAAATCCAGCCAGATTCTTGTCAAATTGATAAAGCGGAAAAAGCGATAATTTACGTTGAATACTGCGTAAATGAAATTTTTGAGACGATAGCCGCCTCCGCCACGGAAGATAGGCCCCAAAACGCCGTCCTTTTACGCAGAGGCGTTGAGCTTCTCATTTTTTGGAGCGCTTTCATGGGCGAATTTAAAAGCGCCGAAAAATACTATAACGCTTTTTTAGCGCTATATCCCACGGATTCTATCAATATTTTCAAGTTTCTTTACGCGTATTTCAAAATTGTTTTTTTCACCGAAAAAGACGGTTTAGACGACGCTATCGCGATTTTCCAAACAATTTCAGCCACCGCTATCCCCAAAAGACACCATTCATTTTTTGCCTTAATGGCTTATTCTACCATTCTGTTATCCAAAAAGGCCCGAGATCTTACAAATTGCCTATTTTTTTACAAAAAATTAGTGGAAATAACCGACGATTTCTATGATTTCGTAAAAAGCCATCGAGGCGTGACATTCACGTTGATTCAAGCGCCACGACAAAACATTGACGCGGGCGTCGGCGATAACCCCCCAAACGGCGAAGATATTTTACCAATTTCGCTCGCGATTAGTCTCGTTCCCCCTCCTCCGGAAACAAACGAGGGCAAAGAGGACAAAGAGGACAAAACGGAAATCGCTCCTAAAAACGCGAATAACGTTTACGATGAAGATAACGCTATTGATATCTCCCGCGGAAATATTCATTCCGATATTTTAATTTCGACGCCTGACAATTACGACAGAAACCCGAAGTTTTTTAACGATATTTTAGAAGAGATAGTTTTCATTCAGGCGAAATCTTTAGCCGCGTTAAGCCCCTTTTTGATTGAACGTGGATACGTAGGCGAAATCAATTCTTTCTTTGATAAAGTTACCTCCTATGAATTATCAGCTGATGGGAAACTCTCGATAAACTATTTGACCATGGCTATCTCAAACGCCTACGGCAAAAACGCCAGCGTAGATATATTGCCATTCGCCGAACGGTTCTGCCAAAAATGTTTCTCTTTTTTTACGGAAGACAGCGCCGCTGATTTGGAAATTCACGCCTGTTTATTGTATCAACTCCACCTTACTTACTTCTATCTTACCATAAATAGAGAACCATCTCACGAACTTTCGCTCAAAGCGACGGAAAATTTTGAAAAACTCAAAAAAATAACGGTTACGACAAGAATCATTACGGATCTCAAAGCCAAAATGGCCACTAACGAAATCGCCCGAATTTGCGCCGCCGGAGAAAGCTCAGAATCTTCCCGCGAAACTCTCAATTTTCTTCTCTCGCTGAAAGCGATAACGGACGATGACAAATATAAAACCATCTCTGATGAAAAATCGCTAACTGAGCAAAAATTGATGGGATATCATAACGCGATCAGAGGATTGCTCATGAAAAATAAAATCGAGGACGCCACGTCTTTATTCTGGGAAAGCGTTAAGCATAAATTGAATTACCCTGATAATAATTCACGAAAATCTAAGATTATCGCACAATTCGTCAATTATTTTCTTAGCGACGCCACTTTTGACAAAGACAAAGCCCCTGAGTTCTTTCATTTAATTAAAATTGACTCCAATACGCCAGATGATATCATCGCGCTACGGGATCGATTGTCCGAAAAAATCAAGTTCGTTTTTTTTAGGCGCAATTTACTCGCCGCTTTATTTAAATTCAACAAATCCCTTTACTAACGCGCTAGCGTCGCGACTCAATCGCGCTTCGCTTCCTCACGTGACGCTTTTCATTTATTACGCGCGCGATTGACGGCACGCGGTCGCGTGTCGTTATGAAAAACGCCCCACTTTTCCAACAAAGCGCTTTTTAGGTTGTCATTTAACTTAAAAAAGATGGGCAAACGAAGTTCAATTTTGTATAATGGGCCCGCGCCTCACTCCCGCGCGCGGTCTTTATAGCCATTTAACCCAAGGAGGTTAGCCATGACGGACAACCACAAGCGGATTTATAATTCCGCGATCGCCGTGGCTAACTGGTTTATTGAAATGAATCGGACGGATCCACGCGATCTAACCCACTTAAAAATCCAAAAAACGCTCTATTTCGCCCAAGGTTGGCGTCTGGCTCATTTTGGCTACCCCTTATTTGAAGACCCCATCGAAGCCTGGAAGCATGGCCCAGTGGCGCGCTCCGTTTATCGAGAACACAGTTCTTACTCGAAAAACGACAACAAAACCCTAATTAATTGAAGGCTATACGCTTAATGGCTTTGATTATGAGGCTCTGGGCGCGCCGAAAACGCGGTTCTCCCATGATAAGGCCAAAAATTTAACGCGGTCAGTCTGGAGCGCCTACGCCAAGTAAAGCGCTTGGGATCTTGGCGCCATAACCCACGCCAAAGACTCTCCATGGGACAAAGAAGCTAATTGTCTGGCTAATCGTAACGCGGCTACTGATAATGAGTGGTATGGGGATTATTATGACCTAATTATCCCCATCGAACTCATGAAATCCTATTTCAAATTATATATTCCGCGAGATAATTCGCGTAAATGACCCCAATAAGCTTAAGCTTACGCGCGCGCTCCCCGCCAACGATTAACTCCCGCCCGCTAAAGCCGAAGAACGCGTTTTCGGTTCGCGGAAATTTTAAGAAACAATTCTTCCTTAAACTCAAATACAACCTCAGCCTACGCTAAATTAACTCTAGCCATGAACTGAATATTGAGGGACTTAAAAAGCAAGTTAAAAAACTATCCTTTCAAAAAAATTAGCGGCCTTGAAAACGCCAATATGAATTTGGCTATACGTTCATTTTGATTCAAGGATAATCCGAGTAATGTCAACTAAACCTACGCATGGCCTTTTTCCGCGAGCCCCAGCGCCGGGCGCGCCGGCCCGGCCACCGGCCCGGCCAAAGGGCGCGCCCGGGCGCCCTTAGCCTTTTCCCGCCGCCAAGGAGCGCGCCTCTTTTCCCCTGGCCCGAGCCTTTAAGGCCCAAGCGCCCCCCGCGCCTTTAAAGGCTCGCGCCCGCTCGCTCGCTCTTTTCCCTTGCTTTCCGCCGCTCTCCAAGCGCTATAATCTCTTTTCCCCGCGCGGCGGGGATCTCATTTTCCGGGGGCCGCCCTCCTCGCTCCCCCTTTTCCCGCGAAAGCCCATCCCATGACCTTCCCACGGCGCCGACAGCTTTGGGGCGTGACGCTCACCATGTCCGCGGCCCTCTTTTTCGCGCTCAAAACCATCCTGGCCAAACTCGCCTACCTCCAGGGCGCCGCTCCCTTGGAGCTGCTCGCCCTCCGGATGCTTGTCGCGGGCTCCATCTTTGGGGCCATCGCCGGCGTTAACCTGGCCCGTGGCCGCTGGAAGCTTGACCTCTCCCCAAAACAGTGGGCCCTGATCCTCCTTTTGGGGGTCGGCGGCTATTATCTCTGCTCTTTTTTGGATTTCGCGGGCCTATATTATATCGACGCCTCCCTGGGGCGCATGATCCTTTTCCTCTACCCCACCCTGGTGGTCCTCATTAACGCCTTTCTCGCCAAGAGCGCTATCTCCCGCTCCACGCTCCTGGCCCTCTTCGTTTCTTACGCGGGCCTCTTTTTAATGGTTTCGCCGAACCTGAAAATCGACCCCGACCTCAATTTCTGGAAAGGATCCAGCTTAGTTTTCCTTTCCGCCCTGATTTACGCCTTTTACCTCACCGGGGTGGACTGGTTTTTTAGGCGCGCGCCGATGGCTTTCTTCATCTCCATAACGATGTTAGTTTCCACCGCGGCCGTTTTAGTCAATTACGCGCTCGTTCGGGATTTTTCCGCCCTTTTCGCCCTAAACGGAGAGATCTACGTTTACGCCCTTCTCTTAGGGGTCTTCGCGACCGTGATTCCCGTATACGCCATGAGCCTGGGGATAGCCCTCATCGGCGCCTCCAAAGCCGCCATGTACAACATGATCGGCCCCATCGCGACCTTAATTATGGGCGCCGTCTTCCTCAGCGAGCGCCTAGGTCCCGTCGAAATCATGGGCATGGCCCTCATCCTCTTGGGGGTTACGCGGATTCGCGGATAGCCTCCCGCGCTCAAAGGCGATCCTTCGCCTTTTCCTCTCCCGCTGATCTTTAAAGACCTTAAGGACACGCTTGAAAGTCTCCATGCCTTGGACCCGGGAGTCCCCGGAAAACAACTTAAATGAGCGCGTAAAGATCCTTCGCCGTATCAAGTAGACGGGCCCGCCTCTGATTGGTCTTGATAGCGCCAAAAATATCGTATCCCGAACCTGGTTTCAGATACTTAGCGGTCATTTCGGCGGGTATGAGAGCGAAGGCTTCGTCGATGATTTTTTTGAATCGTTCCAAGAAGCTCTTGATGTTTGTCGTATCCGTTCACCTAGGGGGTGGACGAGGGTTGAGGGACTGGCAGGAGCTGGTTGAGGCTGGTTAGGGCTGGCTGGGGTGGGTGGGGGAGCTAAATTGTAAACGTTCAGCGCGCCTGTTTCTTTAAGCAATGTCCTGCCCTGATCTTCATCGCGAAATCGCGAACCCCTCGTTGACTTTTTGCGGTTTCGTCATGTCAATTAGGCGCCACATCGGACCCACTGACCTCGGCGATCGCGTTTCCTCGGAAAGCCAATAAATATCAGGCGCTAGTATTCCACGAACCGAGCGGCCACTCTGTCACGCCCCCGGACCGCCAGGGCAAGGCATATCACCTTACGGCCCGCGGCTCTGAAAGGCGCGCCGTAATCTTTTTCCTTTATCCGCGCTACCGCTTCATCGAGGGCGTCGGATAAGTCCTTCTCCTCGCGAATCTTGTCGTCATCGTTTTCATTCCGGTCGATTTTGAGGTATTTCACCTCGATAACCACGCGAATCCTGTCGCTGACGATCACGGCCATGTCCGACCCGCCTCGGGAGCTGTGAGTCTGTCCCAGGACCTCAAGGCCCGTGGCGATAAAGGCCGCCTGAAGCGCGGCATGATAATGTTTTTCCGAAGGATCGCGCTGTTCGTAAGAAATTGCGGAAAGAAGGCCCCGCAAGAGATTGACCGTGTCCTCGACATTGGCGTCCAATAAAGCGGTTGGGAAATTTTTCGCGAAATTGCTAAAAAAAATGTCTTTCGGGTCGAACGCGTCCTGGAAAAGGGAAGCCTTGAAATCCAGTTCGACTTCCTTGTTAGGCGTTTTGAAAGAGAAAGTATCGACATTGGTAATTTCGCCGTTTAAAAGTTTCCTCCCGGTAATTTTGCTCGCGATTGTCAGATAGCCGCAGTGAAAAAGGATGGGAAACGCCTTGACGCTGGAGAGTTCTGATTTTCTGATTTCGTAGGAGGTATACCCGTCCAGGCTCGGTTGAATGTAATCCAGCGGATTCTCCCTGGCAAGGACGGCCAGGTGGGACGGTTTGCCTGAAAGGGGCCAGTAGGTGTCAAATTTGTTCAAAAGGAAAAAAGTGAATATTGAGTACGGGTTCAGGATATTTTCAGAGCCGAGCCAGTTGTAACCATCGTACCATTCAAGGATCTTAGCCATGAGTTCCTCAAAGCCGGCGTCACGATGGATTCCGCCATCATCTTTCAATGAAGCGAGAGCCTCAGGGAATCTGTCCTTGAAATAGACGGCGAGTTCATCAGGGGTTATACCGCAGATTCCAGCGTATTTAGGATTGAGCGAGATATCTCGGAAGTTGTTCGGCCCGGAATCCAGCGAGGTCATGGCAAACCTGGTAATTCCAGTGACGAAAGCGAAGTGGATGTACTCGATGTTAGTTTTCATGGCTTGGTAAAAACCATGCAGGACATCCCGGTTGGATTCGGCAAGTTCCCTGTTGGACATATACGTTGTTACCGGGGAATCGTACTCATCCACCAGGATGACCACGGAGGCGCCGTACTTGACGTACATGCGTTTCAGAAGCTGTCCCAGCATCTCGTCATAAGAATTGGCGGTCAAGATTATTCCGTTTTCTTCCGCCATCTCCTTCAGCTTGAACTCGAGCCTGTCGGCAAGGTCATCAGGCGTCTTTAACTTGGCGTAGGACATGGTGAATTTCAGCGTCGGATGCTTCTCGAAATCGTAGTCGCTTCGGTCGATCCACAGGCCCTTGAAGAGGTCCCGGTCGCCCCGGAACAGTTCTTGTATGGTACTTAAGAGAAGCGTCTTTCCAAAACGCCTAGGACGCGACAGGAAGCAACAATTGAAATCGTCAATATTAAGCATTCTGTAAATATATTCGGTCTTATCAACATAGAGAACATTCCTATTTCAAATATCCCTAAATGTCCGATCGCTTAAAGATAATTTCTTCTGTCGCATATTTCCTCCTCGACAATTATTGTTCTCATGAGGAGACGAGGCTCGCTCGCCTCCGCGATAACGTCGCGCGCGAGACCGCCGACGAACTTAGCCTTGAAAACCTGACAAACAATACTTATATCGCGTTTCGCCTAGCGCGCGCAAGCTCCGCGTATCCTGGTATCCTGGCGTCCCTAGCCTCTCGATCGGCGCCACTGGGCGTGGCGGCCGCCGGTACCCCTCCGCCAGTGGACGGCCGAATCCCCAAGTCTTAAAACCGAATCCGGCGCGGGGACGGCAACGAAACCGACCCCGGTCTCGCGAGCCGGGTTCCTGTCACGGCCTCTCAGGATACCCCGCCCGTTCCCCCAGCTCCGAGCGCGACCTCCCCACCTCGTCTGTCTCCCGGCGTTCGCCCCCCGCGCCGCCCTCCAGCCTTAGCCTGCCCAGACCCTGGGCGTCTTATGGATTTTTCGCCTCCCCAAAGTCCACGCCCACGGGCCGCCTGGCGCCTTCGGATTGAACGACACGAGCCACCAGTCGCGGTCAGGCGCTGAAAAGCGGGTTTCATCGTAATTTTCGCGCGACGCGATCATTTCAGGCCCGCCGCTCCTCCCGGCCAGATCGCCGTCTGACGATTCGGTCTCGCCGACCGCCAGACGCGGGCGCCCTTGAGCGTGGCTTCCTTTCGCGGGCGTAACCTAAGCCCACTCCTCCGATGAGCGCGCTCCAGACGATATCGCTTTCGAAAAGGTCAGCGCCGGCGGGAGATTGGCCCCGCGCCGTTCCGACCGTGACGAAGCGAAGCCGAGAACCGCCGCGAAACCCCGCCGCTCGCGTGGACGGATGCCAACTTGTTAACCATCCCGCCGCGGGTGACGGTCGTCCGCCACTAAGGCGCCCCGTCTGAGCTCTGAGCCGGTCCCTTGACAGCCAGGGGCGCCCGGGCGCCGTCCTATTAAGCGCGCCGCCGGCGCCGATGAACCATCCGCTCGAAACGAGCGCGACGGATGGCGAGGACGCCACGCCGTCCTGTTCCAGCGAGCCCGCGGAGACATCTATCCCTTCCGGTCTGGAGTCCGTCATCAGGAACGAGCGCGGTCCGTCCAGAGACGAGGCGGAATAAGTCACGACTGTCGAGCGATCGGACCTAGCGGAGACCCCATACGGAACCCACGGTCGAGGAAGATCTTGACGGGAGGAAGACGCCACGCCGCCGTACCGGGACCGCCGGAGACCAATCAGGCGCCTGCCCTTGAGCTCGTCCATCCCGACCCTTTCAGGGCTCTCCGGGACATGCGGGCGCTTGGGGGGGCTTCTGGTGGAGGGAAGCGCGGCTCCCAACGCGCGCGACGCCTCCTTCCTCCGCTCGTAAAGTATCGACCTTCTCAACGGATATTTCCCCAAATATCCTTATCCATCTCGCTTCTCCATCGAATCTCATGAAGAGCGGCCAGGCTCAAGTCCTCACGCCGTCGGACGCGGAAAGATCCCCGGAGGGCGATTGCCTGGCTCCCTCCACGATATAGCCGCGTCCCAGCGCGCGCCAAGATGGCGGGCGCGCTCGCCGGTATCCGTTCACGGGCCGCGAGGTAGTTAAGCCGGCGCGCCCCTCCGCGCGGACAACAAGCGCTCTCTCCCATTAACGCCTCATCCATCCAGGTCCTCCAGCCTTCCCAGGCTTTTCAATCCCACCAGGTCTCCAGGGCGACAGGCGTCCAGTCCCAAAGCGCCTCCAGCCACTCAGTCGCCCTCCCCGCGCGCCAGATGGTTGGAGCCGCCTTCCTCGCGCCCCACGCCCACCGACCATCGTACACCGCCAAATAGAACTTATAGGCTTTTCCGTCGGCGCCAAACTATCCCATGAGCGCGCCTTAAACGTTACGCTAATATCTCAGGACTCAATTTTGATTAAGGCCAGACACTCTTCCCGATGGCGCACTCCGAGTCCGATTTTGATTATTTTTTGCGCGCGAGACAAATAGGGATTCGCGTACTTTTTCGCGTCTATGGCTTTGAGGGCCTGGTTCGCTAAATTAGCGAGAACGGCTTTAAGCTCAGCCGCGTCCTGGTCGCGATTTTCGAGCCCAAATGACTCTTGATACTTAAGCTCAATGACGACATAAAGGCCGTCGTTAAATAGAAGGATTATGTCCGGCGTCCCTTCCCCCCCAGGCGGTTCGGAAAGGGGAGGAATTTCTAATATTCCCCAACAATAGGCGTGTAACGCGCTATGATAAAATGACTCTTCGGCTCTATGATGTT
>JAISCZ010000178.1 GCA_031265205.1 Deltaproteobacteria bacterium
GAGGAGGTAATTTCGGAGGTCATCTGGGTGGCTTTGACGAATTTGACCTCGATATTGTCGGGATCCCGGTAGGGGTCGTAGGGCTCCTGGGAGGCGAGGTGGGGAACCAAGGAGCTTATTCGGACGTCGTTGTCGTCCCCAGGAAAGGCCACTTCCGTCGCCGCGAGGTTGGAGATATAGGTCGTTCCCTGAGCTTCCGTAAAAAGGTCGATTCCCGCCCCCTGGGCGTGCTGGTTATTGACCGCGAAGATTAAGCCGTCGACGAAGGAGTCGTACTGCCGGTAATAGTCCGCCAATATTTCGTCCCGAAATTCCAAATACCCGCCCACGGCTCCCGTCTCCACCTGGCCCGTTATGTCTTCCATCCAAAAGTCGTTGTGGGTGGTGTGGAGCGAGACATCGCCGTTGGACTTGGTATTGGTGACCAGCGCGAAGTCGCGGTTCTTGAGGACCAGGGGAATGCCCTTGCCGGTGGTGATGGTCCACTGGCCGTCCTGGGGATCCTCGAAAAACTCGATATTCATGTACTCGGCGAGCTGGCGGGTCTTTTCCTCCCTCGCGTCCCTTAGATCGTTGGCCTGCCTGTTGAGGGTCGGGTCCTCGGCGGCGGTGATTTCCTGGTTGAGGGTGGCGATTTCGGAAAGGAGGTTATTGATTTCCTTGACCGCGTCGTCGATTCTTTTGTTGGTGTCGCGCTGTAGCTCGTCCATTTCGTCGCGGCGGAACTTAAGCTGGGTCGCCAGGGTCTGGGCGTACTCGATGAGTTCTTCGCGGTATGGCTTGTTGTTGGCCTCGTCGGCTAGCTGGTCGAAGGACGCGAAAAAGTCGTTGAGGGAGGCGTTGATCCCGTTGCCGGCGCTCTCGTTGAAGAAGACCTCCAAATTGTCCACCTGGGACTTTTTGGCGACGTTCGCGCCCAAGGAGGAGCCCGTCATAATGAGGCTGCGGGTCAGAAATTGGTCGTGGTAACGGATGACGTTGTCCGCGGTGACGCCCAAGCCCATCTGGCCCCATTTGGCCGTCTGGGAGGGGAGGGTGGCGAGATTGATCCGCTGCCTTGAATAGCCGTCGGTGTTGACGTTCGCGATATTGTGGCTGGCGGTCTCCATGGCGGCCTGCGACATGCGCATGCCGGTCAGGGCCACGTACATGGAAGAGGAAATGCCCATAAAAGCCTCCTAAATGTCCCGGGAAAGTTTGGAGGGGAGGGCTTTTTTGACCCCTTTTTCTTTTTTGCCGTCGCTCTTGTAGCCGTCTCCCTGGATCTGGTTGGCCCCGGACAGAATGTTGAGCGACTCGGCGACGAGCCCTAAGGATTCTTCCACGAAGGCCTGGGCCTGGGAGTTTTCCCTCAAGATCTGGTTTTTGAGCCGCGCGAGGGTCATGGCCCCGTCGGCGACGCGGGCGCCGAAGGGGGGCGGGCAGAGGGCCCCCACCTCGCTTAAGGTGGGGAGAGGCTCCAAGGGAAGCCCGAGCATGAGGGCCACGGAGGCCAGGGACTCTTTGAAGGCCTCGCTTTTGGCGATAATGTTCCGCGCGAGTTTTTCCTTGGCCCGGGAGACATGGAGGAGTCCGTCCAAGTCCAAGCTGAGGAGGTAAGCCTTTTCTTGGTCCAAAAAGGCGATAAGCTCGCGGTAGCGCGCGAGGTGGTCGCCGAGGTCCGCGTCCAACTTTTGTATGAGGGTAATATCCATAAGGCTCGCTCCTTGGGGGAGGATAGGGGAAAAAAGGCGGGCGTGGGCTTTAGTGGTCGTAGAGCGAGGGCTTAGGCGGGTTTTCCGTCCCGCTGGCCGCGGCCGCGAGGGCTAAAAAGGGCGCGGCGGTTTCGGGGGGCGCGGAAGGAAAGGGCGAGGAGGGCGCCGCCGGAGTCGCTGTCGTCGGAGCCGGGGGCGCTTGATACGCCGCCGCCGGAGCCGCGGTCGTTGGATCCGCCGTCGACGGATCCGCTGTCGCTTGATCCGGAATCGCGCCGGAAAGGACCCGCGCTTCCCGGGCGAGAGCGTCCCGGATATCCCGGAGGGGATCGGCGGCGGGGGAGGAGGCCGAAAGGCCCGGGCGGTCCGGGGCCCGCCGGAGGGGAGGGCCGGAGGCCATCTTCTCCCGGAGGTCCTGGGGGCTCGCGCCTTCCGCTTTTTCCCCGGAGGGGCCCTGGAAGGTCACGGGCTTGTAAAGCATGGAGGGGGAGACCCGGTTGTGGAAATTGGGGCCCATGATCTCGGGATGGGCGGCCAAGGTCGCGGCGAGTCCCTCCTTGTTCGCCACGTCTAGGGTAATTTTGTCAGCAAGACCCAGGCCACCCGCGGCGGTCAGGGCCGCGGTGAAAGGTTTTTCCGCTATCTCGGCGTAGGTGTCCGAGCCCGGCGTCTTGGCGAAGGGGCTCTGGCGCGTCAGCTTGATCATCTCCTTGAGGAGGAGGCCCTCGTATTCCTGGGCGGAGTCCCGGATTTTCTGGAGCTGGGCTATTTGTTCCGCTTCGCTTAAGCCGCCGCCGCTCTGGGCCCTTAAATAGCTTTTGGGAACGCCCGAGGCGCGTCCCCGGTAGGGGCGCCGGAGGGCGCCGTCGGCGGGAGGGGCGCCGTCGGCGGGAGGGGCGCTCTCTTTTTCCCCGTTTCCGGCGGAAAGGCTCACCCCCGCGCGGAACTCCTCCACGCTGAAGACCATGGTTCCCTCGGCCCGCGGCTTCTTGGTCCCCGCGAGGGGCCGAACGTCCTGATTTTGCTGAATTCCCCGTGGGGTCGCCGCCATTCCCGACACGCTCGTGACTCCTTTTTTAAGGCTCCCCTTGGGAGGGGAATTTTTTGCCCCTCCCCGCGCTTGGGGCGTCCTTAAATAATTTCCAGCTCTCCGTGGAGGGCGCCCGCCGCTTTGATGGCCTGGAAGATCATAATGAGATCCCGGGGGGTGACCCCAATGGCGTTTAAGGCTTTCACCACGTCGTTGATGTTCGTGGAGCGCTCGATAAGGAGGACCTGGTCGGCCCCCTCCTCGGCGTTGATATCCGTGTTGGGGGTTATCGCGGTTTCCCCCGCGCTGAAGGGCCCGGGTTGGTTCACGTCAAAGCCTTCCCGGATTTGCACCGAAAGGTTGCCGTGAGCCACCGCCACGGTGGAGAGCTTGACGTTTTCCCCCACCACCACGGTGCCGGTGCGCTCGTCGATGATGACTTTCCCCACGGAGTCGGGCTCCACGTTCAGATTTTCGAGTTCCGCGACCATGACGGCCAGGTTGTCCCGATAATTGGCGGGGACGCTCAGTTCCACCGTCGAGGCGTCCAAGGGGCGCGCCACGGCCCCAGGGAGGACTTCGTTGACCCCCTCGGCGACCCGGGCGGCGGTGGTAAAGTCGGGCTGGCTCAGTTTAATGGTCAGGGTGTCTTTGCCCTGCCAGCGGATGGGCACTTCCCTTTCCACCGTGGCGCCTTGGACGATGCGGCCCACGGTGGGATGGTTTTTCTGCACCGAGGCGGCTTGGCCGGTAATGGCGAAGCCGCCCACCGACAAAGGCCCCTGGGCCATGGCGTAGACCTGGTTGTCCATGCCCTTGAGGGAGGTGATGAGGAGAGTGCCGCCCTGGAGGGAAGTCGAGTCCCCTAAGGAGGAGACGAGGATGTCTATCTTGGTGCCGGGTTTGACGAAGGGCGGGAGGTCGGCGGTCACCATGACGGCGGCCACGTTTTTGACCTTGAGGGCCGAGGGGGCCACCATGACGTCCATCCTCTTTAAGAGGTTGGAGAGGGACTGGCGGGTAAAGCCGGTCTGATCCTTGTCCCCGGTGCCGTTGAGGCCCACGACCAGGCCGTAGCCGATGATCTGGTTGACCCTGACCCCCTCGAAGGTGGCCAGTTCCTTGAGGCGGATGGCCTCGGCGTCCCGCGGGGGGAGGGCCAGCGCGACAAGGCCCAGGCAAAAGAGGGCGAGGGCGGGGAAGGCGGTTATCCGGGATAGCATGGGAAAGCCCCTTTCGCTTAGAAGGGCCAGACGACGTCGATGAGGCGGGTGAGCCAGCCCTCGCGCTGCTTGCGGGAGATGTCGCCCTGGCCCGTGTACTCGATGCGGGCGTCCGCGAGATAGGTGGAGAGAACCGTGTTGTCCGTCGCGACGTCCGCCGGTCGGATCACGCCCTGGATGGTGATGTACTGTTTTTCGTTGTTGACCAAGATTTCCTGGCTGCCCCGGACCACGAGATTGGAGTTGGGGAGGACCTGGATGATGCGGGCCGAGACTTTGGCCGTGATGTTTTCGTTGCGGCTGGTCTGGCCCGTGGCCGCGAACTGGCTGTTCCCGCCCACGTCGAGGCCGCCCGTCAGATCGAAGCCCCCCGGGGTGGGCAATACCCCGGGCTTCTCCAAGCCGAACAGCGAGTTCACGTTGGAGGTAAGCTGGGTGTTGCGGGTGGTGGAGGTGTTGGCCTGTTTGGAGGCCCGGCTCGTTTCGACGATATTGATGGTAATGATGTCCCCCACCCTTTGGGCCTTCATGTCGGAAAAGAAGTCGGGCCGGGTGTCCTCGGAAAAGAGGCTCCCTTCGGTCTTAATGGCCGGGGTGGGATAGGTCTCCACCGGGGGATTCAAGAGGGCGGCTTCCTGGTTGTTGAGGGTCGAGGGAGTGGAAAGCTTGGGGCCACAGCCCGCGACGGCTATCGCGGAGAGAAGAGAGAGAAAGAGAACGCGCGCCAAAGTCCGCCGGAAAGAGACGGGAGCGTGGGCTGGTGACGTATTCATGCTGCAAAATCCTTATGCCGAGATTAAAGGGCCTTTTCTGGCCGCGGGTCGCGGAGGCGCCCCCAAGGGCGCGTCGCGAGCGAGGGGCGCCCCATGAATCCGCAGCGCTTTGTTGCAATGGCTATGCCATTGTTTTGTTCGCGTTCGCGGATAAAAGCGGGACGAGGGCGGAGAACGGGTTCGGGCGCGAAGGCGCGCGAGATTTCGCGGGGGAAAGCGAAGAGCTTTAAAAGAAGGGGATTTAGAGTTATTTTTAAGGAAGTTTGGCCGCGAGGCGGGGCAATTCCCTTCGCGTTTAGCTGGAGGGCGCGGGGGAAATTTTTGCCTCCCCGCCCCAAAGGGAGGGGCGCCCCCCGCGCCCTCGCGCGCCTTCCCGCGCGCTTGAAGAGGCGAGGGGAAAAAGAGGCGGCGCGCGAGCGAGGGATAGGCCAAGGAAAATAGCGAAGAAAAAGCGCGAGGAAAAGCTCGGAAAAATGGCGCGCTCGCCGAAAGACAATCGGCGCTAGATTTTGCTTCGCCTCGGATTGACAGAAAAAATGAGCGCGACCTCCGCGACTTTTTTCGCGACAAAACCCGCCATATCCGTTTTAATAGAAACATGGGGAAGGGAAAGGCGTATCGCGACTTTTGGGGCTCTCCGGGGCGCCGCTAGCGCGCTTGCGCGCGGCCCTTGAAAAACGCGAGCGGAATCTTACCCCTCTCTTGGCGTAAGTTTTCCGAGGATTTAAGGGTCGCTAAATTTGGGCGTTTCAGACAAACGCTCCAAAGTCTGGACGCCGCGGAACAATGGGCGCCTCTTTGGTCGAAGCCTCAAGAAAAGGTCGAAGACCTCAAGAAAAGGTCGAAGCCCTCAAGAAAAGGTCGAAGCCCTCAAGACAACGCCATTGACGTCGGCGTGGCCGTCAGGGTCGCGGAACGCGATTTAAGCGGCCCGCCAGGCGGCATACGCGCGGAACGGCGAGATTCGCGCGAAGGGAAAAAGGAACGCCAAAACCAGCCTTATGACAGACGCCAATCTATTGGCCAAAGTTCGCGAGGAGCGTCCTCAGCGCGCTTTCCATGAAAAACGCGCGCGATTGTTGATTTAATGTTTAAAGTCGCGCCAGAAGCGTTCAACTCGGAAGTTTCGCCAGGTTACGGTTTTTTAGTTCCGCCGCTGGCCGCGGACACTTCAAGACAGCGGGAGAAACGCGATGAACGCGCGAGGGGAAACGCCGCTCTCCATAGAGAGCGTAAAAGAACGGTTAGCGGAATTGGCGGACGTTAAAGCCTAACGCCGAAGCGGAGATAGATTTCGCCACCGTGGATAACGCTTGATTCTTTGACTCTTCACGCGGAAGCTTCGCTGGAAGAGCTCTTGGCGGCGTAACTCTTGGCGACCGCGCGCGACGCGCGATAAATTTAGGATGGCCCATCGGTCGCGGAAAGCGCGGTTCCGATGAATTTGGCGAATATATTTTGGGGCCGACCGCGGAAGCGACGGTACGCGATTGGGTCCGCGATCTGGTCCGCGATCTGGTTCGCGAGCGCCGCCGCGGCCAGCGGCGCGCGGCCGCGCCACGCGCTGAAGCTGGCCACAAGGGCTGGTTAGGGCAAGGTTTTAAGCCTCATCGTGGCCCGGGTTTATTTCAGGCGGCGTTATGGGGACGCGACCGGCCTGGTCAAAAGCGTCCTCGTCTAAAGCGCGCTTCTTAGTAAAATTTGAGCCTTGAAGGAGGCGCGCGCGGTTTGGCTCTTTGGGGAAAGGGCTAGAACGCCGCCGCGATCGCGGCCGGAGCGGAGAGCCTCAAGAGGAATACGCGATCTCGCGAACCCGCGTGGACGCGGGTTACGCTATCGCGCGCGCGCGAGGCGCCAAAACCGTAAAGCGGCTTGAAGAGGGGCGGAGACCGAAAGCCGTTTATGGAAAGGGACGGGCTTAGAAAGGCCTTTTCCGCCGCGATGGCGCTTGACTTAGGTGGTCCGCCAGCGCGCGCGCGACAAATTCGGCCAATTTTACCGGAACGGCGTTGCCGATAAGCTGCTCTAGGCCGGTTTTTTTGCCAAGCCACTTAAAATTGGCGGGAAATGTCTGGATAAGCGCGCGTTCAAGCGAAGTCATCGCCCGTATTGAGCGGTCGAGCGGTTTCGCGTCGTGAGGATGACCGGGATAGCCGGGAGGGACGGGACGGTTCATTCCCCTGATGGTTGGCGCTGGCTCGTCAATCGAGAATATCGCGCGCCTGCTATAGTTGCGCGGATGCCGATAGTAGTGCTCAAACTCTAAAGTCGCGCCGAAATAATCGCGCAGGGTGGTTTCCTCGCTCGACATGGCGCGCGCCAAGCGTTCCGTCAGGAAAGAGTCCGCCTGGCGTAACGCGCCAACGCAAAAAAACCGTTTTCTCTTTTGCGGAACGCCGCAAAAACTGGCGTCCAGCGTCATTTCGGTAAGACCGTAGCCAGCGAGCTTAAATTTAGCGCGGACGGCGGAATACGTAACGCTTTTTTGGGCTCTGTCCACGTTTTCCATCGCGAAAAACGGTGGGAGCGTCTCCTCTATTATTTCCGCGAAGCAGTTTGTGAGGCACGCCCGCTTATCCTCAATCCGTTTGCCGGCGTGGGAAAAATCCTGGCAGGGAGGTCCTCCGATAATTATATCGGGCTTAAGTCCTTGTATAAGCGGGACGGCGCTCGTCACGTCAGTTAAATCAGCCCGGAAAACAGGGTGACTGAAGTTCAGCTCGTAGCAGTCAGCGGCGAGCGTCCAATTCTCAAACGCGCCAACCAACATAAATCCAGCGTTCTGAAAGCCAAGGGATAGCCCTCCGCAACCGGCGAACAAATCCACGACCCTTTTCATAAAAATTGACCCCATGCCCTCCGGAAAGCGGGAAAATCGCGTTAAGCGCGAATAAAAAACGATATCTAAAAAAGCGTAACGTCATATTAGACACAATAATTACTATAATATATAGCATAAATTTTTTTTGCCGTCAAGAAAAAGGCGCGCGTATTGATAATCTCGGAAAACGCCGACGGTTAAAGGCTTCGTGAAAAACTCCGTCGCGGCGTTATCCTCGGGTCCCGAGCGCCGTTCGCGGCCGCTCTTGGATAATTGGGGGGAAATTCAATTTTAGCGTCCCCATATCCGCCGTCGCCTCCCCGCTCGCCGGAAAAGGCAATGGCGCTTATCTTTATGGCGTTCGGGGTTACGCGCTCGATTTGACTTAAATTTTAAGGGAGAAAAAAATAACGGTCGCGCTCCGCCGCCTTCTTGAGAGGTGGAGGCTCCAGGAAATTTTACTTTTCCTCGAACGCGGTATTTATAAACTCAGGACGACAAATGAGGAGGTAAAGCCTGATTTTGAGAAACTGTTTCAAGACAGGCTCTTCGCCCTTTCGCGCGAGAAGACCGCTCGCGAAGGAATTGAATATAAACAAAGTTTGGACTCCGGAGACGAAACGAAGTTAACCGCGATAATTACTTCCCTCCATAGTTCGATACCGGCGAAACGTCATAGAGCCGAACAGTCATTTTATCATAGCGCGTTACGCGCCTATTGTTGGGGGATATTAGAAAATCCTCCTCTTTCCGAATTACCTGGGGGGAAGGGACGCCGGACGTAGTCCTTTTATTTAACGACGGTCTTTATGTCCTTATTGCGCTGAAGTATCAGGATCCATATGGTCGCGAAAGCCATGAGAATGATACTGATAAACTTAAATCAGATCTCTTAAATTTAGCGAGACAAGCTCTAAAGGACATTCGCGCGAAAAGCGCGCGAATCCCAATTTGTCTCGCGCTAAAAAAATAATCAAAATCAGGCTTGGGAGTCTACCATCGGGAAGACAGTCTGGCCTTAATAAAAATTGAGCCCTAAGATATTGGCTTAACGTTTAAGGCGCGCTCGTAGGAGAGCTTGGCGCCCCAGGAAAGAGCGTCGGTTAGCCTTAGCGGCGGACGAGGGCCGGTGGCCGCGGCGCGCGCGGAAGCTTCTTCAAGCGTATTAAATCCGTAAATATCCCTCGCGTCTTACTTGACATAATAAGGAAAATGACTAACTTCGCCGAAAATTGCCACCGCCGCCCGCGCCCCGCTTTCCGTTGGACGCGACAAATCGCTTCGGCGCGAGCGAGCCGCGAGCGAGCCGACGCCCGCGACGGCGTTCGGAGGCGGGTTAAGGCGACTTTGGCCGTTTTAGGAGCGCGTCGCGCGGCGGCGCCCCGCTGGCGGAAGGAGAAGGGCGGAGGTTCGGCTCGCCTCCAAAGAGCGCTCCCGCCGCGTCGCCCTCAAAGAGTGGGCGCGCTCCGAAAAAATTGGGAAATCGCGCGGGAATTTACGGCGCGGCTTTCGGGCGCCGCGCGAAATCGGGTATAATAGCGAGCGTTCTCATCAACGCCAGCGCCGCGCGGGCTCCTTCCCCGACCGCGCCAGAGGGCCATTAAACGCGGCTTGAAACCATGGGCGCGCCGCGCCGAGGCCTGGGGCTCGGAAGCGCCGCGCGCGGCCTTTAGTGGCCCTTTTTCGCGCGGGGCGCGAGCGCCGCCCTTACCCGCCTTCCCTTCCCAGCCGCTTTCCCTTCCAGAGGTCAGTCGATGTCCTTCCCATTGTTTTCTCTTTTCGCGCTCGCGCGTCCGCCCGTTTTGGCCGCGCTTCTCGCGACTTTCCTGGCTTTAAGAAAAAAAGCGGAGGCGGGGGCCGGAAACCGCGGCGGAGAACCGCTATGAAGCGCGACTCGCCCATACGAATGGGTTGGCGCGGGCTCCCGCGAGACTGGCCTAAATGGAAATTCCCGCGCGCGGGAAAAGCCGTCGAAAGGACGCTCCGTTGGGCCGCGCGACTCTCCCAAAAATATCCCTCGGACGCGCCGTTCCACGCCTGGGACGGCGCGCGCGCCGTGGCGCTTTTGGCCTTAGGTCCCGAGGATCCCAGGGTCTGGGCGGCGCTTTCGCGGTCGGCCAGATCCCTTTTCGACTTCGCGGCCAACGCGGAAGACTACGCCGAGAGCTTTCGGAAGTTCTGCGCGCGCGCCGCCGCCTCAATCGCCATGGGGGCGCTCAATGGCTTCGACGAAGCCGCGCGGGCGGCGGCCAAGGGCGCGGGGGAGGGGCCGCCGCTTCCCCGGATCTCCGCCGCCGAGAAGGACTTCGCGCGGAGGACTTTGGAATTGATAGATTCCGTGATTCCCCGCGAGAGCCGCGCCTCGTTCGCGCCCCGCGCGGAAAGGAGCCTCGCGGAGGCTTTTTACCCCATCGACGGCCCGATTTTGGGGCGCGCGGGCCAGACGCCCGTAGGCGCGCTCTTTCCCTCCACCGCGGAGCTTCGCGCCGCTCTCGCGCGCGCGGAGAATCCCGGGGGACCGGGCCAGGGCTCGCGCGCGGCGTTTTCGCTAAGGTCGCGCCTGGGCTTGGAGCTTTGGGACTCTGGGGGCGCCGCCGCCGCGCGGGAGGCGACGGAGCTTTTGAGCGAGGCCTCCAGGGGCCTGGATCGCCTTTTGGGCCCGGGGGCTCTGGAGTCCCTCGCGGCCAAGGAGCGGCTGGCGAGGCGCCTCGCTGGCCTCTATGGCTACGGGAAAATTATCCCTTCTCCCACGCGGATCCCCGCCGAGCCCGAATTGGCCGCCGCCCGGGAGCTCTTCCGGGAGCTGCGAAAATTCGCTCCCCGGGGAAAAGCGGGGACTCCTTTCAAGAAACGCGCCTTGATGGGCTCGGGCGCGGCCGGGGTCGGGCGCGTGGCGAGCGCGACGGCGCGCGAGGAGGCGCGGGACATATTACGCCGTTACTCGATCCAGGCTTTCCCCGAGGATCTCTCCATATATGACAAACCCTCCGAAATTTGCGAATACGGCGACGGCGAGGGAGTCGGGCGGATGGGCTTCGACGCGTCCGCGCTGGCCCTCCGCGCCGGTTTTAGCGGCATGGGAATCGACGCGACCCACGTCGTTCTGGCGCTCCGCCGGAACGTTTTAGGGGGACGCCACCCGGAAACCGCCTGCTCTCTGGCGCTGCTCGGGGATACGCTGACCTATATGGAGGGCTCCCTCGTCTTTTGGTCTCTGGCGCTGGAGGCCTTGGAGGGCCGTGGAGGCCGTTACGCCGTTCAGGAGGCGGATCTTAAATGTCGGCTCGGCCGCGTTTTCCTGTCCGAGAGCGACGACGGCCAGGCCGCCGCCATTCTGGCGGAGGCGGAGAAACTCTATTTAGACTCTTGGGGCGAGACGTGTCAGGAGCGGCTGGAGTGCGCGGCGCTGCGAGCCGAGGCGAGCCGCCGCGCCGGGAACCTCGCCGTCGCGGAGGAAATCTATCGGTCGCTTTTGGCGCTTTTGGACGGGGCCCCGCTTCGACGCGACCCCGAGCCGACTCTTCCCTCCGACGGATTGATCCTCGCGCTAGCCCTGGCCGGGACCGCCTCCGCCATGTTTTCCCGGGGCGAGCGCGCGGAGGCCTCGCGTCTCATGAAACGGGCGCTGGAGATTCGCGCGCGCGAGGGAGGCGATAGCTTTTTGGGGACCGCCGTGGACTCGCGGGCGCGCGCCTTGAGGTCGATCCTTTAGGAAGAGAGCCGGAATTCCCTTTCCAGGGCGCCCGCGAAGCCGGCGGCGCGTGTCCGTAGTCGCTTGGGGCGCCACGCTCCCCCGCTTACGGGGCGAGGGCGACGCGGCGGCGCGCGAAATCGCGTAAAATTGATGAAAGCGCCAAAACCTTAAAGAGCGGCGACCGGACGCAAAACAATACCTCATATAGCTATTTGTCTAATTTATTGTCCTCATTTAGCATTAGCGGCTGACCGAATTTAATTTCCGGGACTTTTTCCGCTCTCATCAAAATTGTGACGGAAATTTCCGCCCCTATCGCCAGAAGGGCCTTGTGGGCGCGCCGCTGGCCTTTAAGCGCGGCTTTTTTTGGGGGGGCGTGGGCTCTCGGGTCCGCGAGGCCGGAGGCTGGGGCTTGCCCCGCTTGGGACGCGTAAGCCCCTTATTGGCGCTGGGGATAAAGCGGAGCCTTTTCCCGCCATCCTCTCCAAGTCGTTTCGCCCTTCCAGAGGTTATGTTAATTCCTTTATTTTTTCTTTCGCTATCGCGTATTGGCCGTTCGGCCATGACCCGCGGGACCGCCCTCTCTTCAGAAAAAGCCGGAGGTAAGAGTTCGAAACGGCTCGCGACGCGAAGGCCGCCTTAACGAGGGACTCGCCCCAGCGGACGGCTCAGCGCGGGGTCCCGGGAGACTGGCCGAAACGGGATTTCCCTTCCCGAGGGAATCGTCGCCGCTCGAAATTCATCGCGGCAAGTTCGCCATCTGGGCTCTGACCCTGGACCGCCCGCCGCGGCCAAAACTATAACTACTCTAACCGCCTTCATATTTTATTATTTACGAAAACCCTGGATTAATTTCGATATTTAGCGTATTCTTATGTTTAGAGATGTCTTCCGAGGCAAAAAGCTATGATAAATTTGAAAATAAGCGCCCGTTATTCAAATCGCGTCAAAAAGGGGAAAAAGGTTACGGCGCGTAAGAAATCAGACGTTATATTTAAACGAGCGGAAGCGAGAGACTCATCGAGGAACGAGTTATGAACGAAGCTTTAACAGCCCCAAAAAGACTGCCACTCGGTGTCGCCACTTTTTCAAAAATCATTAAAAATCGCTGTTTATACGTTGACAAGACGCGCCAAATCTACAATCTTGTAAATGAGGGCGAAGCCTATTTTTTATCCAGACCCAGGAGATTTGGTAAATCTCTCCTTTTAAGCTCGTTGGAAGCGCTTTTCAGCGGCCCGCCGGACCCCAACGGACCGCCCTCAGGGATCTTTAAAGATTTGTGGATTGGCAAATCTGATTTCGTTTTCCCTGAACGGCACCCTATCATTTCCCTGACAATGGCCACGCGCGGCGCGATTGTTGAAGATCTCAAAGGATCGCTTGTAAAATCTTTGGAGCTGATAAATGATGAAGAACAATTAGGACTTAACATTGATTACGCTGGTCTTGATCTCTCCATTATTATCGAAAAACTTTCAAAAAAATATAATAAAAACGTAGTAATTTTAATAGACGAGTATGACGCTCCTGTCAGTGAAAATTTAAGCAATCACGCTTTGGCTATAAAAAACAGAGACATTCTTAAGAATTTTTATTCAGGGTTAAAAGGGGCCGAAAAATTTACGCGTTTCGTTTTTGTCACAGGAGTCACGCGCTACGCTTTCACGGGATTGTCGGTTGGACTCAACCATCTTGATGATTTAACGCTTGATGAGAGTTTCGCGGATATTTGTGGATTTACCCATAAAGAACTGGATAACAATTTTTCCCCATATTTTCCAAGCGTTTTGAAACAAATGAAGGATGACGGCGTAATGGCTCAAGAGGAAACTGTCGCTGATTTACGCGCTAAAATCCTTAATTTTTACGATGGTTATTCCTGGGATGGAAAAACTAAAATTCTTAATCCTTATTCGCTTCTAAATTTTATCTATAATTTGGAATTTTCGCCTTACTGGATGTCGCTAAACGCGTCCAATAATTTGTTAGAGTCTATTGTTTCCAATAATCCGCTGGCGTTCCTAATCGATAAACTCCATAATTTAACGGCAAGGGATGTAGGCGTCGCCGAGGTGGGTTCCTTGGCTCCCGTGCCGGCCCTCTTTCAGACCGGCTATCTGACGGTTGAATCGGTTACTAATACCGAAAAAGGCGATTTTTATAAATTTAGGACGCCAAATGAGGAGGTAACGCCTGATTTTGAGAAATTGTTTAAAGATAGCCTGTTCACCCTTTTGGGCAAGAATCCAGCTCACGAAGGGATTAAATTTAAACAAATTCTGGACTCAGGAGACGAAACGAAGTTAACCGCGATAATTACTTCCCTCTATAGTTCGATACCCGCGAAACATCATAGAGCCGAAGAGTCATTTTATCATAGCGCGTTACACGCCTATTGTTGGGGAATATTAGAAATTCCTCCCCTTTCCGAACCGCC
>JAISCZ010000090.1 GCA_031265205.1 Deltaproteobacteria bacterium
GGCGCGGGCGAAACCGCCGCGACGGGATCCGGAGCCGGGCTGGGGGCGGGCTCCGACGGGACGGGCGAAGCGGGCGGAACGGGCGAAGCTGGCGGAAGAGGCGAAGCCGCGCCCGGGGAAACCGGAGCCGGAGGAGGGCTGGAGGCGGGCCCCGGCGGAACGGGCGGTACTGGCGCCGCGGACGAAACCGCCGCGATCGGCTCCGGAAGCGGGCTGGGGGCGGGCTCCGCCGCGACGGGCGGCGCGGGGGGCGCTTCCGCGGCGTGGGGAAAAAACTCCTCCCGGTACGCTGGCGGAGGCGGAAGCTCGCCTAGGAGACCGTCGTCCAACGCCTTCTTTAAAGTCGCGATGACGTTCGCGCGGCGGGCGTTAACCGTGGCGTCCAGCTGTCCCGCGTCGGATTCCATCAGGAGATCCCCTGGGTTTAAGGAGGAATCGGGAACGAAAACGATACTGGTGAGCCCGTCCAAGTCCGCGCGGACGCGTTTGCGGGCCTCTTCCAGCTCCTCTAAATCCGCCGGACAGGCCTTAAAGGTCACTTCGTGGGCTTTGCGCAGATAGCTGACCGTCGCCTCCAAAGCTCCCGTCGCGAGCCCTTTCCCGTTTTCGATTTCTTTGTTGACGATGGCTTCCGCGGCGGCGACGGCGATCTCGGCCATTTGGGCGGCGTACTCGCTCCAGAGATCCCTATAAATATTATGTAAGCGTTCCAAGATCGCGAAAAGCCCCCGGGTCCGCCGGTCGGCCTCTTCTAGGCCCCTTTGGCGGCCTTCGGCCTCGCCGCGGGCCTGTCCCGCGCTCCGTCCCTCTTCGGCGGCTTTAAGCTTTAAGGCGGCGCTTTCCGCCTGGGAATCGAGGGCCCACTGAGCCTTTTCCGCCGCGAACCGTTCCCGTTCCCGCGCGAGTTCCGCTTCCCGGGAAAGGTTGGCCTCGCGGCCGTTTTGGACTTCCTCCTGGATCTGGGCGGTCTCCGCGCGGAGCTTTAAGGCCTCCTCCTGGATGGCCGCCAGGCGCTCGTCGGCGGCGGCGACGCTTTGGAGGGCCTCCTCCGCCTTGCGACTGGCCCGCGCCTCAATGTCGTTGGCGATGATTAAGGCTTCCGCCTTGCGTTTTTCGGCCAGCTCGGAAGCGCTTTCCTCCACCCCCGCCAAAATATTGTCTTTTTCCGCCCTGGCCGCGCCCACAATTTCCCGCGCCTTTTTTTCGGCGCGGTCCAAGGTGTTTATGATGGCGGAATCCCGCGCGTCCAAATCCTCAAAGGGAAACTCTTGGGGAATCGGCGCGTCGAGCAAGGGGGCGTAATCCTCGGGAGGGACCTTGCCGGGATCGAAGGGGCTGAAGAGATAATCCAGGGAAGGGATCTCACGCAAGAGCTGGCTTAAGGGTTTGCGCTTGTCCTCAAACTCCCGGAATCCCGGATCGCGGGGCAGGCCGTCGGCGGGGCCCTCCGTCCCGCCCGCGTCAAAATCGATTCCCTCAAAATCCGCGATCTGGGGGGGAGGCGGGCTTTTTCTTCCCCTAGACAAACTGATCGCCTCCGTCGCCCTTGCCTATGACGATCTTGCCTTCGGCCTCGAGTTTTTTGGCGGCGCGCAGAACGGCCTGCTGGGCCTTTTCCACGTCGGCGAGGCGGGTCGGGCCCATAGCCTCCAAGTCGTCGCGGATCATGTCCGCGGCCCGCTCGGTGAGGTTCGCGAAGATCTTGTCCTGCATGGCCGGGGAGGCGGCCTTCAGCGCCAAGGTCAGCTCGTCGTTGTTCACCTCTTTGAGGATGGCGCGGATGGAGCGGTCGTCGACGTTGATGAGATCCTCGAAGACGAACATGAGCTTGCGGACCTCGTTGGCCAGATCCGCCCTTTCGTCCTCCAGTTTGGTTAAAATGGCGTTTTCCGTGTTCTGGTCCACCTGGTTCAAAATCTCGGCGACGGTGCTGGAGCCTCCGGCGGGCCGCCCGCCCACGGGGCCCTGAGCCTTGATTTCCTCGCGGAGGACCTGCTCCACCTCGTCGAGGATATCGTTCCCGACGGGCTCCAAGTCGGCGATGCGGAGCATGACGTCCTGCTGTAAGGGCTCGGGAAATTCCGCGATAATCTGCGCGGCCTTGCCGCTGTCGATATGGGCGAGAATGAGCGCGATGGTCTGGGGATGCTCGTTGCGAATAAAATTTCCCAAAGCCTTGGCGTCGATGTTCTTGATATTGGAGAAAGGCACCGGGGAATTGACGTCCTGGATGAGCCCCGAGGCCCTGTCGCCGTCCAGGGCGCGGCCGATGGTGTTTTTGAAAAAGTCGTCGCCCTTGACGCGGATGTCCCCGGGCTCGCGCATCGCCAGGTTGAACTCCCATAAAACGTCCTGGATCTGCGAGGGAGTCACGTTCTGGATGGTGGTCATGGCCTTGCCGAGATCTTTAATCTCAATGTCGTCCAGTTCCTTGAAAACCTCCGCGGTAAAGTCCTCGCCCATGGTCAGAAGGAAAATAGCCGCTTTGTCGGGGCCCTTGAGATCGGGGCTCGCGGGGGTTTCGGTCAGTTCGGCGCGGGACATTTTATTTCTCCGGCTGGTTGTCCTGGGGGTTTTTCTGCTCTATCCATTTGCGCAGCAAGCCCACGGTGCGGTCCATGTTGTCCCTGGCCAGGGGCAAAATATTGTCGCGGGAAAGCTTGCCGTACTCCAGGCGCAGGGGATCCGTCTCGATCTCCTCGGGCTCCTCGTCGTCGTAGCGGGGCGTCTCGTCGTCCTCGGGCCCGTACTCGCTCTCCTCCTCGCTTTCGGCGAGGCCGGCTTGGGCCGGATCCACGGATATCTCCTCTTCGCGGGGGGGAAGCGGCAGGGGCAGGCTCTCGCCCGCGCCGCCGCCCGCGATGGGATAGTCGGGGAGAGAGGCCTGCTCCGCCCCCGAGCCGATGGGCTCCACCTCTTTTTTCAGCCAATTGAGGATGGGGCGGACCACGAAGAGGAAGAAGAGAATAATGAGGAGCAGGTTCACCAAAGGCCGCCCGAACTCCCGTAAGAGATCCAACACGAACAGCGCCCAGACCGAGACGTTTTCCTCGCGGTAAAATTGCAAGCAGGTCACGGACACGCTGTCACCTCTCTTTTCCTCAAAACCTATAGTGTTTTTGATGGCCTCGGTCAAGCGGTCCAACATGGGGGCGGGCAGCGGCGTGAAAACGTTTTCCCCCGCCTCGTTGGGCGCGAAAATCCCGTCCACGATGACCGCGACCGTGACCTTTTTCAAATCCCCCGAGGCCGACACTGTCTTCCTTTTGGTGTTGGATATCTCGTAATTGGTGGTCTCCTCGGTATGCGAGGAGATCACCTGGTCGCCGCCGGCGCCCGAATTCTGGCGGTTGGCCGTCCCCAGCTCGTAGGTCGCGTTGGGGATCCCGGCGTTGGCCCGGGCCGGGCCGGTTTCCCGGTCCTGGATCCGCTGCTCGCTCCGGACGGCGCTTCCCTCCGGGTCGTAGATGTCCTCGGAGGTCACGACTTCTTTCAAGTCAAGCTCGACGTTGACCTGGGTCGTGGCTTTGTAAGGCCCCAGGACCTTTTCGAGCATGCTATTGATCCGGGCCTGGAGATCGCGCTCAAAGGCCCTTTTCTGCTTGAGCTGCTCGTCGTTTAAAAGGCCCGGTTTCTGGCTGTCCTTGCTCCACAGGAGGCCGCCCTCCGTGTCGATAACCGAGACGTTCTCCGCGGTCAAGCCGTCCACCGCCGAGGTGATGAGGTGGACGATTCCCATCAGTTTCAGTTTATCCAGTTCGGCCCCGCGCCTCAAGGTTAAAACCACCGAAGCCGTCGGCTCTTTCTGATCCTCGATAAAAAGGGTCTCCCGGGGGACCGTCAGATGGACGCGCGCGTCGCTCACTTCCGGAAAACGCGTTATCGTGCGCTCCAATTCCCCGGTCACGGCCCTTTGGAGCTGAATCTTCTGCTCCAAATCGGTGGTCCCCAGTTTGCGCTCGTCAAAGAGCTCAAAACCCACCCCGGCCTGGGCGGGGAGGCCCTTCATCGCCAAGTCCAGGCGGGCGGCCTGGGCCTCCCCCTCGGGCATTTCAATGGCCGTCCCGCCTTCCGCGAGGCGGTATTCCACGTTCTGTTTTTTGAGTTCCGCGGTTATGGCCCCCGCGTCCTCCGGGGAGAGCTCGCTGTAGAGGACCTCGTAGCGGGATTTATTGTTGGAAATCAGAAAAAAGGCGAAGGCCGCCGTGGCCACCAGGAGGAGCGCGCCCCCGACAATGAGCTTGGAGGGGCTCGTGGCGGCTATTCTTTCCCTTCCCCGGGCTATCTGATCGCTAAAATTGAAGGCCATGGAAACTTCCCTAAACGCTTAAAGTTTTTTCGCCCTCCCACGGCGCGGCGGAAGGGTCCCTGAAACGCGGCTGGGAGCTAACTTGAGCAAGATTAGGGCCATTTTTTCGCGGAAGGCCAATAGGGGCGCGGGGTCCCTCCCCCGGCGAGGCGGGCGCGGGAGGAAGGAAGGGAGGAAAAGATAAGGAAAACTGGCGCTAGGCCCCGCAGCAGTGTTTGTATTTTTTCCCCGAGCCGCAGGGGCAGCTCTCGTTGCGGCCCACCTTCCGGCCCTTGACGGCGGCGGCGGAAGAGGAGGCGGGGGAGGAGGAGTCGCTGGCGCCGCCGCTGTAAGTGAGCCTTAAGGGGGCTCGCCGCGGAGGCGGCGGGGCCTCCGCGGCGACGCGGTGCGCGAAGAGAAAGGCGAGCGTTCCCACGCGGATCTTCGCGATGAGCTCCTGAAAGAGCTCAAAGCCCTCCCGCTGGTACTCGCGTAAGGGATCCCTCTGGCCGTAACCCCTTAAATTGATGCCCTCCTTGACGTAGTCCATGGACAGGAGGTGAGTCTTCCAGCGGTCGTCCAAGATCCCGAGCATCATGGTTTTGATGGCGGACTCGCGCAAGCTCTGGGGGAAACCCTCCACGTGCCGCGCCAGGGCCTCGGAGCCTTTTTCGTAAAAATAGTCGTAGCGCGAGTCGCCGTCCAAGGCCAAAATCTCGTCCACGTTGGGCGAAAAGCCGAAACGGCGGCGGCACTCGAGGTCAATTTCGGGGAAATTTAAGGGCTCGTCCCGCTCCTTGGCGAAAAAGGCGTGGACAAAGGCTTGGCTCTCCTCGTCGATGAGCTTGTAGACCTCGTCCAGGATATCCTCGCCGAAGAGAATCTTGCGCCGACGCTGGTAGACCACTTCCCGTTGGCGGTTCATGACGTCGTCGTAATCGAGGATATGTTTGCGCGCGTCGAAATGATGGCTTTCCACGTGCTTTTGGGCGTTTTCCACGCCCCGGGAGATAATCGGCGCGGAAATGGGCTGCCCGCGCGGGATCGCGAAACGCTTCATAAAATTCCGCATCCGCTCCCCGCCGAAGGCGCGGAAGAGGTAATCCTCCAGCGAAAGGAAAAAGAGCGACTCCCCGGGATCCCCCTGGCGGCCGCTGCGGCCGCGGAGCTGATTGTCGATGCGGCGCGACTCGTGGCGCTCGGTCCCTAAAATGGCCAAGCCCCCCAAGGCGGGGACTTCCGGGCCCAAAACGATGTCCGTCCCGCGCCCGGCCATGTTGGTGGAGATGGTGACCGCGCCCTTCTGGCCGGCCTTGGCCACGATCATCGCTTCCCGCTCGTGCTGCTTGGCGTTTAAGACCTCGTGTTTTACCCCGCGGGCGAGGAGCATCTTGGAGACTCTCTCCGATTTTTCGATGGAAATGGTCCCCACCAGGACCGGCTGGCCCTTTTCGTGGAGCTCGCGGATCTTCTCCACGGCCGCCTCGTATTTTTCGTCCTGCGATTGGTAGATGACGTCGGCGTGGTCGACGCGAATCATGCGGCGGTGGGTCGGCATGACCACCACGTCGAGGTTGTAGATCTTGCTGAACTCCGCGGCCTCCGTGTCCGCCGTGCCCGTCATGCCCGCGAGTTTCTTGTACATGCGGAAGTAGTTCTGGAAGGTGATGGAGGCCAGGGTCTGGTTTTCGTTCTCCACCTTGACGGCCTCTTTGGCCTCCAGGGCCTGGTGGAGCCCGTCGGAATACCTCCGTCCCTCCATGGGCCTGCCGGTAAACTCGTCGACGATAACGACCTTGCCGTTCAGGACCATATAGTCGCGATCCTTTTTGAAAATGGCGTAGGCCTTCAGGGCCTGGGTCACGTGGTGGAGGAGCTCAATGTTTTCCGGGTCGTAGAGATTGGCCACTCCCAGAAAATCCTGGGCCTTGGCGATTCCCTCTTCCGTGAGGGTGGAGGCGCGGCTTTTTTCGTCGACGGTAAAATCCGTCTCCAGCCGGAACCTTCTGACGAGCCTGTCGACTTTAACGTACAGTTCGGTCGATTTTTCCGCCGGCCCGGAAATAATGAGGGGCGTGCGCGCCTCGTCGATCAGAATGGAGTCCACCTCGTCCACGATGGCGTAGTGGAAATCCCGCTGGGTAAATTCCGTGGCCGCGAATTTCATGTTGTCCCGGAGGTAATCGAAGCCGTATTCGTTATTGGTGCCGTAGGTCACGTCCGCGCCGTAGGCCTCGCGCCGCTCCGCGTCCGAAAGGCCGTGGACGATGGTCCCCACCTTCAGCCCCAAAAAACGGTAAATCCGCCCCATCCACTCGGAATCGCGCCGGGCCAGGTAGTCGTTCACCGTCACCACGTGGACGCCCTCGCCCTCGAGGGCGTTGGCGTAGACCGGGAGGGTCGCGGCCAAGGTCTTGCCCTCGCCGGTTTTCATTTCGGCGATCTTGCCGTCGTGGAGGACCAACCCCCCCATGAGCTGCACGTCAAAATGGCGCTGGCCCAAGACCCTCAGGGAGGCCTCCCGGGTCACGGCGAAGGCCTCGTGAAGCAGGGATTCCAAGGCTTCCCCCCGCTCCAGCCGCTCCTTGAAGGCCGCCGTCTTGGCCTGGAGCCCCGCGTCGGAAAGCGCGCGGATTTGGGGTTCCCAGGCGTTGATGGCGTCCACCCGCTCCGCCAGGCGCCCAATTTCCCGGTCGTTGGCGCTCTTCAGTAATCCTCGCAAAAATCCCAACATTTTCGGCTGTTTCCCTCGCGCGCGTTCCCTTTAAACAAAAAGCCCGGGAAGGGCGCGCCGCCCACCCGGAAAGGGCCTCCAGAGGCCTTCCGCCCCCTTCCCCCTTGGGGAAGGCGGCCTTATATTATATTGTATCGCCGCGCCCGCGCCAAGGCGAGGAAAAAGGCGAAAAAGCGCCCGCCCCACTACTGGACCGCCGTTTGGCCCGGCGCGGCGACCCGGTCGGCCGCTTTATCCTCCAGGGCGGAATTCTGGTATTCCAGAGTGGCCCGCGTAAAATTGAGGGGATCCACGGCCACCTCGCCCATCACCGTCTCGTAGTGGAGGTGGGGCCCCGTGGAGCGCCCGGTGGAGCCGACCTTCCCGATGACCTCGCCCCTCTTGACCTCCCGCCCCACCTCCATCTCGGTCGCGGAAAGATGGGCGTAGCGGGTGGTCAGGCCGTGGCCGTGGTCCAAGGTGACCATGAGGCCGTAACCGCTCTTCGACCAGTCCGCGGAAAGGACCGTCCCGTCGGCCGGGGCGTAGACCTTCGTCCCCACCGGCGCCGAAATGTCCAGGCCCTGATGGAGGTCGAGGCCTCCCCCGAAGGGGGAGGAACGGTACCCGAAAAGGGAGCTGACCCGCCCGTTGGGAACGGGGTTGGCGTAAGGCGTCACCGCCAAAAGAAGCTCGGAGCCCTTGAGGGCCGCCGAGAGATCGCTTAAGGCGACTTCCGTGGCCGCGGCGCTGCTCTCCAGGCGGTCCAGGTCGCGGTGGAGCCCCCGGAGGGCCTCGAAAGAACTCAAAGCCCCCGGGCCGCGGCTGTCCACGCCGCCCTGGCCCTCTGGGCCCCCCCAGGTCCAGGCCACGGCGCCCACGAGGGCGGGCCAGAGGTCGACGAGTTCCGTCTCCTCCGGCAAACCCAATTGGAGGCTGAAGTCCCGGGTCAGGAGGATCAAATCCTCTTCCCGGGCCCGCAAAAGGCTCACCTGCCCGGAGAGATCCCGCAGCCTTTCGTTTAGGGTTTGCAGCTGGATCTCCTGGCCGGCCCTCTCGCTTTTAAGGATCTCCAATTCCAGCGTGCGATCTTCCACCCCGGAAACGGCCCGGTGGGAATAGAAGGCGAAAGCGCCGAAGACGGCCAAGGCGAGCGCGAGGAGCGCCAGAGAGGCGCGCGGAAGCCACGCGGCGAGGGTAAAGCTCCGCGCCGCCAGGGGCCCGTCTCCCTCTTTCATGACGCAAATTCGGTATCTTCCGCTCATCTAACCTTTTTTCCGCCGGGGGCGCGCGGCCTTAAATAACGCCTTTCCCCAAGCGGGGAAGGCGCGTCGCGGCGGGCGCGGCGCGCCCTAAAATCGCGCTCTTAAAGGAAAATGATTTCCATTTTGACGCGTAACTGGCGCTTCATTATAATTATTGCCCCCGTGGGGCGCAAGACGCGGAACTTGCCCCGCGAGGCGAAATCGGAAAGGCTTGGAGCCCCGCTTGAGCCCTAGCGAGCGCGCTTTCCGCTAGTTTTCGCCTCCCTTCCCCGCCCGCTGGCGGACGGAATGGAAGGCGCGCTTTTTTTTTTCCGCGCGGCCCGCCAGCGCCCCGCGGGTTATTTTCCCTAAAATTCGCGTCCCCCAAGTTTGCCTTAAAGGGAAAGGCGCCGCGCGGGGGCAACCTGGGGAGGGGGCGCGCGGGGCTATTATGGAAGGCTATTAAGGGGGGCTATTAAAGGGGGGCTATTGGGGGGAGGGTTATTATGGAGGGCTATTGAGGGGGGTTATTATGGAGGGCTATGGAGCGCGCGAGCCCGAAGGGCCCTTCGCCGCGAGCCTCCCCGCCGCCGCCAGGGGGCGCCCTTAACTCCGCTCCGCCACTTTGAAGCTAAAAAACTTAAGGAGACGCGACCGGAGCGGGCCGGGCAAAATGGGAAGCGCGGCGATGAGCGCGTTCATGAGGAAAGGGAAAGAGATCGTCCGGGGGCCCTTGGCGAGCTTGCGGCGCACGTGGCGCGCCGCCTTCGCGTCCGACCAGAACCAGGGGGCGAAGCCCAAAAAACGCGCGGACATGGGGCTCGCGACGTAGCCGGGCGCGATTGTCGTCACTTTGATCCCCCGACTGAGGAGAGACTCCCTCAGAGAGAGGCCGTAGAGCCTGACGGCCCCCTTGGAGGCGCAGTAAGACGGGGTGAAAACAAGGGGGAGCTTGCCGGCCTGGGAGCTAACGAGGGCGATCCGCCCGCTTTTTTGGGGGAGCATGGCCTTGGCCCCCAACAGGGCCGTGACAATGGCCGCCTCGGCGTTGACCTCCAGGGTCTCCCGGCATTCCTCCAAGGTCTCCAGGCCGTCTTCCCGCGTCCCGTAACAGACTCCCGCGTTCGCGAAAAGGAGGCTTAAGGGCGCCGCGGCCTGGGCTTCCTCGATAAAGCCCCGCAGCGCGGCGAAATCCCGCACGTCGAAGGCGGCCAAACGGCACCGGGCCCCTTGAGCCTCCGCCAATCCTCCCGTCTCCCGCAAAGCGTCAAGCCTCCTGCCGCAGAGCGACAGGAGGGTTTCGGGGGCGGCGTACTCCAGGGCCAGGGCGCGACCGATCCCCCCCGAGGCTCCGGTGATTAAAACGTGCCGCTCTGGCGTCATG
>JAISCZ010000105.1 GCA_031265205.1 Deltaproteobacteria bacterium
TTCCGCCCTCTCCCCTTCGCCTTTTCCGCCCTCTCCCCTTCGCCTATTCCGCCCTCTCCCCTTCGCCTCCTCTTCTCCCATCCTCTCCTCCGTTTCCACTCCCTTCCCTCCTTCGTTTCCGCCCTCCGCCCTTCTCCTTCCCTTCTCCCTTCTTTCCTCAGTTTCCGCCCTCTCCCCTTCGCCTTTTCTTCCCCTCCTCCTCCCCTTCCTCCAATATTTTTTCTTCCTCGCGCGCGCGTTCCCGCTCGTCCTCTGGCTTTTCGCGCTTTTTTGAGCGTTAGCTATTCCCGTGGCCTTTCTCTCGCGGCGGGAGGGGAAGACTCTCGCCGTTTTTCCCAAAACTCCAAACCATCACCCCCAAAATAACGATTATCCCCCCGACCAGGGCAAACGGCCCAGGCCTTTCGCCTAAAGCCAAAAAGACCCAAAAGGGATTTAAAATTGGCTCAACCATGGTAACCAACACCAATTCCAGGGAACTGACGTAAGGGCTGGCGAGGGTATAGAGATAAGAGGAGACGCCCATCTGAAAGACGCCTAAGGCCAAGAGAAACAAAAGACTTCGCGAATCCGGCCAAGGCGGGCCCCAAAAACCTAAACCCAGGCAAAAAGTCAGCAAATTTCCGATGACCATGGCGGAGGCGGGGGAGCCTTTTTTCAGAAACCTTAAGCAGAGAGCCTGAACGCCAAAGAAAAAACCGCTGCCAAGAGCGCAAATGTTGCCCCAAAAACCCACCGGGGAAAGGTCTCCCGCGAAAAACAAAAGAACGCCGCCAAAGATGACGCCGATATATAGCCAGTCGCGGCCTTTCGTTCTTTCCTTAATAACGCAAGGCGCCAAGATGGCCACCCAGACGGGCGCCGAGTAATTGAGGACAATGGCGTTGGCGGCGGTGGTAAACTTCATGGCCACGATGAAAAAAAGGGAAAGGATCGCCAAGGAGAGACCCGACGCGAAATGGACGAGGGTCAAATCCTTTATCTTAAGCTCCCCTTTGAAGCCCCCCGCGAGCGCGAAAACGGTTATCCCCGCCAACAAGCCCCTGGTCGAGGCTATGGCCAAAGGATTCCAGGAGACGCTTTTAACCAAGACCCCGGAACAGCTCCAGCAAACGGCGGTGAAGAGCAACAGGAAAAGGGCTTTCTGACGGGGCATGTTCCTTCCTCAAAGCGCGCGAGAGCGGTCAACAGTGGCGCTTTTCCCCCAAACCTTTTTCCCCGCGAGGGAATTTTCGGGCCAGATGGGCGCGGCGCCACGGGAGCGCGTTTCCTCCGAGGGGCTCTGGAAGCCGCGGGCGGCGGAGGCCGCCCGCGGCGGTTTTCGCGCGTCCGCTTAAATAGCGCCAATTTCAGGGATCTTGGCGGAAAGGTCAAGACTTCCGTGAAGGGCGGGCGAAGGGCTCGTCCGTGGGCCGAGGAACTTCCCGAGCCCTCCGTACGCTATCCCCAAAGCGCCCAGGGGGGGCGCGACGGGCGCGCCTGGAGCCTAAAGCCCGCGAGCGACGCCCAAGCCCTCCCCCGGCCTCTCGCGGCCTCCTCCAGCCACTCCCAGCCTCTCGCGCTCTCTTCTCTCGCCGCCTCTCGCTATCTTTCCCAGCCGCCCTCCGCCTCCTCCAATCCCTTCCAGACGGCTTTCGGCAAACCCCAGCCTTCCCAGCCAGTGGGTTCGGCCCTCTGGCCGCGGCGCGCCGTCATTGGCCGCGGGCCTCCCCGCGGCGGGACTTTAGCTCTCCCCCGGCGCGGCTTCCCGCTGGCGGTGTTTCCCGAAACTCCAGACCAATACCCCCGCGATGACGATTATCCCCCCCAAAATGGCGAAGGGCCCCGGTTTTTCGCCAAGCAGCAGAAAAACCCAGAGAGGATTGAGGATTGGCTCGATCATGGTCACCACCACCAATTCCAAGGACTTGACGTAGGGACTGGCCAGGGAATAGAGGCAGTACGCGCAGCCTAGCTGAAAGACGCCGAGGATCAGAAGATAAAAGACGCTCCTCAGGTCCGGCCAGGGCGGGCCCCAAAAGCCCAAACCTATCAGAAAGGTCAGAAAAGCGCCCAAAGTCATGGCCATGGCCGGGGAGCCTTTTTTGATGAACCTTAAACAGATGGCCTGGGTGGCGAAGAAAAAGCCGCTGATCACCCCGCAAATGTTGCCAAAAAAGCCCATGGGGGACAGCCCGCCCACGAAAAAGAGCAAAATCCCCCCGAAGATAATGGCGATAAAAAACCAGTCCCGGCCTTGGGTCTTTTCGCGCAGGAGCCAGGGCGCCAACAGGGCCACCCAAATGGGCGCCGAGTAATTGAGGACAATGGCGTTGGCGGCGGTGGTGTATTTCATGGCCACGGTCAGGGAAAGGGACAGAAGGGCCATGGAAAGCCCCGCCAAAAAATGGACTTTGGTGAACTCCTTGAATTTAAATTTTCCCTTCAGCCCCCCGAAGCAGAAAAAGAGGAAAAAGCCCGCGAGAAGCCCCCGGGTGGAGCCGATGGCCATGGCGTTCCAGGAGATGGATTTAATCAGAACCCCGGAGGAACTCCAGCAGAGAGCCGTCGCGAGCAACAATAAAAGGGCAAGTCTATGGGACATGGCTGAAGGTCCTCGCGCCGCCGCCGCAAAGAAAATAAATAAACCCGCGCCCTCGCGGAAAAAGCCGCCTTGAGGCTCTCTCCCGCTTGACGGGAAGGAATAAAGCGCGCGAGTTCGCGGCGCTTCGCGCCCGCTAGCTCGCGACGCTCCTCCGGAGAGAAACCGCCGGGCGCTTTGGGGAAAAGCCTCCGGGCGCCCGCCCGCGCGAACGGTTTACGCGCCCCCAAGCCCGCGCCGCCCTCGCCATCGCCATCGCCATCGCCGCCACCCAAAGGTTCTCTCCCCGGGGGATCGTGGCCGCCACGCTCGCGCGAGAGTTTCCCCGCGCGGCCCAAAGCGCTTCCCCCAAAGCCTTTCCCTAAAAGCCTTTTTTCCAGCGAGCGGCCAGCGCCTGAGGCCGCTTCGCGCTATAGCCGCGCTATTGACTCGACCTTTCCGCGCCAGCGCCGCGACGTTTCCGAGCCATCGCCGCGACATCGCCGCGCCATCGCCGCGCCATCGCCGCGCCATAGGCGCGCGCGGAGTTTTCTATCATAGCCTAAAAAAAGCCGCGCGAAAAACGCGCGCTCTTTTTTTCTTTTTTCCCTAAGAAAAACGCGGACGCTCCAAAAGAAACGCGTGGCGGGCCGCGTGGCTCCGCGCGGACGGAAAAGTTATTTAAGCTTTTTTACGCCGCGAACGGAAAAATATCCGCCTTGAATGAAAGAAACGACAAAAGACGATCAAAAAAACGCAAAAAAATTAAATTAAAAACCGCGCGACGCGAGCGAACTCCGCTTTCCGTCCCGACGCGAGAGAGAAGCGCTTCGCGCGCTTAAGATTCCGCGCCGCCGCGCGCGGCGCCCCGTCCGTCCATGGCCCGCGCGCCTTCCTTCTAGCCTTTGGCGATCTTGAGCGCGCCGAGCTTGGGATGGGCCTTGCCGAAACCCCACAGAATCACCCCGGAAAGGACCACCATCCCGCCCGCCAGGGCAAAGGGGCCCGGCCTTTCCCCGAGGATCCAAAAGACCCAAAGGGGGCTTAAAATAGGCTCGATGATCGTGACCATGACGAGTTCCAGGGAACTGACGTGGGGACTGGCCAGGGAATAGAGGTAATAGGAAAAGCCCAGTTGCGCGACGCCCAAAGCCAAGATATAAGCGACGCTTTCCCAATCCGGCCAGGGCGGTCCCCAAAAGCCCAAGCCGACGAGGAAGGTCAGCGCGTTCCCCAGTATCATGGCCGAAGCCGGGGAGCCGTTTTTCAGAAAGCGCAGGCACAGGGCCTGGGAGGCGAAGAAAAAGCCGCTCGCGATGGCGAAAATATTGCCCCAAAAGCCTTTCGTGGATAAGCCTCCCACGAAAAAGAGAACCATCCCGCCGCAAATGACGAGAATAAAGACCCAGTCCCGGGCCCCCGTCCTCTCTTTGAGCAAGAAGGGAGCCAAGAAGGCCACCCAAACGGGCGCCGAGTACTGAAGGACGATGGCGTTGGCGGCGGCGGCGTATTTCATGGCCGCGATGAAAAAGAAAGACAGGAAGGCCAGGGAAAGGCCCGCCAGGTAATGGGCGAGACAAAGCTCGCGTATCCGGAAAGTCCCTTTGAGCCCGCCCGAGAGGAAAAAGATAGTCAGGGCCGCGACCAGTCCCCGCGCCGAGGCGATGGCCATGGGGTTCCAGGCGACGCTTTTGATCAAAACGCCCGAGGAACTCCACAGAAGAGCCGTGATTGCCAATATTACAAGCCCGCGCCGATGGGACATAGCGGCTTTATCTTTCCGCGAGAAAACTTTCCGCGAGAAAAAAAAGGCCCCGCGGATCCTTTCCAGAAAGAAAACGCGAAACCGGGGAGAAAAAAAAATAATCCGCGCTAGATAAGGTCGGGCGCGCGGCGGGGATCGTCGCCCAAGGGGCAGAGCTCGCACTTGGGTTTGCGGGGGGAACAGTAATAGTGGCCCGCGGCCACGAAGAGGGCGTGAAATTCGTTGTAGAGCTGGGTTTGGCGCGGGAGGTTAAGCTCAAACCAGGCCCGGGTTTCCTCGTAGCTCTCCTCCCCGTTCGCGAGGCCGTGCCGCGAGAGGATCCTCTTCGTGTAAGCGTCCACCACGAAGCTGGGTTGGCGCGCGGCGTAGAGGACCACGCAGTCCGCCGTCTCGGGGCCCACCCCCGGGACCTCCAAGAGAGCCGGGCGCAGTTTGGCGAGCGGCCAGCCCAAGACGCTGGGATAAAGGCCCCCCTCGCCGTTCTTGAGGAAAAAGGCGCAGAGGCTTAAGAGTCTCCGCGCTTTGACGTTGTAGTACCCGGAGGGCCTTAAGGCCTCCAAGAGCTCGCCCAAGGGGGCCTCCGCGATGGCCTCGGGGGTTACGAGGCCTCGCGCCTTAAGGTTCGCGATGGCCTTTTCCACGTTGCGCCAGGCCGCGTTCTGGGTCAGAACCGCCCCCACCGCGACCTCAAAGGGATTGTCCCCGGGCCACCAGTGGCGCTCCCCGAAACGCCGCGAAAGTTTCGCGTAGATCTCCAGCAACCGCGCGCGCGCGCGGGGAGAAAAGGCGCGGGAAAAAGCGTTGGCCTTGGGCGGCATGAGGGCGGCGCTCCAACCCAAGCGAAGGCGTTCCCCGCCTGGGGTCTCGCGCGGGGGTACGCGCGGACGCCAAAGGGCGCGCGCCTCCCCCGCGAATCAATCGCCTTTCCCCCCAAAAGGGAAAGGCGAGAGCGAAAAAAAGCGGACGCGCGCGAGACTCCTTAAAGGAAAGCCCCGCGCGCGTCCGGGATTGAAGAAGAGATAACCTTTTTTAGGTTCCCTTGGGATCCTCCTTGGGGGCTTTGGGCGTTTTGCTTTTGGCCTCGGCCTTGGGGGCTTTGGGTTTAGCCTCGGCCTTGGGGGCTTTGGGTTTGGGCTCGGCCTTGGCGGCCGCGGCTTTGGGCGCCTTGGCCGCTTTGCTTGGAGCCTCGCCCTTGGCCGCCGCGGGCTTTTTGGCCGCCGCTTTGGGCGCCGCGGCTTTGGCGCCGTCCTCGGTCGCCTTGCCCGGAGCCTTGGACGCCGCCTTGGGAGCCGCGGCCTTAGCGGAGGTCGCGGCGGCCTTGGCCGCGCTTTTGGCCGGGACTTTCGCCGCGGTCTCGCCCGGCGCCTTGGCCGGGGCCTTGACCCGCGCCTTGTCCGGAGCCTTGCCCGCGGCCTTGGCGGCGCCCTCGGTCGCCTTGCCGGCGGCCTTGGCGGCCGCGGTCGTTTTGGGCTTAGGCTCGGCCTTGGCCGGCGCCTTGGGGGCCGCGCCGTTGCCCTTGGAGGCTTTAGGCGCGACTTTCCGGGGAGCGCTCCGCGGCTGGGGCGGGCTTTCCGCGCGCGCGCCGCCACTCCCCTCGGGCGGCGGCGGCGGGACCGTGACGGGATCTACGTTGGACTTTAAAGAAGAATCGGGAGACGGGTCAATTTCCTTAGGCATACTCTCTTCTCCTAGGATCTTGGTAACGATAGTCAAATCATGATCTTCTCGAGTCTCTGGGGACCTTAAGTTGTCGCTAGTCTCCATGGACTTCTGGCTTTCAGGAGTCTCTAGGGACTTCTTCGCGAGGTTATCCTCACTCCCGCGGCTTTCCGGGGAAAGCTCGGGGAGCGCGGCCGGGGGGCGAGAAAGTTCCTTGGGCGCGGAATCGTCGCCGATTCCGGCGTAAGGCGCGGAAGGCCGAGGCGCTTCCGTGGGGGATAATTCCGGCGACGCGGAGGCGCGCTCCGCGTCAGGGATCTCGGCTCCCGGGCCCGTCGCGGGCTTGGGGGGAGACCCTTTAAAAAGATGCGACCAGGCCGAGGGCGCGCCGCCGGGGGCGGGCGCCTCCGCGGGTCTCGCGGCGATGGGGCCGTCCCGCCGCGGGGAGCTTTCCGCGCGAGAGGCCCCGCGCCCGTCTCCGGCGGAAACGGAATATGGCGGCGGCGCGGCGGGAGTCGCCAGGGGCGCGCCGGGAGTCGCCAGAGGCGCGGGCGCCCCGGCGGCGGCGGCTCCGGAGCCGTCCGCGTTTAAGGCTTCGCGGCGGAGTCGGCCCCGCTGGCGTCGGCCGCGGCGTCTCTCGCGCTCTTTTTCCCGAAAGTCCGGGCGCTCCCCGTTAGGGGTCGGAGCCGGCTGGGAAGCCGCGACAGGTTGGGAAACCGCGGACGCCTCCGCGCCCGTCTCCGGCGACGCGCTGGCGAAAGCGGCCTCTCTCGCGGCGGCCGCGAGGGGCCGCTCGAGGGCGGGCGCGGGCGCGTTTGGCGCGGGAGCTGACTCCGGCGCGAGCGCGGGCGCCTCCGCGGGGTCAGGCTTCGGCGCGGGGGTCGGGGCCTTCGGCGCTCCCTGGAGCTTCTCCTCCTCGCGCAAGCGCGCCATAATCTCGTCCGGGGTCCAGGTCAGGTTAATCCGGAAGTCGGGACGGTCGGCGTTAATGGGATTGCGGGGGGCGAGGCCGAAAATGCCCCCGGGCCTATCGGAAAAGGCGATACAGCGGCCCACGTTGGATTCCTCGCGACCGTTCTCCTTCGCTTCCGCGCCGGACGCGGCTTTTTCCTTCGTCTCAAGACGCGCTCCGCGCGAGTCCTTGCTTTCGGCGGGAGCGGACGAGGCGGCTTCGCCCTCCGTGGCGCCTTGGGGCTCTTTCGCGTCGGGCGCCTTAAATTCTTTGGCTTTCTTGGGCTTGGGTGGCTCGGTCTCAAAGAACTCGTCGGGAGCGTAGGCCACGGGAATTTTTTTGCCCAGAACGTTTTCGATAGCCTCGAGGTTGTGGACGTATTCCTCGCAGGCGAAGGAAATGGCGTCGCCGATTTTGCCTTCGCGGGTCGCGCGGCCGACGCGGAGCGCGTATTTTTCCGCGTCCGGGGGCATGTCGAAGTTAACGACGTGGGAGACGTTTTCCAAGTGGACGCCGCGGCTGGCCACGTCCGTGGCCACGATAATGTCCAAAAGCCCTTCGCTCAAGGACTTCATGAGGGCCGTTCTCTTGGGGGGCGGCAGTTCCCCGTAGACGCCCTCGGCCCGGAAACCCTTGGCGAGCAGTTTTTTGGCGAGCCACTCCACGCTGTTGCGGGAGTTGCAGAAAATAAGGGTCTGGGCGCGCTCTTCCCGGGCGAGAAGCCCTAAGAGGAGAGGCAGTTTGTCGGAGCGACTCACGTGGTAGAGCTTTTCCACGACCTGGTCGGAATCCAGAATATCCGGCTCGGCGGTGATAAACTGGGGAGGCTTCATGTGCTGTTGGGTCAACTCTAAAACCTGATGGCTCAAAGAGGCCGCGAAAAGCATGGTCTGGCGCTCTTCCAGGGCGGGGAGCTTGGAGAAGATAATTTTGAGATCGCGGATAAAGCCCAACTCCACCAGGCGGTCGGCGTCGTCGACCACGAAAACCTCAATGCCGTCGGTGATAAGGACGCGCTTGTTGATAAAATCAATGAGCCTTCCCGGGGTCCCCACCACGATATCGGTCCCGGCGCCGAGGGCCGCCGCCTGCTCCTTAAAATCCATGCCCCCGATCACGAAAGTGACCGCCAGTCCGGCGTATTGGGCCAGGTTCTTGGCTTCCCGGTAGATCTGCTCGGCCATGTCGCGGGTGGGGGTAATGATAAGGGCCCGGGGCGTTCCGGGGTTGGCGGCCGGCTTGGAGAGCAGTCTCTGCATCACCGGAATGATAAAGGCCGCCGTTTTGCCGGTCCCCGTCTGGGCCTGGCCCGCGATGTCTTTGCCGAGGGAGGCCTCGGGGATGACCTGGGCTTGGATGGGCGTGGCGTACAGGAAACCCGCGGCGTCCAGGCCCTCCACGATTTGGGGCGCGAGGGCGAAATCGGAAAAGCGGGTGGGCGTCAAAAAATTCGGCTGGGCCGCCCGCGGCTCCCCGTAGGGGAAGGCCTTTTCCGCGGAAGCGTCGCTCGTGGGAAGGGCCGTCGCCTCCCCTTTTTCCGAACCCGTCGCGGGCGCGTGGGAGGAAGGCTCCTCCGCGCCGCCGGGCCCTTCCGGGCCCTTGTTGAAATCATCCCCAGAGGCGAAAGACATGCGCGTTAAACTCCATCAAAAACAAAAGGCGCCCAAGCGAAGCGTCCCCTCCGCCGGGCCCCCATAAAAGCCCTCGCGGGGCCGCGGCCCTCTGGCCGCTAGCGAATTGTAACGACTTCCCGCGCGCCTCTCAAGGGTTTTCAGGCGCGAAAAGCGAACTTTCCGCGAAAAAAGCTAAGGGCGAGCGGGCGCCGCGAAAATCAAAATAGCTTAAACTAAAAGACTAGGAATAGAAAGGACAAAAGAGCCGCGAGGGCGTTTGGGCCCCAGGGGGGAAAGCTCCCGCGCCGTCGGGCGCGGGCCCGGAAGCGCGGCGGGCTAAAAAAGCCCAAAAGGAAACCAAAAAAGCCCAAAAGGGAACAAGAATAAAGCCCAAAAGGGAAAGAGAAAAAAAGGAATTCATCCAGAGCCCCACGCGCCTTTTCGCGGCGCGCTCGCCTCAAGCCCGACCGCGCCTTGGCGCGCGGCGGGAATGGAAAGACCCTCGCGGCGCGTCTTCCCCCTTCAGAGGGGAAGGGCGCCTCGCGCGCGGCCCTTACCCCACGCGTCCCTCGCCCCGCGCGGCCCGCCGCGGAAAGGACGATCGGAAGCGCTCGCCCGCTTAACCCTCCTCGGGTAAGTCGTCGCGCTGGGCCAACGGCGCCGCCGGTTCTTTGGGCTCTCCCGTAAAGACGTTGGTCACCTCGCCGTTCTTTAAGAGGTTAAAGGCGGTGGCGAGCTGTTTGTCCGCGGCCAGGCGCTCGTCGGGAGTCATTTGGGAAAAATGCTTGTCCGGGGGAACGTAGGGCTCGGGGTCCGCTTCCTCTTCGGGGGCGGGCGCCGGGGTCGGGGACTTGGCGCCGGGCGCCTCGTCGGCCCCCCGCAAGTGCCCTTCCAGATCCTCTTCCCGGGGGGCCTGATAGTCCGGAGGCAGCGGATTGCGAACCAAGACGTCGGGGACGATGCCCTCAATCTGGATGGAGCGGCCCGTGGGGGTATAAAAGCGGGCGGTCGTCAGCCGCATGCCCGAACCGTCGGGGAGGGGCACGATGGACTGCACGGAGCCTTTCCCGAAGGTGCGGGTTCCCACGATGAGGGCCCTGCCGTAATCCTGCAAGGCGCCGGCGACGATCTCGCTGGCCGAGGCGGAACCCTCGTTGACTAAAACCACCATCGGGGCGCCCAGGGGCACGATGGCCCCTTTCTCGGATTTATAGATTACGTCCTGATCCTCGCGGCGCCCCCGGGTTTCCACCACGGGCACGCGCCCTAAAAAGAGCCCCGAGACCGCCACGCTCTGGTCCAGGAGGCCGCCGGGATCGTTGCGCAAATCCAAAATAATCCCGTCGAGGGATTTTTTGGCGGCCAACTCTTTGACGGCTTTTTCCAGTTCCGCGGTGGTCCCGCCCTGGAAATTGCGGATATGGATATAGCCGATGCCCGAGCCCATTTCCTGAGTCCGCACGGAAATGAGCGGGATCTTGGCCCGAACCACGGTAATCTCAAAGGGTTCCCGGACGCCGGGGCGGGCGATGGTGAAAGTGACGGAGGAGCCCACGGGCCCCCGGATAAATTTGACGGCCTCCATGAGGTTCATGTCGATGGCCGGCTTGCCGTCGATGGAGACGATCTGGTCCCCCGAATGGATTCCCGCCCGAAAGGCCGGGGTGTCCTCGATGGGCGAAACCACCGTGATGACGTTTTCTTTCATGGTGATTTCCACGCCCACCCCGCTGAAGGCCCCGCTGGTCTCCTGGCGCAATTCCACCATCTCGTCGGCGGTAAAAAAGCTCGAGTGGGGATCCAAGCTGGAAAGCATGCCGCGCACCGCCCCGTGGACCAGGGTCGCGTTGTCGGGCTCTTCCACGAAACGGGAGTTGACCTCATAGAAGACCCGCGCCAGAATCTTTAAGGACTCGTAGACCTTAAAGTCCGAGGTGGCGGCGGCGAGGGGCTGGCTCCAGCTCAAAAGGGCGAGAGCGAGCGGCGCCAGCCGCAAGGCCGCGCGGAAGGCGCGCGCCCTCCCGTAAAACGCGGAAAACAACTTGGCATTCAGCGGCATGAGGAAACTCCAGACTCTTCTCCATGGGAAAGAGGGCGCCGACCGCGCGCGTCCTTGGACGGGGTTAAAGCGCGCGGCGCGAGGATCGGTTATTTCTTTTCATCCTGACAGTTGGAGCAATAACCCCAAATCTCAAATTTATTGCCCACGCTCTTGAAACCCTCCTGGCGGCAGATCCTTTTTTCGACCTGGGCGAGTTCCGGAGCGGAAAATTCTAAGACGCGCCGACAGTTGAGACACCTTAAATGGCTGTGGAGCTCCCGACCATACACCTTTTCATAGTGCATGTGGCCGTCTTCCAAGTAAACTTCGGCCAAAAGGCCGCTTTGAATCATGAGGGGTATGGCCCGGTAGATGGAGGCCTTGGAAATGGGCTTTTTCGACCTCAGGCTCATGAAAAGCTCGTCCACGTCAAAATGCTCGTGATTGCGCAGAATGCTTTCGGCGATGGCCTCGCGCTCCCGGGTGACCCGAAAACCGTGATTTTTTAAGTACTTGCGAAAAGCCTCCAACTCCTCGCCCAAATCGCCAGCGACCGGCTTGTCCACGTTCTTTTTAGCGGATGACATGTTTAATCACTTAAATAACGTGGCTAAGGTCTCCCTCGGCCGCTTCCAAAAAAAGCGCGGCGCGGGTTCTTAAGGATCGCGCCCCGGGGGGCGCCCCAGGGAAGAGAAGCCTCGCGCTTTTCCGGCGCGCGCAGAGATTCGCGCGCCCGCGCGCCCAAGCCGTAAAAAAAACAGAATCTATTTTTAGCGAGAAACGCCGGCGCGTTGGGGGGAAATCGCCTTTTCCGCGCGCTCTTTGGGGCGTCGCGCCCCAAAACCCCTTCGGGGCCGTCCAAGCCTCGCGAGCGAAAGCGCGCGGGAAAAGGAAAAAGGAGGAGTCGAGGACCCGCGGAGGGGGGGCCAAAAGCCCTTCCGCGCGATTTTCTCAAATTAGCATAGACTCCTTTCAAACTCAAGAGTAGAGCCAAGCGGTTTCGCCAAAAAAGAAGCCTTCCCCCCACGCCCAAAGCCCCCCAAAGGCCTTTTGGGGGGCGCGACCGCGCGGGGCGAGAAAAACCCCGCGCCGCCGCTAATCCCCAAGCCTTTGGCGCGCTTCCGCGAGGGAAAGGCGCGCGACTCTTAGGCGCCCCGGGACCGACCGCGCGCCTGGGCGACAAGGCTCGCGGCGTCCACCCGGGGGGCGTCGGCCCAAAGGCCTTCCAAGTCATACAGTTCCCGGGCCTCGGGGTGGAAGATGTGGACGATGACGTCCCCGAAATCCAAAAGCGCCCAGCGGGCGTCGGAGGCCGCGACGCCCTCCACCCCCAAGGCCCTCACCCCAAACTCCTTGAGTTTCTGGACGATCTTTTCGGCGACCGCTTTCACCTTCCGGGAGCTTTCGCAGCTGGCGACGTAGTAAAAGTCGGTCACTTGGCTGAGGCCCGCGAGGTTTAAGAGGACGGGGGAGAGCACTTTGTGTTCCTCCGCGGCGGCGCTCACCAGAGCCGCGAGTTCCCGGCTCTCCGCCGGGGCCTTCTTGCGGGTCGGCTTTTTAGCCGGGGACTTGGCCGGGGCGGATCCCGCGGCCGCGCTCGCTTTCGAAGCCATGGCTCGGGGCGCTTTTCCCGCCGCGGCGCTCTCTTTTGGTCCCTTGGCTTGGGGCGCTCTCCCCGCGGTCGCGCTCTCTTGCGGGCCCTTGCCCGGAGGCGCCTTCGGGGCTTTGGCCGGGACCGCCTTCAGGTCTTTAGCCGCTGTCGCCTTCGGGGCCTTGGCCGGGGCCGCCTTCGGGGCCTTGGCCGCGGTCGGGCGCGCGGGGCGCGGGGACTTGGCGCGAGGCGGCTTTAAGCTCTCGGCCTGGCGGGGCCCCACGCCGCGAAGGGTGGAGAGGTCCTCGCGGAGGGAGCGTGGCCGCGAAGTCGCCGGGAGAGAAGCGGCGCGCCCCCCCTCCTTAAACGCGCGCGGCGCGCGGCCCGGGGCGGGCGCGGGGCGGCGGGAAAGCCGCGGCGGGCGGTCGCCTCCGGTCGGGGCGGACCCAAGGGCGCGGCCCGGGGAGGGCGCGGTGGGCCGAGGAACCCGCGGCGGGCGGGCGCCTCCGGCGGGGGCGGTCCCTCGCGCGCGGACTGGGGCGGATCTCCCGGAATCCCTTGGCGGGCGCGGCGCGCGGCTCTTGGGGGAAGCGGCGCCGGCGCGGGCGGCCGACGGTCGCGGTTTGGGGCGGGGCCTGTTTTTCTTGTCGGGGGCTTGACTCATGCGCTCCTCATGCTTGACGGTTTTAGGCGTAAACGCCTTTTTCTAGGAGATACTCCAAAACGTTGGGGGGAACCAGGTAGCGCGCGGACTTTCCGGAGGAAAGGCGGCGGCGCAAATCCGTCGAGGATATGGACAGTTTGGTTCCCGCGAAATAATAGACGGGCCGCATGCCGGCGATTAGGTATGACTTGCCGATGGGCTCCAAAACGGGGGAAAGGCCTAAGATCTTCTCCAAGCGCTCCCCTAAAAGCTCCAGGGAGCCCGGGGCGGTGGGGCGGGCGTTCACCACGAAGGAGGCCAATTTAAAGTGTTCCGGGAAACCGCGCCAGAGATGGATCTGCGCGAAAGAGTCGAAACCCACCAAAAAATAGAGATAGACGCTCTCTCCCCATTCCCGCGCCAGGGCCCTTAAGGTGTTGACCGTATAGCTGGGCTTAGGCAGGCGCGCCTCCAAGTCCGAGGCCGCGAAACCCTCGCGGCCCGCGATGGCGAGTTCCACCATGCGCAGGCGGTCGCGGAAAGGGGCCATCTCCTCGCTCCCCTTATGGGGCGCGAGGGCCGTGGGCATAAAGAGCACGCGCGCGAGCCCGAAGCGCTCCATGGCTTCTTCGGCCGTCCGCAGGTGACCCAGGTGCGGGGGATTAAAAGCGCCCCCCATAATCCCGATCCCGCGGCGAACGGCGCTCTCGGCCCCCTCGCTCATCGGAGGCTCTCTTCCAGGATTTCCGGGCGAAATTCGTCTTTGAGGCGCCGGGTCAGCAGATCCACCATGCCCTGGCGGGGGTTTTTGCCCTCGTAGAGGGTCCGGTAAACCTCCCTGGCCACGGGAACGCTCACTTTCAGCTTTTGAGCCATGCCCCACACGGATTTGGCGTTTTTGACGCCCTCGGCCACGTCGCGCCTCCCCTCCAAAATGGAGTCGAGACTCTCCCCCCGGCCAATCCGCAGGCCCACCCGCCGGTTGCGGGAGAGTTCCCCCGTGGCCGTGAGCAGTAAGTCCCCCATGCCCGAGAGCCCCGACAGGGTCAGGGGATGGGCCCCCAAGACGGTGGCGAAACGGGTCATCTCGCTTAAGGCGCGGGTTAAAAAAGCGGCCCGGGCGTTTAAGCCCATCTCCAAGCCGTCGCAGATCCCGGCGGCGATGGCGTAGACGTTTTTTAAGGCGCCCCCCAGTTCCACCCCCAGCCAGTCCGCGGTCGTGTAGAGCCTGAAGGTGGGCGTGGACAAAAGCGACTGAACCTCTTTGGCCGCCGCGACGCTCTCCATCCCTAAGGTCACCGCCGTCGGGAGGCCCAAAGCGACCTCCTTGGCGAAGCTGGGCCCAGACAGGGCCCCGACTAAGGTGGGGACGGGGCTTTCCTCCAAAAGAACCTGGGTCATGGTCCGGAAGCTTTCGTCCTCAATGCCCTTGGAGGCGCTCACCTGGAGGGCCCCCGGCTCCAAATGGGGCAAAAGCTTTCGCGCCACCTGCCGCAGGCCGTGGCTGGGGACGACCCAGATAATAAGTTCCGCCCCGAGCATGGCCTCCTCCGGAGAGCTCGTGGCCGAGAGCGCGCCCGCGAGTTTGGCGCCCGGCAGGAAAGAGGGATTTTCCCTCTCTTCGTTGATTTTGCGGGTAACCTCTTCCGAGCGGGCCCAGAGCTGCGTTTTAAGGCCCTGGCGCGCGGCGTGGAGGGCCAGGGTGGTGCCCCAGGCCCCCGCCCCAATGACGGCTATCTTGGAATGTTTGCCCAAAGGGGCCCGGTCCGCGGGAAGGCTTAAAGTGGCGGTAATGGCTTGATTCCTTTTTCGGAAAAGCGCCCATAAGGCCCCGCGCGGGGCCGGAGGGAAAAAAAGCGCGGCGCGATGGCGCCCCCTCGCGAAAAGGGGGAAGAAATAAAGCGCGCGACGAAAAAGCGCGGCTAGCGCGAAATAATTTCGCGCGCGCCGCGGCGGGGTCGGAAAAGGCCCCCACGGACGCGCGGATTCTATCATTACCCTATTTACGCTCCAAACGCCACCCCAAAATAACTCCCGCCTCCCCGCCGCCCCTCTTTGCGGCCTCCGCGCCCGCCTTTCCCCCTCCGGCGTCAAGCCTTCCGGCGCCCTCGGTCGCTTTCTCCCGTAAAGTCCCCCTCAAGTCCCTCGCGAATCCCATTCAAGCCCCATTCAAGTCCCCCTCAAGATTTTTTCCCGCCAAAAGGGTAAAATAGACGCGAGCCTCCCCCAGAAAACTTCCAGTAAAGCTTGAGAGGCGCCTCGCCTAAAATTCTAAATTAATTAATTTTTGTCGTAATAGAGCCTGAATATAGTGGTCTCTCATTTTATATTCTCCCACAAAGACTATTTTTGAGTATTTTTCGTTAAATTAACTTGTTTTAAGCAATTTATTATGATATTTTAAGCATAGTTATTTTTTTATAAGGGATTATCGCGCGCGAATCCCCGTCGCGGCGCGCCTTTCCCCTCTTTCCCGCCCCCGCGGGACACGCGATAATAAAGAGCTTTTTTTTGTCCGCCCCGATTATATAGAGTAAGGAGGCCGCAGATCGCGCCAGGCGCCCCGTCAAGCGCCCTTGGCCGGCGAAAAGACCCATGGTTAAACCCCAATTATTCCCGCTTTTGGCTCTGGCCTTAATCCTGGCCGCGTTTTGCGTCCCCCGCGCCGCCCTCGCCCAAGAAACCCAGAGCTACGTCGTCCAAAAAGGCGACACGGCCAATAGCATCGCCCGCCAATTCTACGGCAAAAGCTCGCTCGGGCCCAGTCTCTGGCGGGCCAACAAGGCCTTGGTCGCCCATCCCAACCGGCTCACTCCGGGAGACACCATTTATATCTTCCCCGAGTCCACCCTGGCCCTCAAAAAGCCCATCCAGGTGCCGCCTCCCCCCGAGGCCGATCCCACCGATCTCTATGAGCGGAACCAACCCCTGCAGATGGCCTTCCCCAAATATTTCTCCTTCGCCGCCGACCCCCGGGGCCAGGGCGGGACTGGGCTCACCCGGATCCGCGTCAAAAAGATCGCCCCCCTCACCGGCGAGGAAGTGGACGAGCTCTATGAGGTCCATTTGGTGGGGGAACTCATCGGCTCCAGCGACCGGGGCTCGGTCACCAGCCACGACGGCTACGACCTCACCGCCCCCGGACGCCTGCTCCTTTCCACCGGCGACAACGTGATGGTCCGTTTCACCGCGGACTTGGCGCGCCTGAGGGATTCCGACACCTACGACGATCCCGATCCCTATTTCTCCACCTTCCCCATCTATTCGCTGGACGACTTTATCAGGGAGCCCGAGCGGTCCCGTCCGGACTATAGGCAACCCTTGGGGCAACTCTTCCATTATAAGGGCCGCCTCACCATCGTCTCGCGGGTGGAAGGCCTCATCCCCTCCTCGGCCGGCGCCAACGCCCGCAACAAGCGAACCCCGACCGCGGGCGACTCCGAGCCCGTCAGCTACGTGGGACGGATCACCTACTCGGAGGACGCCATCAACCTCAACGACAAGCTTTTGCTCTTCGTGCCCACGGATCCCGGCCCCGAAAGAAGGCTTGACAGTCCCTACGTCGAGCCGCCCGGCGCCTACGTTTCCCCCGGGAAATAAGCCCTCCCCATATGGCCATCGCTCGCGCGGGAAGGCTTTTTTCCCGCGCGCGCCGTTTTTTTCGCTTTTTGACATACTTTTTCTTTTTCCCTAGAATTCCTGGGGATCAAGTCTTTGTCTTTCGCCTTTTCTTTCTAGAAGTGGCTTCGCCCCGCCGCTCCCTTTAAAGGTTTTTCGCCCCGGCGGGGCGGGAGCGCGCGCCTCCCTTTCGCGCCAGCCCCAAGCCTTTCCCCAAGCGTCTCCCCCCAAAGGGCGCCCGCGCCGCCCTCGGCGGCGAGAGGCGCCTTCCGGCGCCGCCCACGCGCCTTTCGCGAGGGGGGCGGGGAATAACACGAGGTCTAAATGAAAGCACTAATAGCGCCCGCCCTGGCGGCTCTTCTCCTGACTTTTCTCCTCCCGTCCTGCTCTCCCACGCCCCCGCGCCTCTCCTCCCTTGTCAAGTACGCCCCCTGCGACGGGCGGGGATACTCCAATATCGCGCGGCTGGACCGCGGCGCCTTCGCCCCGGCCGCGCAGCGCTCCTGCGTCCAGAGCGTCGACCCGGTGGACGTCTCGGCCTGGCTGGAGGCGCCACTCGCCTCCTACCGCCAAAGGGGCCTGCAGACCATGGTCCTGGGCTGCGCCAACCTCGCCCCGGATTTCGCCAACTGCCAGTACTCCGGGATCCCCGGACACAGCTCGGCCCTGAGCCTTAACTTCAATTTCGCCGTCTTCCCGCTGGCCGCCCGCGTCCAGAAAGCGATCCTCGCGGTCTACGTGGACGACAACGGAAGCTATTTCACGCGCGCCGCCGAAGTGCGGGGGAGACTCAATATCGGCGACCAACTGCAGAGCCTCGGCGCCGTCCGCCTCGCGCCCACCGGCAGGACGCCGGGAGCGGGCTGGGCGGTCTTTGACATTACGGACTTCGCCGCCCGGGCCATCAACGAGCAGCGGACCTCGGCCTCCTTTGAGATCTCTTTGCCCTGCGGCCGCGACGAGTCGGAACTCACCACCGTCCGCGTCCTCAAGACGGAACCCGTAATCGTGGTGGAATACAAATAACCCCCCTCGCTCGCGGAGCGGGCCGGGGCCCCGCGCGCCCCGCGCCCGGAGAGATGAGGAAGCCCCCGCCGCCTCCCCGACAGACCTTTCGCTGACGCTCGCCCCGCCTCCCGGGGGGTTAGACCTTATATCCGGAGAATATCAATCATGAGAAGAATTATCGCCGCCCTCGTGACGCTTCTAATCATGGCCCTGCCGGCCCAGGCCGATCGCGCGGATCCCGAGGCCCTGATGGCCCAACGGCTGGTGGCCAACCAAGGGCTCTTTTTCGCCCTCGCCCAGAACAATATTTCGGCCATGGCGGCCCTCCGCGATCAGGGCGCCGACCCCAACGCCACTTTGGCGCAGGTGGGCCTCAAGCCCGCCACGGTCTTCGGGGAAGATCTGCCCATTTTTAACCAGCCTTTCAACACCGCGGGCTGGCCGCTCCTCACCTGGGCGGTCTACCTCAACAACGAAAGCGCCGTCAACCTCCTTTTGCGCGCGGGCGCCCGGGTGAACGCCCCCGACGAGTACGGGGCCACGCCCCTGCACTGGGCCGCCTGGGCCGGGCGCCATAGCCTGGCCAAAGAGCTCTTGAACAACGGGGCCAACTGCCAGGCCAAGGACTTCAAAAAGCGCTCCCCCAAAGACTGGGCGACCATGGCCAGCCAGACCGACATGATCCGCCTCCTGGACGGCCGGGTCTGTCGGCCCATTAGCGTGCGTGACGAGGACCAGGACGGGGTTCCCGACGATCAGGATCTCTGTCCCGGCACCCCCTTGGGCGCCCCGGTGGATGACCGTGGCTGCTGGATCGTGGCCTACGCCACTTTCTTTGATTTTGACAAGTCGGTCATCAAACCCCAGTTCCTGCCCCATATCCAGCAAGCGGCCCGAATTTTGGCCAATAATCCCGAGATCTCCGTGAGCGTCGTGGGACACGCGGACCACGTGGGAACCGAGGCCTACAACTATGATTTAGGCATGCGACGGGCCGAAAGCGTGCGGCGCGAACTCGTCGCCAACGGCGTGGCGCCCGAGCGCCTGCTTGTCTCCTCCCGCGGCGAAAGCGAGCCCATCGACACCAACCAGACCTCCGCCGGTCGGGCCCGGAACCGCCGGGTGGAAATCCACGTGAACCAAGCCGGCGAGAGTTTCGTCGCCCCTCCCGTGGCTAACCTCGGCGCCGCGCCGCCCACCCTCTAAGAAAGGCGGCGGCCTTCCGCCTTTGACAATTCTTCGGAGCCTTCCCCAAAAGGCCCCGGGCGCCCGCCCGGGGCCTTTTTTTAAGGGACGCCCCTTAGCCCCGCGGAGAAAAGGCCTTCCCCAGCGACCCTTCAGGACATTGGCGCGCCAGCGCCAATGTCCCGCGAACGGGACTCTCCTTGGGCGCGCGCCCTTTTAATATCGCGCGCCTCCCGTCTTCCGGAAAACGCCCGCGCGAGACGGATGGATTTACTGAGCCTCAGAAAGCCTCTTGTGAGCGCGTCGCGGGGAAAACGAGGGGTCAGCGCCGCGTTTCCGCCATCTCCCCACTGAAGAAAAAGGGCGCGCGGGAAGACTTGCCCTCTTAGCCCATTCCCTGGCGAGGAAGGGGACGAATGAAAAACGACGAGAGAAATCGCGTCGTTTCGCGCGAGAGGCGCGATAAGGCTCTTAGGGGCGCCGCGTTCGTCGACCATAGCTAGCGACACGCGCGTAAGATTTCAAAATTACTATATATGGCATGAACTGTTTAATCGGCGGATATTATGTCAAATTTAAAAATAAGTTCAACTAATTTTTACCGTAGTTTAAAATTTTTCCCCTAAAAACCGGGCAAATTATATTCCGCCTTGACTAAATTTATATAATAGATATGATATGGACTGTCAGGCAAACGTTTTTTTGGCTTCTTCGCGCGGGGATACCGCGCTATGGCTTTCTTCGGATCTTTTTATAAAAAAACTCTGGGGACTTCTTAAAACGCCGCCTTATGGCGTAAAGTCACGGGAAACGCTTTTTATATGGAAGGACGCGACTTTCCAAAATTGTTGAGCGGGAAGCGCCTATTTTTTTCCTCCCAGACATAACGTCACGTTCAAGAGCTCACGCGTAGTCAAGAAATACAAACGCTTAACCCAAAGCCCTTCCGCAAGCCGCCATTGGCCCGTCTGTTTGAGATATCGCGGCTATAACCCCTGAAAGCTCCGAGGTCGGCCCCCATAAAAAGGAGAAACAATGTATTCTTGACGTTTTGCTCGTTTCCAGCTTCGGCGAGGTTTTTAACCTGGAATTCTTGGCGCGGCTCCAAGCCAAATTTAACCAAAAAGATTTGCCGCGACAATACGCTTTTTTACCGTCCCGCCGCGCTTATCAGGCGACAAATACTAGGACTATAAAAAGGTCTTTAGCGTCATCTTAGTCAACTGTAATTTCTCATAATTAAAAGGCGATCTTAATCGCGTTCCACGGTTCGCCGCGAAACAAGAATAACGCCGCGCCTTTTCTTGAAGATTGTCAGAAAACTATTTTTGCGGAATTGCTTATAGCTCCGCAATCGCCGCCAGAAGGCTTCAACTTGAACGACTTTTCGCGGCTTTAGCCGCTATGATACTGGAGGAAACTGATATGCTCGCCCCCAAAAGTCCGATATTGCTAGACGCCATAGAGCGCCTTAAAGAATTGAACCTTAACCCGAGGACTGTAAAAAAAGCGGCGCGCCAATCCAGGCTGGAGGCCGGCTACCAAGCTGAATTGAAGCGAGAAAAGGCCGAAGGGCGGGCCGAAGGAGGCCGCAAAAAAGCGCTCAAAGTAGCCATAAAACTTTTGTGGGCTCAATCGACGCTGGATTTTGTGGCTAAAATTTCAGGTCTCTCCTCAGATGAAGTCCGGGCTTTGGCGACGCGCGTAAACGCCAAACGAAGAGCCTAAACGCGAGCGTCCCCAATGGGCCAATTCTCTCCGGAACGGCCCTCGACGGGCGCCTTCAAATGGAATCTCGGCCAGCGCCAGGCGTTTCTGGCCCGCGATAAGGCCGAGGCTTCTTTTCGTCCGGAAATGGCTAAAAGCTCCTCTCCAGGCGGGCGGTCCCGCCCTTTTCCGGCTTTGACAATTCTTCGGTAACTTCTCAAAAAGACCCAGAGCGCGCGCCCGTGGCCTTTTCTTTAAGGGTCTCCTGGGCCCGCGGGAAAAGGGCCTACCGCGGAGACCCTTTAAGGAAATGGCGCGCCCACGCCAACGCGAGTTGGACTATCCGGGGAGCGCCGCCTTTTAATGTCGCGGGGCCCCCTCGTCTTCCGAAAACCGCCTACGCGTGGCGACGGATTTAAGGAGCCTCCAGAAGCCTCTTGAGCGCGTCGCGGGGAAAAAACCGAGAACTTAGCGCCGCGTTTCCGCCATCTCCCCACTAAAGAGGGCGCGCGGGAAGGCTTGCCCTCTTGGCCCTTTCCTTGACGAGGAAGGGGTCGAATGAAAAGCGGCGAGAGAAATCGCGTCGTCTTTCGCGAGAGGCGCGATAAGGCTCTTTGGGCGACGCGTTAGTTGCCCATAGTCTAGCGACGCGCGCTGGCGCTTAAAAATTATTGTATATGGCATGAATTGTTTAATCGACGGATATTTCAGATTTAGTAATAAGTTCTATTATATGGCTATCGTAGTTTAAATTTTTTAACCTAAAAATCGCGCGAAAGATATTCAGCCTTGACAAAATTTAGATAATAGATATGATATGGACTGTCAGGCAAGCGTATTTTGGTTTCTTCGCGCGGTGATACCGCATGGACATCCTCGATCTTTTTCTTAAAAAGCTCGGAGGACTCCTTAAAACATCGCTTTATGGCGTAAGTTACGGGAAAAGCTTTTTCTATGGAAGGATGCTATTCTCCAAAATTTTTGAACGGGTAGCGCCTATTTTTTTCCTCCCAGACATAACGTCACGCTCAATAGCTTACGCGGAGTCAAGAAATACAAACGCTTAACCCAAACCCCTTCCGCAAGCCGCCATTGACCCGTCTGTTTTAGATATCGCGGCTATAACCTCTGACAGCGCCGAGGTTGGCCCCCATAAAAAGGGGAAACAATATATTTTTGACATTAATGTCGTTTCCAACGCCGGCGTGGTTTTTAACCAGGATTTCTTGGCGCCGCTCCAAGCCAGATTTTACCAAAAGGATTTACCGTGACAATACGCTTTTAACCGTCCCGCCGCGCTTATCAGGCGACAAGTACTCTGACTATGAAAAGGACTTTAACGTCATCTTTGTCGTCTGTAATTTCCCTTAATTTTAAGGCGATCTGAATCGCGTTCAGCGTTTCGCGCCGCGAAACAAGAATAATTCCGCGCCTTTTCTTGAAGATTTCTCTGAGATTATTTTAGTGGACTTCCCATAAGTTCCGCGATCGCCGTCAGAAGGCTTCAACTTGAACTTTTACTACTTTCCGCGGCTTTAGCCGCTACGACACTGGAGGAAATTGAAATGCTCGCCAAAAAGAGTCCGAAATTGGTAGACGCCATAGAGCGCATTAAACAATTGAACCTTACTCCGAGGGATATAGAAAGGTCGGTCTTACGTTCCATGGCGGAGGCCAGCTACAAAGCTGAATTTAAGCGAGCAAGGGCCGAAGGACTGGCCGAAGGAGAGCGCGAAAACGCGCTCGAAGTGGCCACGAAACTTTTGCGGGCTCAATCGACGCTGAAATTTGTGGCTAAAATTTCAGGTCTCTCCTTAGATGAAGTCCGAGTTTTGAAGGCGCAAATTAGCGCCGAACAGAAAACCTAAACGAGAGCGTCTCCAATGGGCTAATTCTCTTCAAAGCGGGCCTCGTCTAGCTCCTTTAAGGGGAATCTCGGCCACTGCCAGGCTTTTCTGGCCCGCGATGAGGCCGGGGCGCTTTTTCGTCCGGAAATGGCTAAAAGCGCTTCCCCAGGCGCGCGGGACCGCCCTTCTCCGGCTTTGACAATTCTTCGGTAACTTCTCAAAAAGGCCCCGGGCGCGCGCCTGGGGCCTTTTCTTCTTTAAGGGTCAACCTTGGCCAGCGGGGAAAAAGGACTTCCGTGGAGACCCTTTAAGGAAATACCGCGCCTACGCCAATGTCCCGCGAAGGGGAATCACCGGGACGCGAATCCTTTTAATACCATAATGCTTTGACCCAGGTCGCGATGCGATGTTGGCTCTGGGATTAGACAGGCATCCCGTGAACGGTTATAAGCTATGTTGCCGATAAATAGCGCTAAAAGAAAGATTTTAAGTTTAAAAATATATCTAATATTTCATATTAACATATTAAATTAATTTTTTAATATTATATTAATCAATAATAAGACCATTCCTTGATAAGGTATCAAAAAGTATATTTTCAAGGTCAGCCATCTGGCTCGCCCATTGAGACTCGCCTCTTTCGTGTCTCTTTGATGAGACTTTTCGCGGTTGAATCAATTTTATGTAATTTATCTACTTTTTTATCCTCTTGCCCGCCAGAGGGTGGAATTGGCTCCCTCGCCCACCCCTAAAAGCCCCCGCCAGTTCTCGCCCTCCCCTATAGGTGATTGGATACAAAAGGGCCCACGTAAGGCTCGTTCGTAAGAAACAAATATCTATGGAAGCGCTCGTCAGCGCTCGCTCGTCCTCAAAAGTCAGCTACGCTGGCGCGAATGCGGCGACGGGCCTTACCCATCTTCAAGTCCAAAAGAGTCTCACATGGACTTTAAAGGCCAAAAAACGATGATAGTGGCGAGAAGACGGTAACGCCAACGGCGCCTCAGTTCTCTCAAAGAGGGAAGAAACCATTATTTCCCCAAAGGGTTTCCCCCAAAATTAATTAACTCTCGCGTTCAGAGTTTTCTCCCTTAAAAAAATTCGCGCTCAAAGAACCCCTAAAATTAAACGGGGCTGGGGAAACGTAACGTTTCCCCAGCCCCAAAGGGTTAAAACGCGAGAAAGAGGAGATAGACTCGCGGACTAACCTTTAACCTTTAGAACTCATAGCCCACTCCGAGGCCAAGCTGGTGGTTTTTAAAGCCGCTGGCTCCCTCGTAGTCATAATTGAGGAAGATGTCGGCGCCAGAACCGGTGACGAGTTTGAAGCCGATACCGGCGTTGAAGGTATTCCGAGCTGGTTTAATCCCGCTAATCTCGGCCCGCTCGGGAGAACCCACAAAACCGACGCGTAGGCTATCGTCAGCCCTCTTGGCGGCGATGGTCCAGCCTAAGCGAAGCTCAGGCACGAACTTCATCGCGCCGCTCTCGATCGTGGTGTTGATCTTGAGCTGTATCGGGATATCAACCTGATGATCGCTCAATTTCTCGAAGCGGTTAGCCAAGGGAGTGAGGGTGGAATTGTTAATAGACTCCGTCCAGCCTTCTTGGTCAAAGGTGAGGTAACGGACGCCCACGCTCGGGATGAACTGGAAGTTATTGGCCTTAAGGACCGCTCCGACTCTGGCTCCGAACTGCCAGCTGTCGATGTCGAAGCTCCCTTTTTTACGCAGTCCGACGTTGAGGAAGTTAGTGTCGTAGTCGTTTTTGGCGCGAGCGTAAGAAATCGTCCCGTCCACAAAGACCCCCACGGAGGTGAGGTAGCTCGCGTAGACCCCGATTCCGGCCGTGTTAATGTCAACGGAGGTCTGGTTGTCGTTGGTGTCCATCGTCCCATAAGAGAAGGCGGTGGAAACGCCAAGCCTGAGGCCAGGAACGGCCGCCACTACCCTGTCGTAACCGAGAGCGAAACCAGTGGTCTTGTAGTCATAGCCGTAAACGTGATCACGGTCGGAAACGTCGGTCCATACCCCAAAGGCCCCCACCCAGACGCGGTTAAGCTCGCCACTATCCCCAGCGGAGGGAGCGAGAGAGCCAGCCGCGGGAGGAGTGACCCCATCCAGCTCGCGGATTCTGTCCAAACGGCCATAAACGAGACCTTGAGCCTTTAAGGTAGTCTGGCTGACCGCGCTGGTGACATTCACCAAAGATTCCCCGATTAATTGCTTAAAAGAGAGTTCGGGGTTGGGAAGACTCGCGAGGCCAATAGTGACAAAATCTTCCAGAAGATCAATCAAATCCCCGTCAGTCGCGGGATTTGCCTCTATCCTATCAAAAAGAGCGGCGGCGTTTTCGTAATTGGGGGTTGACGAAACGCCCAATTTTTCGCCATTCGCCGCTAAAGCCTCTCCCAAAGTCATCCTGTTCCCTAAAACTAACTCCGTGTCCAGGCTAGCAAGGGTTAAGTCATACATCGACAGGAAGTTCTTAAGAGCGAGAGTTCCAGAATCCACGGTTAAGATAGTTCCCCCCGCGCCCGTGGGAGAGCTGTCCTCGACTATAACGCTGACTTTATCGTTAGCGCCGATGGTAAGAACTTTGCCGGAATCCATGGCTATGGAACCGAGATCGGAACCACTCCATCCGATACTGAGAATTGACCCGTTAGCTAAATCCAGATTAGCGTCAAGCGTCTCGTCGTGGGTCGCGGAAACGCCCAGGGTTCCTCCCTCCGCGATGGCAATTTTTTTGGTGGCGTCGCTCACGATAACGCTGGAGAAGGAGCCGGCGCCATTGAGATGAAGCGCTGAGCCATCGCCAACCTTAATGTCACCGACGGTAGCCGTTAAAACGGAGGAAGCGCCATTTAAAATGATCGAGCCCTCGCCAGCGATGTCGATATCGCCAGTGGCCGCCGTTACGGCTGAGGAAGCGCCATTTAAAACGATCGAGCCCTCGCCAGAGACATTGATGCCGCCAGCGGAAGCTTCAACTGTCGCGTTGTCGTCAGTCAAAACAAGCGATGATTCACCCGTAACGTTGACGCCACCAGTAGTAGCGGTTACGGCGGAGGAAGCGCCAGTTAAATTGACAGCCGCTTCACCCGAAACAAAGACGCCGCGAGAAGCCGTTATAGTTCCCGTGACGTTGTTTGTTGAAGTTCCGGAAAAATTCGCGATTCCGTTATTGCCACTGCTTCCACTAATAGTGGTAGTGTCAGCGCGAAAATTATTCGTTGATCCCCCTTTCATATCAAGACTAGAGGCGGTAATGGTCGTGCCTCCATTTCCAAGAGCGTTTACGCCGTCATTAATCGCGACTATTTTTCCCGCCGCTTTGATGTTTCCAGTGATGGCATTATCGCCATCGATCAAGTTAACGCTATTGGTATCGCCAATCTCGTTACCGCTAGCGTTAGCGGATCCATATACGGCCCCATTAATGGTCGCGCCGCTAAGATTGACTTCATTGGAGGAAGCGATTGTACCAGCGTTCGAATTAGCGCTAACGCGAACTCCATAAACGTCGCCGACAACCGTAACGTCAATGACGTTAACCTTGTTTCCCGTTAAAGAGACGATCTCGCTATTCGCGTCGCTAACTAAACCTCCAACGACCTGAGAAGAAACCGTAAGAGTTTCAGTCCCAGCGGTTCCAGTAACCGTAATAACGTTATTCGTAACGACAGGGCTTCCCGCGATTGATGACGTTACGTCGCTTATTTCTCCTCCAACGACTTCCACGATAGAGAAATCATCGTCAATAGTTACGCTTACCGCGTTCTGATCCACTACCGCGCCCTCTTCTGTCGCGTTAGTAAGGAGGCCTCCTTTCACCGTAACGCCAACGAGCGTGGTTATAGCGTTTCCTATGGTTACGGAATTGCCAACGACTTCGCTTGAAAAGCCAGCAGCGTCACTGCCAACATTGGCGCCGTATATATTTATATTCGTAAGCGAGCCGGCGGTGACATTAACCTTATTATTATACGCCGACCCTATGGTCGCCGAGCCGCCGCTGATAGAAAGATCGGCCGTTGTGTAAGTTCCACCAGAGATATTAACGGAGTTTCCTTTATCCGCCACAGTGGAACCAACAACTCCTTTGGCGACTAACGCTCCTAGAATATAACCTTTTTGACCAGTTGGTCCCGCAAACGCTCCATTCGTAATGGTAACGCTGTTGAGATAAGCCGCGTCATTGTCATCCACGTCAACGTTATTTTGTACCAGACCGCCAATTATATACACATCGTTGCTAGTGTCTGATACGGTCGCGCTAACGGTAACGCTGTTTCCTATCGCGAGTCCATCGTTTATCACAAGACCGCCAATTACGCTACCGGTAACGTCGAATCCAACGTTAACCCTATTTCCTTCGTCTTCTCCCTCGCCTCCCGCGGCGCTAATTCCCGTGCCGGAAACGCCACCTCCAACCAACGCTATCTTATACCCTAAGGTTGAATTAAGCACGCCAGTTACGCTATCCGCCGAAACCAAATTGACTCCGCTATTAGTCACGCTGCCACCAGCGACATTGGACGCTCCTCCAAAAATAGGTAGAGTGGGATCAAGTCCGGTACCGGCAGCTTCAAGCACAAATTCGTATCCATCACCAGATAGAGTGTCTCCGCCTGGGACATAGATATTTGTTGAGAATCCAAATGTGCTACCCAAAGAAGTGTTCTCCTCAGACGTTAAATCACCGTCTTCGGCTATAGGCACTGGCGTTGGGTCCGCCGCGACAGCTGGACTCGACGTGAAAACGAGGTAAGCAAACGACGCGATTAGCGCCACTGACCAAGCGAACCATTGATAACTACTGATTCTCTTGACTTCTAGCATGATTAACTCCTTGTTTTCGCCACTTATTTCGCGTGGCAAAATATCGAAAAACGCGCCCCGCGTTTAAAATTTTACGCTCCGCGAGGCGAAACCTGACTTCTTCCGTTCCATTGTTGAAATCGCCTTGAAACCATTGACGCGACTTGCGCTTCGCCTGAAAGAATCAAATTTTGTTCCTTCAATCCTGATAAAGCTCTGGAAAGGTAATTACCTATTAAAATGTTGTAAATAGCGAAAAATCGCGTTCCTTTATAGCGTTCTTCACATTGACACCTGTAGAGAGAAACTCGAAAAAATAATAGTAATCCCAAATTCAAATTAATAACAAATATCGCGGCTTTTTTAAAAACTGAAGCCAAGGAAGCTCTAAGAATACTCGAGCCGAAGGAGCGCGCCGCCATAATTCTTGCCCGGGGTAAACGTAATTTTAGAAACGCTGAAAGCAGCGTTAAAGTGAAAGAGTTTAAGTTTACAAATATGGCGATTAAAGCTAATCGAAGAGGCGCTAAAGACTCATAAGCGCGGAACGCGCGTCCCCGCGCGCGTCTATCCATTGCGCCGCGTTTAAACGCGCGAAAGCGCCTGCCGACTAAGGAAGCGCTAAACGGTAATTCCATGGATGTTTCCTTAGCGATAGGCATAATTACCTCCTCTAAGAGCGGAATTACTAACCCTTATTAAGTTTTGCGGTGGTGGGTCCGCTAAATATAGACGCGCGAAAATCAGGCCAATAGTCGCGCTATTAGCGTATTGACCCAAAAGCCTCAAGCCAACGCGGAATTTCGCTATCCTTTCCTTAGCGGAGGACATAGCGGCCTCCTCTAAGAGCGAAATTCCGTTCAGTATTAAATTTTTAGCGAGGCGGTCAGTTAAATGAGAGAGAGAGAGAGAGAGAGAGAGAGAGAGAGAGAGAGAGAGAGAGCAAGAATCAGGCCAATAGTCAGACTATTAACGTATTGACCTAAAAGCCTCAAGCCAGTGAGGGGTTTCGTCATCCTCCAATAATTTTTATCAGCGATTTCCATGAGTTATCCCTGAAAGGCAATACGCGATAGATGTAAAAGGCAAATTACAATAGCCCATTTTTAAGCCTGATTCAAGTCTAAGGCGCGAAATCCTCCCAAATACATATCAGAACAATTTTTAACGCTATATATTGATATTAATTATTCCGGAATACATTTTATTATTGACTTGCTGGGCGCGCTAAAAGCCCGAAATATACTTCCTTGTAATTTTTCCCAAGCCATATAGATGATTGTCGCCAGAAAAATTTGGGGCCAATCTTAAATAATTATCATTGCTTCGCTGAATCAACATAATTTTACAGCTCTTTTTTATTAATATAGAGCAAATAAAATGAATTATTATCTTATAATTACATCTTATTTATTAGCCAATACGGTGATCACGGTAACGAATATATTGAAAACCTACCGCGCTGGGTTTGGTCCTCTTGAACGCCCAGCTTCCGGAAAGCGGGACAACTCCCTGAAAACCGGATGACGGCGCGCTTTCAGGACCCGAGTTCTTCCTGACACTCCTGGCGCCAGTCTTGAACTCTTCTTTTTGTTTTTCGACGGTAGGCGCGCCAAAACCTTCGCCGCGTTATCGGGGCCGGCGGTTATTTGAGGAATTTAAGCGCTCTTGCCAACCAGCGGGCGATCGACGCGCTCGCCCAGAACCAACGCCGCCAACGCGCGCTCGGAATCGTCGGCGGGATCGACGCGGATTGCCACGTCTCCCTTGGCGCCTTACGTCGGGCTCAAACAAGCGCTCGCGAACAATGACTTTAGGTCCCTTGCCTTTAAGGCGATAGCCGACTCCTTAATAGATAAGCGCCAGAAAGATCCCACCCTCGCGAGGATGGACCGCGCGCGCTTCTTAAGCGACACGCGAAACCTCTCCCGCTGCGGAGTTTTCGTTCGCGCCATAGAGGGGTTCATGGAACGCGGCGGATAGATCAACTACGAAGCTTTCGCTCTCATACCCGCCGAAATGACCGCCAAATACCTGAAGCCAGTTACGGGGCGCGATTGTTTTGGCCGACTTCAAGCCAATCAGAGGCTGGGGAGTGGCGGGCCCGCCAACTTGAAAAGACGAAGGATCTTTACACGCTCAACCAGCTCTTTTTGGGGGACTTCAGGGTCCAGGGCGTGGAGACTTTCCAGCGCGTTCTGATGGTTTTTAGGGATCGGCGTGGGCTTGCCGCCCCGTAGGGCGGGACCGCGCCCGCGGTTGAACTTTGAGGATCCCAGCGAGCGTTACCCAGATTCCCTTCAGAATCCCTCTGAGCCTGACGTAGGCTACTCGGGTCACGGGGGAAAAGGACGCCTGGGTCCAGATCCTAGCGACCCGCGGGGAAAAATCCACCATCCTCTAAGGCGGGGCCAAAATCGAGAGCCGCCATGACAGCGACGCTTTGGAGCCAATGTTTGTGGAAATGAAGAACCGGAGCCGAGAGATCAAAACTTTAGTCGCCGACGCTCTTTACGGAGGCGACGCCAACGTTCAACTCGCGGCGAACGGCGGCGTACAACGGAAGCGAGCTGATATCCTCCTTTCCCGGCAAAAAAACATCCGCCAACGAATCTCGGGTTTGGGGCGGCGCTCAGAATACCGCTGACGCGAACGGGCCCGAAAATCTCTCCTTCACGCGACTTCGCCTCTGACGGCGAGAATAAGATCGAGTCCGGCCCTGAAGGGCAAAGGCCCGCTGTCATCCGAGTCCCCGGGAAAGAAGACAGCGTCAAAGCCAACTTCTACCGCGCCCGCCGCCTTTGACGCCCCCGTTTGAAGGACTTTCCGGTCAAAGTGGGGCGCTTCAAAGCGAGAATTGGCTACGACCTTAAGAAGAGGAGCGCCGCGGCGCCAGGCGCGTCAGTCAACTCCCGCGCTCGCGCGTTCAAGATGGCGTACGGGATCAGGGACGGCGTCGCTGCCGCGAACAGCCTACAATTTCAGATCTCTCCATAGATGAAACCCTGGCTTTGGCGGCGCGAATTGCCGTCAAATAGAGAGCCTTAACGCGAGCGTCTCCAATGGGCCACTTCTCTTCGGTCTGCGGAGCGAGCCTCGCCGGTCTCCTTTAAGGAAAAGCGCGGCCAGATCCCGGCGTTTCTGGACCGCGATGGGACGGGATTCCTATATCTTCCGATATCTTCTAGAAATGGCTGAAAGCGCTTCCCCAGGCGTCCGGGCGCGCCAGAACGCCCTTCTCTGGCTTTGACAATTCCGCGGTGGCTTCGCGGAAGGGCCCCGGGCGCGCGCTCGGGGCTTTTTTTTAAGGCGCTCTCTTGGCCCGCGGGGAAAAAGCCTTCCCCTCCGCCCCAGGGCTCTTTCAGGAAACGGCGCGCGCGACAATATCCCGCGCGAGGGAATCTTCTGGCGCGAAGCCTTTGAACGGCGCGCGCCAAAGCGCGACGCCGCGAGAGCGCCCGATACCGGAAATGGCTAAAATACGGGGCCGACCAAAGAGAAACTCAAAGAGGAGCGCGCTCAGGCGGAGATTCCCGCCCAAAGCCGCGCGGCGTTGGCGCCGCTTCCCCTGGGGCGGCTCTGGGCGGACTTTGGATGGCGCCAGCCGCGCCGCGTTCCCCTGGCGGGCGTCCTTCGCCAAAAGAGGCGACCGCGGCGTATCGCGGAAAATAGCCCAAAAAGTCACGCCTTTTACGGCCAAGCGTAGCCTTGGGGAGCTTTTTGAGATTTTCCCCAGTCCCTCGCCTTAGGCCTCGCCCATTCCACCTAACCCAGTCCCTCGCCTTACGCCCGCCCAGTCCGCCTCGCCTAAGTCCCTCGCCTTATAAAAGTCGCCTCCGTCGCCCGCGGCTATTTCGCCTGGGGACGCTTGAAGGCGCCGCCGGCGCGACTCTCGCCTCGCGAGGACGCTGGACAGGGGCGACGCGAAAGTTAGCAAGAGATCCCGAGAGTTAGAAAGAGATCATAAGGGGCCGAACCCTGAGCGCTTGGCCGCGAGTTTTCGCGAAGCTTTCCCTTTAGGCGCCGCCGGAAAAAGGAAGGGAGGCGGGCGGGCTTTTTAGTAGTTTAAGCCTACCTTGTCCCGCACCTTGTCCATCGTCTCCGCGGCGACGGCGCGCGCTTTTTGGGCCCCTTTTTGGAGGATGTCGCGCAAATCGTCGGGGCGGGCGGAAAAGCTTTCGCGCCTTTCCCGGTAGGGCTCGAAATAATTCCAAATAATGTCCGCGAGTTCTTTTTTAACCTCGCCGTATTGGAGCCCGGGCCTGAGGTAACGCTCCCGCAGTTCCCCCTCCTTTTCCGCGTCCACGAAGAGGCGGTAAATATTGAAGAGGTTGCAGTTGTCGGGGTCTTTGACGTCTTCCACGGAGCGGCCATCGGTCACGATTTTCATGACGACCTTCCGAAGTTCCTTTTGGGGCTGGAAGATCTCGATGGCGTTGCCGTAGCTCTTGCTCATCTTCTGCCCGTCGGAACCGGGAATGGTCGCCAAATTTTCGTTAATGGCCGGCTCGGGCATGGTAAAGGTGGGACCGTAGACGTTGTTGAAGGCCGCGGCGATATCGCGGGTAATTTCCAGGTGCTGCTTTTGGTCTTTGCCGACGGGGACCAGATCCGCCTGATAGAGGAGAATGTCCGCGGCCATTAACACCGGGTAGGAAAAGAGCCCGTGGTGGGGCGTCTGGCCCCGGGCGATCTTGTCTTTGTAGGAGTGGCTCCGCTCCAAAAGGCCCATGGAGGCGTGGTTATGCAGAATCCAGGTGAGTTCCGCGTGCGCGGCCACGTCTCCCTGGACCCAAAAAATGGAAAGCTCGGGATCAAGCCCCAGGGCGAGAAAATCCGCCGCCGCCTCCAAGGTGTTGCGGGCGAGCGTCTCGCCGTCGGAAAGGCTCGTCAAGGCGTGGAGATTCACGATAAAGCAGAAGAGCTCGCTTTGCTTCTGCCACTTGATCATGGACCGCATCATGCCGAAATAATTGCCGATGTGCAGCTTCCCCGAAGGTTGGATACCGGAAAGAACGCGCAAAATAACCTCTGTCGCCGGCCTTAAAAGCCAAAATTAGCGCTGGAAACTCCCCGGAAAGGCCACTTCCGCGAGGCCGTCGCCCTCGCCCGTCTCCGTCGCCTGGGCCCCGTCCTCGCTCAAAAGGCTTTCGGACAGAAGCCCGTGGGGATTGTCCACGTCCAAGCCCTTCAGGGACCCCAAGTGGGAAGCCAAGAGCTGGAGCGGGATTAAGGCCACCTGGGGCCGCAGCCGGGGGGGAACCAACGGGAGGAGTATAGCATAATCGGCCAATTCCAAAAGCTCCCGGTTCTTGCGCGGCCCGTTTTCGGTAATGAGAATCAGCGGCGCGCCCCGGTCCTTAAGGACCCGCGCGAGGGTCGCGCCCGCGGCGGCCCCTTCCGGCTGATCGTTAAAGGCCATTAAAATCACCGGGGTATTGGGGCCCGCCATGGCCAAGGGCCCGTGCCCGAATTCGCCGGCGCTGTAGCCTTCGGCGTGGAACTTGGCCACTTCCTTGAGTTTTAAGGCCCCCTCGTAGACCATCGGCAGGAGCCTGCCCACGGCCAGGATAAAGAGGTGCTCATAGGAGAGAAGCGCGCTCGCGACGTTAATGACTTCCCTCTCGCACAGGGAGAGCGCGAAACGGACGGACTCGGCCAGATTCCCGAATTCCCTGATCTCCTCCCGCAGGCCGTGGGTCAAAAGGCCCCGCGCCTGGGCGAGCCGAAAGGCCAAGAGCCCCAAGACCAAGGTCTGGCTGGTGAAGGCCTTGGTCGAGGAGGGAGTCAGGACCCGTCCCGCGAGGGTGGTGATATAACCCGCGGCCTCCCGGGCGAGGGGGGAATCGGCGTCGTTGACGAGGGCCAAGGTCACCGCGCCCTTGTTTTTGGCGAGGCGGAGGGCGGTCAAAGTCTCGCGGCTGCGGCCGGACTGGGAGACGGCCACGGCCAAAACGCTGTTGTCCACGAGGAGCTGGTGCTGGCCGCACTCCGAGGCCTGCTCCACCACCGTGGGCACCCCGGCCAACTCCTCAATGAGGTAGCGGGCGGTTAGGGCCGCGTGGAAACTGGTGCCGCAGCCCGTGAGATAGACCTTATTGATTTTGATGAGCGTCAGGTTGTCCAAAGGGGGCTTGGTCATCTTCAGGCAATAGTTGGGCCCCACGTACTGGGCCAAGGTATTGGAAAGGACCCTGGGCTGCTCTTTGACTTCGCTTAAAAATAAGGGTTGGGTGGTAAATTCCATATCGCGCTCATTTTCTCTTCCTCGCGCCAAAACGCTTCTCCCGGCGCGCGGCGCGGAAATATCCGTCCGTTAGGCAAGGGCGAGGTGCCTTATGGGGGAAGCGCCGGGCGAAGCTCTAAGGCCCGCCCGGCCCTGTCCCGGTCCAATCTAAAATCCCTTCCCGGCCCCGCGGGGAGGTCGGGGGACCCGGAGGCGCCCCGCGGGCGCCATTTGGGGAGGGGGGGAGCGCAGGCGCGCGCCCGGGGGAACGGTCGCGCCCGCGAGGACGACGTGGGATCCGATCGCGCAGCGGGCGCCGATCCGCGCGTCGGCGAGCGTGGCGTAGGCGCCGATCCGGGTCCCCGCGCCCACTTTGGTGTAGCCCGCGAGAATGGCCCCGGGCCCCACAATCACGTCCCGCTCCAGCTTGACCGTGGGCTCGATGGTGACGGTTTGGGGGTCGAGGATGGTCACCCCGGCCTTGAGCCAGGACTCGTTAATCTTGCGGCGCAAAATTTCCCGGGCCCGGGCGAGGTCGGCCCGGTCGTTCACGCCCTGGATTTCCGAAGGATCGGGGCCCTCGACGCCCGCGACCCTGAGGCCCTTGGCGCGGAAAGACTCCACGATATCGGTTAAATAATACTCGTTTTGGACGTTCGCGGGCCGCAGGGACTTAAGGGCTTTAAAGATCTCCCGCGCGTCGCCCAAGTAGACCCCGGAGTTGATCTCGTCGCTCTTTCTTTCCTCTTCCGTGGCGTCCTTATACTCGACAATCCGCGCGAGCCAACCGTTAGAGTCCCGGACGATCCGCCCGTAGGCCGCGGGGTCCGGAAGGCGCGCGGTCAGAACCGACAAGGACGCGCCCAGCTCCCGATGGGCCGCCCCCAGATCCAAAAGGGTTTGCGGGGAAACGAGCGGAGCGTCCCCCGGGAGAATGAGCAGCGGGCCCCGGGCCTGGGCGAGGGCCTTTTCCGCCGCCAAAACGGCGTGACCGCTCCCGAGGGGCTTGTCCTGTGGCGCGAAAACGATCCTCAGGGCGCCCTTGGCGGAACCCTCGGAGAATCCCTTTCCAGAGCCATCGACGGAGCCGGGGAAGGCCTCCGCGACCCTTTCCCGCACCGCCGCGGCCCCGTGGCCCACCACCACGACAATCTTCGGCGGGCGGAGGTAGCGGACGGAGTTGAGGACGTGGAAGAGAAGAGGGCGGCCCATCAGCTCGTGCAGAACCTTGGGAACGTCCGATTTCATCCTTTGGCCCAGCCCCGCGGCCAGAATGACGACGCGCGGGGCGGCCTCTCTCGCCGCCGCGCCGCGGCGGTCGGGGGAGGGAGCGTCCATAAGTTCCGCCTTCCCAAGAAAAAAGCGACCGCTCCCGCGCTCCCGCGCGGGAAAGGGAGGCCTTTTCACCTCAAAAATTTTAGCGAATAAAACGAAAAAGGGCGGTTAACGGGGGAAACGCCTCCAAAAATAAGCGCGGCGTTTAATCCTCGCGCCACATTATACCAAAGCTTCAAGCGAAATAGGACCTCAAGCCCTCAAGCGCTTTATCCTCCCCTCGCGAACTTTGGCCCCCCTTCCCCGCCGCCCCTTTCCCCGCCGTCCCTTTCCCCGCCGTCCCTTTCCTCGCCGTCCCTTTCTCCAGCCCGAGGCCGGGAAGAAAAAAAACCGGCCCGAGGCGGGGCGGGCCATAGGGGACGCGCGGGCCCGCGAGGGGGAGGCGTGGGCCTCGGCGACCTCAGGGCCTGGGGCCTTGGGGGCCTTGGGGCCTCTTTCGCGTTGCAAATATAGGCGCTATGCCTTATAGTTTCCTGATCGACGGCGCGGCCTAAGGCTCCCCTAGCCAGGTCGGAGCGCGGACATTCCCCCTCCCTATCCCCCAGAAATCCCCTTGGGGGTTTTATCGGAAACACTTGGATGCTTGATTACATCAGAAAAAGATCCGGCGGCCTTATCACCGCCTTCATCGTCGGGGCCATCGCCCTGGTCTTTGTCTTCTGGGGCGTGGGCGGCCAGAACTCGGGCGATAACCTCAATATCTATTTGGACGAGGAGGCCGTGCCTATCATGACCTACCTGACGACCAAACGGGAAATCCAGGAAAGGGCGCGCTACGAGAACGCGGACGCCGAGGCGGCGGACTTAAGCGCCGGTCGGCAGGCCCTCGCCTTTCTCACGCAGCGCCACGTGATTAAGAGGCTCGCCGCGGGCTTGGGCCTTTTCGTCCCCGACGAGGCCGTGATCCGCCAGATTACCTCCGACCCCGGCTTCCAGGTCGAGGGGCGTTTCGATCGCTCCCTCTACGAAACGATCGTCGTCAACCAGATGGGCCTTTCCCTCCCCGCCTTTGAGGCGAGGGTCGCCCAGGAGCTCTTGGAGCGCCGAGCCGTCGCGCTGATCCAGAGCCTTAGCTTTACGCCCACCGCTTCCCTCGCGGAGGATTTCCACTTCGCGGAAGACGAGATCGCCGTCAATTACGCCTTTTTCCCCGCCAGGGCCTTTCGCGGGGCCATTTCCCCCACGGACGCCGAGATCGAGGCCTACTTCCAGGAAAACGCCGAGACCTTCCGGGTCCCGGCCGAGGTCCGGGTGGAATACGTCCAGATCCCCTTTAGCGCCTATCTGGGCGAGGTGGAAGTCGCCGACGGGGAACTCGAGGACCTTTATAGCGAGAGCCTCGCGGAGCTGACGACGCCCCCTGAGGCCACCGTCGCCCACGTTCTTTTCCGCTTCCCCAATTTCTCCCCCGACCAGGCCGCCAAGGACGCCGTCAAAGCCCGGGCCGACGCGGCCCTGGCGACCATGACGGCGGAAAATTTCGCGTCCGTTGGGGCCGCCCTCCAGGACGACCCGGAAGCGGCGGCCATTTACGAGGACTTAGGGCTAATCCGGCGCGACGATCTGGTCGCGGAATTCGCGGCGGCGGCCTTTGACGAAGGGCCCCAAAGGTTAAACGAGATCCTCGGGCCCGTCGAGACCCTCTTTGGCTACCACCTGATCCAAGTAAGCGCCTATAACCCCGGGGGACCCCAAAGCTTCGCGGAGGCCGAACCCGCCCTCGTCGAAACCCTTAAAACGCGCAAGGCCAGAAGGCTCGCCATCGACCGCCTCGAAAATATCCTCTCCCAGGCCCAGTACGGCGAGACCTCGGTCGACTTAAAGGCCTTGGCCGAGGGCCAAGGGCTCACGAGCGAAGTTTCCGAATTCTTTAACGTGGACAATCCCCCCGCCTTTCTGGCGGGCCGCCAAGGGGAGGCCGCGAGCGCCCTCGCCTGGCCCATCGGCCAACTCTCGGAACCCTTGGACGAGGACGGTTTCTTCGCCGTCTACGTCCCCTTGGAGCGCAAGGAGTCCTTTATCCCCAGCCTCTCCGACCCCGACGTCAGCGCGCGGGCCCGCGACCTTCTCATTGACGCGACGGCCCTCGCCCAATCCCGCGCGGCGGCCCAAAGCTACGTCGCCGCGGCCAGCGAGCGCGGCTGGACCCTGGGACAGGCCAACCTGACCCCGGGAACCTTTGAGGCGGGCCAGACCCCCTTTACCGCGCGCCTCAATATTTTCAACATTCCGGGAACCCCCTTGAGCCAAGCCGACTCCCTGGAACTGATCGGGGCCATTTTGGGGCTCCAGAAAGCGGGCGACGTCGCCCCCGAGCCCATCGCCGTCTTGAGCCCCGACTCCCCGGGCTATCTGGTGACGAGCCTTTCCAACTTCCGCCCGGCCCCGGAGGAGAACTTCGCCGACAACCTCGACGCCCGCCGGGCCGCGGCCCTGGGCGAAGGCCAGCTCGCCGTCCTTTCCCACTGGCTCAGTTCCCGCTCGGGACAGGTGATGATGAAGATTCCCCCGGAACTGACCGCCGAATTGGGCTTCGAGTAGGCCGCGGGCCGCGCCCCTTTTTTTCCCCCTTTTCTTTTTAGACGCCCTTTTTTCCTTCCTTTTTCCGACCTTTTTCAAAGGAAATAACCCTTTTCCGCGCGAGCGACAGCCATGTTCAGCCGTTTAACCGACAGTTTTTCCGCCGCTTTCAAAAAACTCGCGGGCCGGGGCCGAATCTCCGAGTCCGCCCTCCAGGAGGCCCTCAAAGAGACGCGCCGGGCCCTCTTGGAAGCCGACGTCAACTACAAGGTCGCCCAGAGCTTCCTCGACAAAGTCTCGGCCAAAGCCCTCGGGCAAAAGGTCCTCGCCTCCCTTTCCCCCGCCCAGCAGGTCATCAAGATCGTCCACGACGAACTCAAGGAAATGATCGGCGGGGAAAGCGTGGGAATCGATTTCGCGGGAGCGCCCCCCCTGCCCCTCATGCTCGTGGGACTCCAGGGCTCCGGCAAGACGACCACCGCCGCCAAGCTCGCCAAGCTCTTCCTCAAGCAGAACAAAAAACCCTACCTCATCCCCGCCGACGTGGCGCGTCCCGCCGCTATCGCCCAGTTGCTCGTTTTAGCCGAGGAAATCGGGGTCCCCGCCTTTCCCTCGACCACCGCCATGACCCCCATGGAAATTACCCGCCTCGGCCTAGCCCAGGCCGCGGAGACGGGGCGCGACGTGGCCATCGTCGACACGGCGGGCCGGCTCACCATCGACGAGGGGCTCATGGCGGAGCTTTCGGAGATCAAAAAAATCTCGCGCGCCCGCGAGATCCTCTTGGTCGCCGACGCCATGACCGGCCAGGAAGCCGTCAACATCGCCAAGGATTTTAACGAGCGGCTGGATCTGACGGGGGTCATCCTCACCAAAATGGAGGGCGACGCGCGCCCCGGCTCGGCCATGAGCATCCGCTCCGTGGTCGCCAAGCCCCTCAAATTTATCGGCGTGGGCGAAAAACTGGACGCCTTGGAGCCCTTCCACCCCGACCGCGTGGCCTCCCTCATCCTCGGGATGGGCGACGTGCTCACCCTCATCGAAAAGGCCAACGAGCACGCCGATCAGAAAACGCGGGAAGAGCTGGAAAAAAAGATCGAGAAGGGCGCCTTTACCCTCGCCGACATGCGCGAGCAGTTCCTGCTCATGGGGAAAGTGGGCACGGTCGAAAGCATCCTGGGCATGATCCCGGGCCTTGGCAAACTCAAGAAACTGGCCGCCGCCCAGCCCAACGAGGCCACCGTCAAAAAATTCGTCTACATCGTTGACTCCATGACCCCCGGAGAGAGGCGGGACCATTCCATTATTGATTCCTCCCGCCGCCAGAGGATCGCCAAGGGCTCGGGCTCCACGGTCCATGAAGTGAACGATCTGCTCAAAAACTTTGATATCATGCGCGGGATGATGAAAAAAATCAAAAACGGCCAGATAGACATGAACTCCCTCATAGGCCAGCTCAACAACGGGGGATTTCCCGGGGGCGTCCCGCCAATGAGGCGCGGGAGGGGCCGCCGGCCCTTTTAGCGCCCACCCTTTCGCTTGAGCGACGCGGGGGCGATAGCGCCCTTCCTCGCGCGCCTTTTCCCCGCGCGCCTTTTCCGCGCGCGCCCATTTCCCACGCGCCCATTTCCCACGCGCCCATTGGGGCGCCGGGGCGCCTTTTTCCCTTGCTTTTTTCGCCCCGTTTGGCTACAGTGCCCTTTTGCCCCGGCTCGCTCCCGGGCCCGCGTCCCCCTTGGGACGCTTTCGAGGGGACGCTTTTCTTCTTTGACGGAGACGCTTTTTCCATGGCTACCAAAATCAGACTCGCCCGCCTGGGCGGCAAGAAAAAACCCTACTACCGCTTGGTCGTCGCCGATTCCAAGGCCAAACGCGACGGGCGCTTTCTGGACGTGGTGGGTTCCTACGATCCCTTAAAGACCCCCTTCGCGCTCACGGTCGACCGCGCGCGCCTGGACGGCTGGGTCGGCAAGGGCGCCGTGGCCTCCCCCACGGTTTCCTCCCTCTTGAAGCGCGACGCCAAAGGCGAAGCGTGATCGCCTTAATCGAGTACCTCGCGCGCTCCCTCGGCGACCATCCCGAGAGCGTCGCGGTGACCCAGGAAGGCGAGGAGTACGTCCTCTTCGTCCATCCGGAGGACCTTTCGGCCATTATCGGCAAACACGGGCGGACCATCCGGGCCGCGCGGGCCCTTTTGGCCGTGGCCTCCTCCAAAAGCGGCAAGAGGGTCTCGCTGCGCGTGGACTCCCTCGCCGCTCCCCCCGCCTAAGGCGGGGGCCCCCCGGGGCTCTCCCCATGGCTTCCGACTCCCCGACGGACCCCAAGTTCCGGTCGATCCGTTTAGGCCGCCTCGGGCGGCCCCACGGGATCCGGGGAGAGATTAAGCTTGATTTTTGGGGGGAAGACCCCCGCGCCTCCCTGGCGCTCGCGCCCCTCTTTCTGGAACTCCCGCGCCCCGGCGCCCGCGCTCCCGCCCTTTCTCCCACCCGCGTCATCGACTATAAGAAAGCCAATAAGGGCCTAATTTTGCGCCTGGAAGGCGTGGAGAGCCGCGAGGCCGCGGCGGCGCTCGCCGGACGCTATCTGACCGTCAGCCGCGCGACGCTTCCCGCGGCGGCCGAGGGCGAGATATATCTCGCCGATCTGATTGGCATGAGCGTTTATACGGAAGAAAACGGCTATTTGGGCCAAATCTCCCATTTTCTGGAAACCGCGGGACCCGTCTTGGTCATATTAAGCCCCCAAGGAACGGAAATCTTTCTCCCCTGGGAGGGAGACCATGTCGCGAGGATCGAGCAAGAAGAAGGCCGCCTCGTCGTCGCGGAAAGTTTCCGCGCCCTGGCGGAGACGAACCCGTGATCTTTGACGTCCTCACCCTCTTTCCCCAAATCTTCGCGTCCTTTCTGGCCGAATCGCTGCTCGCCAGGGCCATCGCCCAAAAAATCGTCTCCGTCAACCTTATTGATATCCGGGATTACGCGGACGGCCCCCGGCGGATCTGCGACGATCGCCCCTACGGAGGCGGCCCGGGAATGGTCTTAAAGCCGGAACCCATCGCCAGGGCCTTGGACGCCCTCCTTTTAAAGGACGCGCCGCCCCCCACCCTCGTCTATCTCGCCCCCGCGGGGAAGCTTCTGACGCAAAGCCTCGCCCTCTCCCTTTCCCAAAAACCACGCCTCATCCTCCTGTGCGGCCGCTACGAGGGCGTGGACCACCGCATAGTGGAACTCTATCGGCCCCTACGCCTTTCCATCGGGGACTACGTCTTAAACGGCGGAGAAGTCCCGGCGATGGCCCTTATCGAGTGCGTCGCGCGCCTCCGGCCCGGCTTTCTGGGGGAAAAGCTTTCCGCCGAGGACGAAAGCTTCGCCTCGGGCCTCTTGGAGGCCCCTCCCTATACCCGCCCCCGGATGTTTCGGGGGCTCGCGCCGCCGGAGATCCTCTTTTCGGGAAACCACGCCGCGATTGAGCGTTACCGCGATGACGTTTCCCGCGCGCGCACCATGGCGGAGCGGCCCGAGCTCCTGGACCCCCAGGCCTCCCCCGCGGAAACCGCGGAAACCTTGGAAACCCCGGAAACTCAAGAAGCTTTAGCCCCCTCCGCTCCCTTGGAAGCCGGCGCGGACGGAGCGGCTCCCGGAGGACCCGCGGGCCCCTCCGGTCTCCCAAAGCCTTAAGGGGCCTTAAGCGCCAAGGAACTTCCCTCCCTGGGCCGCCCTGTCGCTTTTAGCCTATTTCCTTGCGATTGAGGGTAATTTTAGGTAAGATGAGCCTAAATTATCTTCAGTTCGCGTCACAATTCGTTCCCACTTACCTCTAAAGTCTTTGGCGATGAACTATTTGGAGTATCAAGGCAAAAAGTTTTCCGTGGACCCCGAGGGTTTTCTTCTGGACTCTGGCGCTTTCGGCCCCGAGTGGGTGGAACTCGTTCGCGACGCGGAGGAAATAGACGAGATCACGGAAGAGCACCGGGAGATTATCGCGCTCCTCCGCGCCTATTTCGCGGAGCGGGGCCGCCCCCCCAAGGTCAAGGAAATGACCGCGGTGACCGGCTACAAGCTCAAGCGGATCTACGATCTTTTTCCCTCCGGGCCCGGCAAGGGGGCCTGCAAGATGGCCGGCCTCCCCAAGCCGGAGGGTTGCGCCTAGCTCCGGCGGGGCCTTTAAAGGGGCTTTTTCCATAAGCTTGACGGGCGTTCCCGCGCGGCGCGGGGCGCCAGAAGGCCGTTTTGAGGCGGGCATGGTTAATAAAACGCGTTTTACCAAAAAAGACCTCGACCGCTCGGAAAAAGCCTTCCTCCGGGAACTTTCGGCCATCTTTCCCGACCTCTCCTTCCACCGGGGCCCCAGCGCGAGCCCAGACGCCCAGGCCACGGCGAGGCTTGGCTACCGCGGCCGCGATTTGGGCGTTTTAAGCGTCAGCGCCGCTCCCGGAAAGACTCTCTCCCCGGCCATCGCCGAGGCCCTCCCGGCCCTCGCCCACAGCCTCATCGAAAAACTCGCCTGGCGGAGGGCTCTGACCCTCGACTGGGAAAGCGGGCTCCACAACAAGGACTATTTCCTCGCGGCGCTCCAAAAAAGGATCGCGCCCCCACCGGCCGGGCCGCTCTCGTTGCGCCTGGAGGAAAAAGAAGACGAGAGCCTGGTCCTCGCCCTCGTTGAACTCCGGCGCGGCTTTACGGCCCATTCGCGCCTCTTGGCGCGCGCGCTCGGGGCCCTGCCGGGCCTCGTCCGCCTCGCCCGCCTCTCCCCCAACCGCCTGGGCCTCCTTGTCTCCCATAGCCTCGCCGCCACCCGCGCCTCCCTCGCCGCCATCCTCCAAGCCCAAGCGGGGAGCGAGCCCGGAAACCTCGCGGCCATGGCCTTAGCCTCCTATCCCGAGGACCTACGCCGCGAGGCCTCCCAAGCCTTTAACCCCGCTCCCGGGCTCTCTTTGCTGGAAAAAGCGGAGACCGCGCTCTTTTTCGCGAACGGCCAGAACGGCGCCTCGCTCATCGCCTTCGGCGATCTCCTTTCGCGCCACGGGCGGGTCACCCAGGTCCTCCCCCAGGAAAGGATCCTCGTCAACTTAGGGAGGGTCATGGGCGCCCAAGCCGGGGCGCGCTTTACGATCAAGGGGGAAGACGGGCGCCATAAGGGGGAGGCGGTCATCTTTGAGACGGCCCCGGGCTACAGCCTCGCCCACCTCGTGGGCGGCGCGCCAGACCGCCGGGTCGCCCCCGGCGACCGTTTGGAACTCGCGGGCCAGGACCTGGACGCGGGGCCCCGCGCTCGCCAGGCCCGCGAACGGGAGCCCGAGGCCCTCGCCGAGCTTCTCGCCGCCTTGAGAGCCGCCCTCGCCGCGGACAAACCCTTTCTTTTCGCCTTGGCCCGCCTGGACGACTTGGAAAAGGTCTTAAGCCTCGCGGGCGAGCGGGAGGCCGACAGCAAAATCGCCCTCTTCGAGGAATCCCTCGAAAGGCGCTTTCAGCGCCCCCCGCGCCACCGCGCTCCCTGGGATTTAGGGACCCTGGCCCTCCTCTGGACCGCCCCGGAGCCCGGCTTGGAAGAGGAGTTGGCTCAGTTTTTAAAAAGCGCCGAAGGGCCGGGCCAGGTCTCCATGGCGCTGGTCTGGGGGCCTTCCCCAGTCTTAACTTTCGAAAAAATAGCCCTCCGCGCCCAGAACGCCTTGCTGGAAGCCTCCATGACCGGCCACGAGGTGGCCGTCTCCTTTGGGCCCCAGACCCTCAATATCGTCGGCGACCGGCTCTTTGGCGCGGGGGATATCGCCGGAGCCATCGCGGAATACCGCGAGGGCCTGCTCTTGGATCCGGGGCATCAGAACCTTTTGAACAGCCTGGGGGTCTGCCACGGGCGCCTGGGCGACCAGAAGGCCGCCCTCGCGGCCTTTGAGGATGTCATCCGCCAGAATCCCGACGACCTGATGGCCAATTTCAACAAAGGCTGCTCCTACCTCTGGAACGGCCAACTCGAGGAAGCGGAAAAGGCCCTCCAAAAGGCCGCGAGCCTCGCCCCCGACCGTCCGGAGGTCCTCCACCAACTCGGCAAAACCGCCCTCGAACTGGGCCATGTCCCCACGGCCCTGGAAGCCTTGGGCCGCGCCGCCGCGGGCAAAAACCGACGCGGGGAGGTATTTAGCCTTTTAGGGCAGGCCAAGCTCCTCGCGGGCGACCGGAACGGGGCCAAAAGCGCCTTCAAGCAGGCGGTTAAAATCCATCCCGACGACGCCCAAAGCCTCTCGGCCCTGGGCGCCCTCTACCGGGAGGAAGGCAAAGACGATTCCATGGCCCTGTCCCTCTTCCGCCGCAGCGTGGAACTGGATCCCAGCAACAGCCTCTACCGCCAACGCCTGGGCCGCCTCCTCTACGACATGGGACAATTTCAGGACGCGGAGCGCCATTTAAAATCGGCCCTCGATTACGCGAGCTTTAACGGCTCCAGCGCGGAGGGCCTGGACGCTTTGGCCGCGGAATTGGAAAAATCCCCGGAATATCTGGAAGAGGAAGGCTAAAAAAGGCGCCTTTCTTTCTCGCGCGAGAGGCCAGGCAAGCGCGACCAAGCGCGGCGACCAAAGGCCAAGCGCGACCAAGCGCGGCGACCAAAGGCGAGCGCGGCCAAGCGCGGCGACCATAGGCAAACGCGGCAAGGCCGGCGACCAAAGGCAAACGCGACCAAGCGCTGCGCTCATGGGCAAAGCGCGGCTTAAAGAGCGAGACAAGGCGGAGCGCGACTAAAAGAGAGACAAGGCGGAGCGCGACTAAAGAGAGACAAGGCGGAGCGCGGCTAAAAGAGAGAAAAGCGGAGCGCGGCTAAAAGAGAGACAAGGCGGAGCGCGGCGCGAACGCGCCAAAGAAAAAAAGGCGCCGCGATAAGGCCCGCGCCATTAATCCTCTTCCCCCCTTCCCCGCCCCGCCAGCGTTCGGCGGCGCGGGTTATCCCGTCCCTCTTGAGGTGGGGGGAAGAAGCTTAATGGAACCGCGAAAGGTTTAGGCGGCGGCTTCAGCCGTCGCGAAGAGTTGGGTCGAAAGGTAGCGCTCGCCCGTGTCGGGGAGAATCACGATGACGTTCTGACCCTTATGTTCCGGGCGCTTGGCCAGTTCCGTCGCGGCGTGGAGCGCCGCCCCGGAGGAAATGCCCACGAGAAGCCCCTCGGTCTTGGCGGCGTCGCGGGCGGCCGCGAAGGCGTCGGGGGTTTTGACGCGAAAGATCTCGTCCACCACGGCTTTGTCGTAAACCTGGGGCACGAAACCCGCCCCGATGCCTTGGATCTGGTGGGGCCCGGGCTTCTCGCCGGACAAGACTGAGGAATCGAAGGGCTCCACCGCCACCACCTTTAACTTGGGGTTCTTTTTCTTGATGACTTCCCCCGCGCCGCTAATGGTGCCGCCGGTGCCCACGCCGCCCACGAGAACGTCGACTTGGCCTCCCGCGTCTTCCCAGATTTCGACGGCCGTGGTGAGCCGATGGACCTCAGGGTTCGCGGGATTGTTAAACTGTTGTGGAACGTAGGAGTCGGCGATCTGGGCGTGGAGTTCCTCCGCTTTTTTGATGGCGCCCTTCATGCCCTCGGAGCCGGGAGTCAGCTCGAGCCTCGCGCCCAAGGCGTAAAGGAGTTTGCGGCGCTCCAGGCTCATGGTCTCGGGCATGACGAGAATAATCGGGTAACCGCGGGCCGCCGCCACGAAGGCGAGCCCGATTCCCGTGTTGCCGGAGGTGGGCTCGATGATGGTGGTGGTTTTCTTCAGAAGGCCCTTTTTCTCGGCGTCCTCGATCATCGCGAGGGCGATGCGGTCTTTCACGCTTCCTAAGGGGTTGTAATACTCCAATTTGGCGATAACGGAGCCTAAAACTCCCCGCGCCGCGCCGTAACGGTTAAGTTTAACGAGCGGGGTTTTGCCAATCAGTTCGGTTAAGCTTTCAGCGATTTTGGACATCTCTAACCTCGAAAAAAAATGATTTCCGGAGTCGCCTACAGGCTCCGGTTTAGAGAAAAAACAACTTGGGGAGGGAAACTTGGGGGGAAAACCTTAAGGGCGGAAACGGAGCGCGCGAAGGAAACGCGGGGGAAAACGCGCGCCAAAAGCGCGGCGGCCAAGGCCTTCGCGCGCTTGAAGCCCGCGCAAAGCCCCAAAGCCCACGGCGAAAAAAAGCCAATAGCCAAGAAAAAAGCCAAGAACATTATGGAATAACGCTCTCGGCCTTCAGGAAAATCTGATCAGCTTTATGGAAAACGGATGGGGGGAAATTTTTTTCCGCCGACCCGAATACGCTTTTAAGATAAACCGCGGCGGGCGGCAAAGTCAAGGCTTTTTTTTTCTCCCGCGAGTTTGGTAGAATCTGGAGCCTTCGGCGCGCCAAGCTTTTTTACTCGCGCGCCGCTCAATTAATTATTTTTCCTTTTCGCCCGCGGCTTTTGGGGTTTCGCGCGCGCGTCTCAATTTTTTTCTTTTTTTCCTTCCGACCAACGAGTTCCCCCTAAGGAAATTTCCGCATGCGCATTGAGACCATCCTCGTCCGGGGGGCCCATGACCCCCACAACGACACGGGGGCCGTCGCGGTCCCCATCTATCAGTCGGCGACCTTCAGCCACCCCGGGGTGGGGAAAAGCACCGGCTTCGATTACGCGCGCTCGCAAAATCCCACCCGCGAGCCCTTGGAGCGCCAGGTCGCGCTCTTGGAAAATGGAACGGAGGCCATGGCCTTCGCGAGCGGCATGGCCGCGCTGGACGCTTTAATGGGCCTTTTCGCGCCGGGCGACCACCTCCTCGCGACCGCGGACCTCTATGGGGGCTCGGTGCGCCTCTTCGACGTTTTAACCCGGCGCGTGGGCCTTAAAGTGGACTATCTGGACACTAACGACGCGCGCCTCTTAAAGGAAAAGATCCGCCCCGAAACCCGAGGCGTCTTTCTGGAGACCCCCTCCAACCCCATGACGAACGTAACCGATATCCGGATGGTTAAAAAGACCGTGGGAGAGGATATTCTAGTCGTCGCGGACAACACTTTCCTGACCCCCTACCTCCAAAGGCCCTTGGACCTGGGAGCGGACCTGGTTCTCCACAGCGGCACCAAATACCTGGGGGGACACAACGATACCCTCGCGGGCTTTATCGTCACCCGCTCGGCGGAGATGGCCGAAAAGCTCCGTTTTATCACCAAGACCGTGGGAACGGGCCTCGCGCCCTTTGATAGCTTTTTAATACTCCGGGGCCTCAAGACCCTCCACCTGAGGATGGAGCGGGCGGAGGAAAACGCCCGCGCGGCGGCCCTTTTCCTCCAAGGCCATCCCCACGTCGAGCGCGTCTTTTACCCCGGCCTCCCCGAGCATCCGGGGCGCCTCGTCAGCCAAACCCAGGCCAGCGGCTTTGGGGCCATGCTATCCTTTGAGGTGGACAGCGCGCGCCGGGCGGAAAAACTGCTCGAGACCGTCACGCTAATCCTCTACGCCGAAAGCCTCGGGGGAGTCGAGACCTTGGTCACCTACCCCTTCCTGCAGACCCACGCCGACGTGCCGGAGGCGACGCGCCTCTCCTTGGGCATTACCGATCGCCTTTTAAGGCTCTCGATGGGCGTGGAGAACTCCCAAGATCTGCTCGACGACCTGGAACGGGCCTTAAAATAAAGCGCCCACCGAAAACGCCCCCTTCGCCAGTCACCGCGCCTTCAGAGCGCCGGAGGCCTTCCACGCCCATGCCCAACTTTGACGCCATCGTCCCCCGGCGGGGGACCTATTCCCTGAAATACGATTTCGCCAAGGAAAGGGGCCTACCGGACGATCTGTTGCCCATGTGGGTCGCGGACATGGATTTTCCCGCTCCCCCGGAGGTGACGGAGGCCCTCAAAAAAGTCGCGGACCATGGGATCTTCGGTTATTCGGAGGCGAAGGAGGATTACTTCAAGCCCCTCCAAGACTGGTTCCGGGAGCGCTTCGCCTTTGAGCCCCAAAGGAGTTGGCTCAAAAAAACCCCGGGCGTGGTCTTCGCCATCAACGCGGCCGTCCGGGGACTCACCCGGGAAAAGGACGCCGTTTTAATCCAGTCCCCGGTCTATTACCCCTTCGGGGCCGCGATCCGCGCTAACGGACGGACTTTGGTCGACAGCCCCCTTGTCTATAAAGACGGGAAATACTCCGTTGACCTTGACGATTTCGCCTTCAAGATTAAAACCCATAACGTGAAAATGTTCCTCCTCTGCTCGCCCCACAACCCCGTGGGCCGGGTCTGGACGGAGGAAGAGTTACGCGCGATGGGGGAAATCTGCCGGGACCAGGGCTGCCTGGTCTTCTCCGACGAAATCCACTGCGACTTTGTCTGGGGCGACGCGAAACACCGCGTCTTCAACTCCCTTGACCCCTCCTTCGACGAGATCGCCATTCTCGCCACCGCCCCCAGCAAGACCTTTAACCTGGCGGGCCTACCGCTCTCCAACGTCTTTATCCCCAACGGGCAAACGCGGGCGGCCTTCAATCGGGAGGTCGAGCGAACCGGCGTCAGCCAGCTCTCCATCATGGCTTTGGTCGCCTGCCGCGAGGCCTACCTATGGGGCGGCCCCTGGCTCGACGCGTTGCGCGCGTACTTAGAAAAGAACCTCGCCTTCGCCCAAGACTTTCTGCGCGCCAAACTTCCCCGGGTCCGCCTCGCGAAGACGGAAGGCACTTACCTTTTATGGCTCGACTTTCAAAATCTGGGTCTTGGCCATGAGCGAGTCGGAGAGCTAATAATCAACGAGGCTAAACTCTGGCTGGACGACGGGCTTATCTTCGGCGAGGCGGGCCGGGGGTTCCAGCGAATCAACATGGCCTGCCCCCAAAGCGTTCTCGCGGAAGCCCTCGGGCGCCTCCATAAAACCTTCGGCGCTCTTTAAGGGCCGGAACCCAAAGCGCCGCCCGCCCCCTAGGGCCCTCCCCGCCAAGGCGGGGAGGCCGCGGACAACGTGGGTAACTCGCGTAGCTCTATCGCTCGCGAACGCCGCTTTCGGAAAAAGCCCATCGCCTTTTAATCTTTTTCTTAATTTAAGGCGCGTTAGAAACCGTCAAGGTTGAAGCGCGGAGATTGGCCTGGGGCGTCCTTGGGAAACAAACGCGCCCTCAAAAACCCCGGCTAAGGACTCGCCCGCGCCAAAATTCGCCCACGCCTTACGGGTGGAGCGCGATAGGCGTCCGTGGGTTCCACGCCTCGTTTTCCTTAAATAAACTCGTTTCAAGCGCCAAATGGAGCGCGTCGAATCTCGCGAAAACCTTCCCCCAAAAAGGTTTTTTAGCGCGAAACAGGGCGCTTCCAGCCGTAAGGAAGCGCCTTTCGCGAGCGGGAACGCCAGAGGCCCCCTTTGAAAAATAAGGGGCCCAAGCCCCCAGCCTTTCAGGCCGCCGCGCCTCTTAACTTAATCGTTTCGCCTCCAGAGAAAAAAATAGGGCTGGAGAAACATAAAGC
>JAISCZ010000022.1 GCA_031265205.1 Deltaproteobacteria bacterium
CTCGGGGCCATGGGCTACGCCCTCCCCTCCCCGGAGATCCGCGTCCAGTGGGTCCCCGACGAAAAGGACCTGGATCCCTTAAAGGAACTCGCCCGAACCGTCGCCGCGGAACTCAAAAAGCTCCCCCTTTAAGGCCTCCGCTCCCGGCTGGGGCCGCCCCTAAAGCGCCCGCCGGCTTTTATCCCCCTCTTTTCCTCCCCCCGCCGGATGGTCGGCGCCCGTCGGCGCTCCCCCGGCGGGGGGCTTTTTTGGGGGGGGCGCCCAAAGAGGGCCCCGTCGCCTACCTCAAGCCCCGACCGCCTGGGTCCACGGCCTTTCAAAGTCCCAGCTCGCCCGTTCGCGCTGGGGGCGCCCCGCCTCCGCGCGAGCCTCGGCCACCACAAAGATTTCCGCGCTCTTGAAGGCGGGCGGCCTTGGTTTTTTTTGAGGAGTATCAGTTCGGCGAAACTAACCGGCTCTCTCCTTTAAGGTTGGCGCCCGTTTCTTTCCCGCGGAAGATCTTGGGGAGAAAACCGCTTTCGCTCGCGCGGAAAGGGCCGCGCTCGGCGCGGGCCGCGTGGGAGAGTTATGGGCTCGGGGTATTTGTCCTCGTCCCGGCGACCGGTGGCGCGCGGGGCGAGATTAAGGGAAAACCGAGGTCAAAGGGCCCCGCCGCGCGTCTTTCCGAGGTCGGGAGCGGCGCGAGATACCTTTCCGCGAACTTTCCGCGAAAATAAAAGTTCCCCCGGACTCCAGCGCGGGCTTGGGCGCTACGCCCCGATAACCCTCCTCCCACCGCCCCGCCTTTTCCAGCGCGCGGAGGCTCCAGGACCCGGGAACGCGGCTCAAGACCAACGCCTTTCGCCCCGGGCTCGAGAATTTTTGTTTCTCGTCAAATTCGCTTAAGCTTAAAGAGCGGAACGCGCGGGCTCGCCTTCCCGACGCGCTCGCGCGGGGCGCGCTCGCCAAGCGCCCTTTTTCCGTCTTTGATAGGCGTCTTAAGGCTTCCTCCGTTCGCTGAGCTTTCCCTCCCAAAGACTGGGCTTGACCCTCATAAGGCGAGGCTTTCCGCCCTCGCCGCGCGTCTCCAGGCGCCCGGAGTCGGGCCTGGGCGTGAAGGCGCCCCAGAGACGCGCCCAAGCCCGCCCGAGGCGTCTCGGGGCGTCCCTCAAACTCCGCGCGCGCTTTGGGCGCTCAATAACCTCCGAATAATCTTAAGAGGAGCCGTCAGAAGCGAACGAGCGGAGGCGCTCGCGCCCCGCGACCTGGTGACGCGTGGGGGGCGAGCCTGAAGGGCTCGGAGTTTGGGTCGCGGAGAAAGACGAGCGAGCGGGTCGCCTACTCACCTGGCGGGCTTGAACCATTAACGCGCTCCTTGATTCGCCGGTCCTCCTTCCGGCGAGCCGGCGGGGCCGAATCCAAGCGAGCCTCCGAGCGCTCCAGAGGAGCCAAGCGGGGAGTTGGCGGCGCGCGACTATGCCACGAATAACTTGCGCTTTAGCTTAAATAGCGGTATCGTTGTTTTGTAAATGTTTTATTTACAGTTAACTTGAAAAGAAGGGTACATGTTAAAATTTCCCGCTAGCGGTCAAGGATTTAAAACAATTAGAAAACATAATCTACTTTATGTGGATAAAACTAAAATTATTAATGAAATGGTCAGTACAGAGGGATGTTATTTTCTTTCGCGGCCACGGCGATTCGGTAAAACGCTTCTCTTAGGAACAATTGCCGCGCTATTCGAAGGAGATAAAAAACTATTTGACGGGCTTTGGATCGCCTCTGACGCCGTTCGCTACGATTTTAAAAAATATCCGGTTCTAACGATAACCATGCCTTCGGATACCGATAATAAAAAATTGTTAAATAAAGGCATTATGGATGAGCTTCGAGCGGCGGCGGAAAAGTATGATTTAAACGACGTGGATGGCCCAACTCCCGCTATAACGCTCAAAAAAATAGTTCGCGCTCTTGTGAAAAAAACGAATGAAAAAGTCGTGGTGCTCATTGATGAATACGATGAGCCCATTCGTTCTCAAATACATAATATTCCCCAAGCGTTAAAGAACCGCGACGCGCTTCATTCTTTTTTTTATTCCCTGAAAACGCTCGCTGATAAAGAAATGCTTCATTTTCTTTTAGTCACGGGAGTAACAAAGTTCTCTAAAGCGTCTATCTTTTCAGGATTCAATAATCTTAATGACATTACCATGAATCCAGCGTACCACTCCATTTGCGGTTTCACTTTGGAAGAATTTGATACTTATTTTGAAAACTATCTTCCGGATATACTGGAGTATAATAAATCAAATAATTTTCTTCCCTCAAATTTTACGGTAGATAATCTTAAAGATAAAATTATTGAATACTACGATGGTTATTCCTGGGATGGAAAAAGAAAAATAATTAATCCTTATACGTTAATTAAATTTATCGAAAATAAAGAATTTCAAGACTTTTGGTTCGATAGCGGAACTCCAACTTTTCTTTTAAAATACATCGCACAAAGGCCTCATGAGTTGACCTCTCCCACGTCAAATACCTTAACCTCTTCCATGTTAAACGCCGTTGAGATTAACAGGCTAAATCTTACGTCTCTCCTTTTTCAGACAGGATATTTGACGATTACGGGTCGGGTCGACGCGAACAATTATACTTTGGATTTTCCTAACCACGAAGTCTCATCAGCTTTTAATTCACAACTATTTCAATATTTAACTGATCAAAAGAATATTGATACGATGAATGAATTAAGTAGCCAAATCAAAAGCGCCTTAGTAAATTTTGATTCAAACGAGCTAGCTAATTGTTTTTCTAAAATTTTAACTTGGGTTACATACGCGGAGCAGCCCAAAAGAGAAAGTTACCATCACGCTATAATCTGCGCTGTCCTGAGAGCTTTATCTTTTAATATTACCTCTCAGTTCGTTACTTCGGAAGACGTTTGCGATATCAAGATCGAAATGGGTCCCAAGTTAATTTTTGTGGGAGAATTTAAATATGAAAAATTTGAAAACCATCCTGAAAATGAAATTGAACAGAGAAGGCAAGAACTCTTTAATAAAGCGATAGCTTTGGGTGAAGCTCAAATTAAGAAAAAACGTTACGCTAAAGGATTGCGTACGGAAGGAGTGACCGTAAAATGTTTAGCCGTGGCTATTGTTGGAAAAACCGACGTAGCCGTCAAAATTTTTGATCCTCCTTTAGATTAAAGACCGCGCTTTGGGAAATTGAGCGCTCCGGAAATTATCGCGCCTTCAATATCCGAAGATTGCGCGGAGCTTTAACCATCCCCCCCCCACGCGCCCTGACCGCTTATCCACGTGGCCCGCTTGGGCGAACAACCACTTCTGGTTTTCGCGAAAAATCCAAGAAATCATGGTTAATTTAGATGAGCGCCATTTCTCGTTTATATTAAAACAGACAGTGTTTCTAAAATCGGGTTCGGCTTAAGCTTCGCCTCCACGGAGACGCTTTGGCGAGGAAATTCCCTGAAAGCGTCTGGCGGTATTTGGCGCTCAATTATTTCGCCAATATCCTCACCCATCCGCTCCGCCCAAATAGCCTAAATCCTCCTTGGCGGCCATTTCCTCGGGCGCGATTAAGGAGGGGCAAGATTATCCGCCCGGACCCGCGTCCTGGTCTGGCGAAAGGATCCCACGCGAATCCTCGCTCATTACTCCGAACGCGTCCAGCGGAAACTCCGCGCGAAAACGGTGTCGCCTTTTGACGCCATATGGCGTTCCAACAAGCGCGTGGCCCTGGAGCTTATTCGCTCCTTGGGGAGCGTGGGAACAGACGCCCATCGCGTCAATCCCAAGCGCGACCAGCGCGGCGCAATGGCGACCGCGGCCCACAAGGTCGGAGCCATTCTTGTCGGGAGCCCTCCTTCGAAACCCTAATGTCTCCCGCGGTCGGCGATCTCCTCCGCGACCTCAAACGCCTAAAGACCCCAAAAAAGATTGGCGCGTCCTTCGGCGCCCACGGCTGGAGCGGGGTAGGCGTCAAACCGCTCCAGGCCGAACTCGCTTCCATGGGTTACGCGCTCCCCTCCCCTAAGCGCCCCGTTCAGTGGTTCTCCGGCGAAAAGGACCTGGACCTTTTAATGGTGGAACGCGCCCAAACCGTCGCCGCGAAACTTAAAACAACTCTCCCTTAAGCCCCTCGACCGTCGGGATTTTTCTCTCTTTTCTTTGCCCAGGCGGTATCCCTCCCCCGTCGGAAGGTCGGCGCCCTCTAGCGCTCCCCCGTACGGTATTTTTAAGGCGCTCCAAGGGCGCGATCCGAAGCGCGCCCCAGCCGTCGGTTGGTGGCGCGCCATTCTAAATCTCCGCTCGCCCGTCACCGCTGGGGGACGCCCCACCTCCGCGAAAGCCTCGGCCCAAAACAAAAATTTCCACGCTCTCGGGGCGGGTGGCCTTGGGTTTCAGGAGAATCAGCTTGGCGAAACTAAGGCGGATCTCTCCTTTAAGGTAGTCGCCCGTTTCTTTCCCTTGGAAGATCTTAAAGAGGAAATCGCCGCGCTCTTTCAGAAGGGACCGCGCCCAGGCGAAGGCCGCGCGGGAGAGTTCCAGGCTCCGGTAGCTGTCCGCGTCCCGGCGACCTGTGGTGCGCGGGGCGAGATCGGATAAAACGAGGTCAAATGGCCCCACGGCGCGTATTTCTGGAGTCGGGGGCAGCGCGATATCCCTTTCCGCGAAAATAAAAGTTCCCCCGGACTCCAGCGCGGGCTTTTGGAGGTCCACCCCAATAACCCTCCCCCGTGGTCCCACCTTTTCCTGGGCGTAGAGGCTCCAGGACCCGGGGGCGCAGCCCAAGTCCAGAATCTTTTGCCCAGGGCGCAAGAGTTTTTGTTTCTCGTCGAATTCGCTAAGTTTATAGACCGAGCGCGCGGGATATCCTTCCCGCCGCGCTCGCGCCGCGTACGTCTCGCCCAGCGCCCTTTTTCTGTCTTTGATGGCCATCTTAAGGCTTCCTCCGCTCGTGGCGCTTTACCCTCTCCCAAAGGCGGGATTGTCCGCTTACTCCGGGCGCTTCAGCTCGCTCGGAGATGGGCCCGCGCGGCAAGGCGGCCAGACTGGCCCAAACGGCGGCGCCGACCCGAGGCGCGCCGGGGAATCCCTCAGCCTCGCGACGCGCGCTTGGGATTCCCCACCGCTTCCGATTATTATAATGAGAGCCGCCGCCAGAAGCGAATGGGCGAACGGACGCGCCCCGCCGCCCGGGGCCGTGGGGCGGGCCGCCCAAGGGCGAAGCCTTGGGCTTGCCGCTCTGGAGAAAGGAGCGCGACCGGCCCGCCAACCCTCCGGACTGGCGAGAACCCCTCATATCCCGCGCTGGATTCGCCGACCCTCCCAAAAAGATACGGAGTCGCGCGTCCTGTCGTCAGGGAGCGGCAATGGAGCCGCATATCTTTCAAATGCTTACGGCCCAAAATATGGAACAAAATTTCAACAATTGGAACAATTATGTTGATAAGTCATGAAAACCCGCTATAATGTTAGGAAGGCGCTTTGTTTTAGGGAATTACGTAAATAACGTATTTTTTAAAGTTGCCTTAATCAACGCTAGCTACCCATTATCCGCTTCCCGTTCCTCGCGGCAGAGGAAAACTAACTCGAGATGAGTCTTCGCGGCAATAGACAAGGAGTGAAGAGGCAAAAGTTAATTGGCTGGCGCATTGGTTCCATTTGGGTCCTTGAATGTTTGGTATAAAAGATAACTTTTTTAAAAGCACTGGCGCGCTTTTGGCTTCAAGATAAGGGAGGATTATTTAGCGATGAGCGTTACGTCAGAAATAAAGCACGCGCGTGAATGCGTTATGACAGAAAGTATCAAAGCGCCTTATGACGCGCTGAATGAAAATATAAATCAAAAACACGAGCCTGTCTTTAGCGTTAAGTCATTGGAACTATTTAGTGGCGCGGGCGGCCTCGCCTTAGGGCTTCATCAAGCGGGTTTTTCCCCAACTGCGTTATTTGAATGGGATAAAGATTCATGTGATACCATAAATAAGAACATAGCGAATGGATTTAAAGAAATGTCTGACTGGCAAGTGATACGGACTGATGTCAGACTTATTAAATATACGGAATACGCGTCGGACGCGAACTTCGTGACTGGAGGTCCTCCATGCCAACCGTTCTCGCTTGGCGGTAAACATAAAGCGTACGAAGATAGCCGTGATATGTTTTCCGAAGCCGTGAGAGCCGTGCGAGAACTGAGACCGCTTGGATTTATTTTTGAGAATGTTAAAGGCCTTACACGCCAATCATTTAGCTCATATTTCAATTATTTGCTGCTCCAGCTTTCTTACCCAGAAATAATTAATCGTACGGGAATGAATTGGGAAGATCATTTAAGGATACTCGAGGAATACCATACTTCTAGTGGAGAAACAGGTCTTGAATATAACGTGGTCTCAAGACTTGTAAATGCCGCTGACTATGGAGTTCCGCAACGACGCCACCGTGTTTTTATAATTGGATTTAGGAAAGACTTGGACGCTCGCTGGTCCTTTCCTGAGCCGACACATTCACGTGAAGCTCTACTTCGCGCAAAAAATGGAGACAATTCTTATTGGGACGAGCATCGTGTCGCAAAAATTAATCGTCCAAAAATTCCTCGGACAGAGGAGAGAAACATTCAGTTGTTTGATAAGCTCATTTACGGCGAGCGTTGGCGGACAGTCCGAGACGCGATTAAAGGCCTGCCTGATCCGAAGAGCGATAACGCGAAACAATTTTTAAACCATGAATATAGGGACGGCGCGAGATCTTACGTTGGCCATCGTGGGAGTTTATTGGATGAGCCATCTAAAACCATTAAAGCGGGAGCACACGGTGTGCCTGGAGGTGAAAATACCTTGACATTGGGTGACGGCGAGTTTCGTTATTACACTGTTCGAGAAAGCGCGAGAATACAAACCTTTCCTGATAACTATCAATTCCCTGGTTCTTGGTCGGAAAGTATGAGACAAATAGGCAACGCGGTGCCGGTTAGGCTCGCTTACGTCATTGGAGATTCAGTTATAAAGCACTTGGATAAATTAGCGCGCGAAAAGCCAAAATATAATAATGATTAAGACCCCTTTTAACCCCCTAGACAAGCGCAATCTTGGCGAAAGTGTCGCCTCCGCTTTAATTGATACGGAAACCCAAACTCTTCCTCCCGTTTCGTTTAACGGAGCTGGCGTATACGCTATATACTACGTTGGTTCCTTCCCCGCTTATGCGCGTTTGGCAAAAGTCAACAGAGGAGGTCGATTCAGTTGTCCTATCTACGTTGGGAAAGCTGTTCCGGCTGGAACACGTAAAGGAGATTTAGGATTAGAAGTAGAGCACGGACAGGCTTTATATAAACCCCTTTCCGATCACGCCAAGTCCATTAATTCGGCGAGGAATCTTGAATTAGCCGACTTTTTTTGCCGTTATTTAGTCGTTGACGATATTTGGATACCGCTCGCGGAGACTATGTTGATTGAGCGTTTTAAGCCAGCGTGGAACATGACGCTTGAGGGGTTTGGAAATCACGATCCTGGCAAAGGAAGGCGCCAAGGAAGATTCCGCAGTGGGATTGCGCGCGCCCTGGACGAAAATGGGCATCGAGCCTTCAGCCTGGCGCGAACACTCCCGAACAGTTGCAGAAAAAGGTTGCCACATATCTTCAGTTAGTTATTCCATAAATTTGTTGTCCTTCTCTAAAAATACGAACGTCAAAGTTACTAATTTAAAACCAACATTAGCTTTTTTGAATATTAAAGCCGATAAATTATGCGTGATTATAATTCTTAATCATTATGTTTAAATGGCACAAAAATAATTCATACTCTACTTTTTAAATATTACAATCACCAAGCTCAATATAGTGTCATCGAAGATATGGCTTATAGCGTCTAATGCGAAACTTAGATTTGAATTCATCGACATCACGACCCACGTAACGTTCTATCTTGACTAACGCGAATTTGACGCCACCATTTCTTACGCGCGTGCTGACAGGCGAGAGCGTTGTTATTATCGCGGTATTGTCGGGGTTCTCAACCGTTTCACCTCCCAGAGCCAAACCTCGGTCCGCTTCTTGGAGAGTGTTTGATAAACTATCCATTTTTCATCCTTGTGGCGTAAATTGTGACTGTCGGTTCAGATTCGTGCGACATAGTGATTGACGACAGGGATACACGCGAGGTTCAGCCGATTTCACGCGGAAATCCACCAAAAGAGGCGTTGAGATGTTCGGTCGAACAGACAAAGGATGTTTCGCGTCCCGGTTCGAGTCTGATGTCGGGGTTGACGTTCATAACAAGAAAAACTTCGCCCACAACCACCCGCCTATTTCCTCCGATGATTATATCCATAAGCGCGAGGAATTCAGCGCGATGCCGGCGCGAAACCGCGAGAACGTCGACTTGGTCACCAAGAAGGTGGCTAGAGGCCCTAGTTATGGAGAGCGACAGCGTATGCTGGAAGACCCTCCAGAGGCTCTCGCCAGCGGTCGGCGCGAAGTTCATCCCTGTCAACCCAAGGCCTGCCAAGAGCCTTACCGAACGCGATACTGATACGATGAGCGATCTGTGGCCGCTCCAACTTAGCCGCTTCGCTTCGGATTCATGCTGGCTTACTTCGTCTATTTTGCCGCTACCGCGCGCGGATGCCTTCGCCAAGAATCCACGCCGTCAGTTGAGGCGAAAAGCCGCTTCGGGTTTTCGCGAATACGCTATACGCCATGGTTTTATAGATTTTCATCGTTTCTCGTTAAGATAAAAAGACGGTTCTGACCTGACTAAATTACGCGAAAAAATGAAAAGCGCTAGGCGAAATTCAAAAAAGATCGCGGAAGCGCGCGGTTAAGGCGAAATCCCAAAAATTGATGAAAGCGTAAAAACCTGTCGTGTATAGGTTTAGTTGACATTACTCGGATTATCCTTTAATCTGTTCCCTGTTTCAGAGACTGTCTTAGAGCAGGATTCAGATGTCGTTATCAAAAGGTTAAGCGCGTTGAGCGGACAGGAAAACGTGGATAGCCACGAAAAGATATAGTTGTAATTGATGAAAACCTTATGTACGCTACAGTACATAAAAATCGGCATAATAATAGAGTTACATCAATCGAGACAAAAATTATATTTGGAAACAAAGAAAAGATATTAAATCAGCTTGAATCTTCACCATGTAAAAAGAAAAATACTGTATATATTTAACGGTCAAACTTAAATTGGAGACTATGTGACTCTTATTTAACACGAAAGACTATGTGTTTTGCAAGTCAATTGAATATCTGAAAGCATAGTTATCAATATGTCTGATGTATTATAATTTTATCAGACCCCACTCAACGCTCAGTAAGCGAGTTGATGCTTTGACAATGAAAAAATATACTCTCCCCACTCGCCAGCAATGGCCGCACTGCTCACCGAAAGGCCAATGACTTTATCTGAACTACTTAGATTACGGTAAAAATCAACAGATTTCTCAGTTGATATCGTATAAATTTAAGATTGGAGAAGCAAGACATCTTGCATCTGACGAGTTCTCACCAAACTTCTTCAGCTACCCTGTTAACACTCTGGTAAACTAGCTACAGTCCATTCTCCCCCGGTCATGTCTTTTTAGCGCGTGACTTCACGGAGCATCATTACCAGCCATCGCAGTTACCCAGAATTAAGCATTGCTATTAGACCAGCATGACTGGGAGAGCACCTTTTGTCTGCTTTTACATGTCTCTGGCCTGCCTTCATTTAACACCCGCCATGAGCATTTCAAGATGTATCAGGAGGCTATCCCAGGCATCTTGATTGCTCCTTCTTGGGGAAAATTCTTTTCATGTCCACTAAACCTATATATGACCACTTTTTGCGCAGTCATCAAAAATTGAAGAGAATTCCCCGCGGTGACGCGCGCGAAAAATCGCCCTTAGGCTCCCGCCGATCGCGGCGAGTCTTTTCGCTTTTTCAGTCGGGGACTCCTAGCGTTCGCCTTGGCTCTTCCAACGGCGGCTCTGGGGCGGCGCCGTCAGAAAGCCCAAGCGCGAGAGGCGCGCCCTTGTCCGGGGCCTTCGGGGAGATCGCCTTGGTTTTAGCATGTCTTGGATTTTGACGGAGGCGCCATTTTGCCTAAGGGACCCACGAGGCGTTCCGCGGGGACGAACGCGGCCAGAAAGGTCGCCGAGGCGATGCCGCGGAAAGAACTTTGGCTTCCCTCGCCATGGCCGCCATGATTTTGCTAAAGAAGAGGGCCGGGCGGCGACGCTTGGCGGCTTTGAAGCCAATGTCCCCTCGCGAGGCCCGCGCCTCCCCGAATGGCTCCTGGGATTCAGGATCGTGGATATATGGGACGAGCGCCAAGCGTTGAGATTGAGACCCTCAAAAGAGTTCATTGGGGCCTCCCGGGCGCGGTGTCGCTAAAATGACGGCTTGGGAAAGCGCTCAATGAGCCCCAACGCGCCCAAGAAGGCGCCCTTCGCGCGGGGAGGCTCTCCCTCGGGAGGGACTTTAAGATCTCATTCAATTGAAGCCTCGCTCGCGGCTCCCGCGAGGGAAGGAGGGAGCTCGCGCCCCCGCGCGATTGACCGCCCCGCCGAGCCGCCGCGCGCGCCGCCGCGGTCGTTGACAAAAGAGGGTCTCGCCGCCATAATGGCGCCATCGCTTTCGCGGGAAATCCCTATTTTAAGGGAGCGACGCGCGTTCTTGGGTGGCGTGGGGCTACATTGAAGAGCCGCCAAAGCTCTTCTCGCGAACCGCGGGGGCCCGGGGCGAGTCGGCGCGATTCGCGTTTCTCCCCTTCTTTAGGATTTAGGCGCGGCCCCAACGCGCCGCCAATCCCCTTGACGGAAGCCCCGCCAGCCGCTCGCGCTTTTGGGGAAACTATATAGGTTTATGGCTAGGATCATCCAAAAATACGGCGGCAGTTCCGTGGCCACCTTGGAGCTTATCCAAGGGGTCGCCAAAAGGGCCATCGCGGCTAAAAACGCGGGCAACGAAGTGGTGGTGGTTCTCTCCGCCATGAAAGGCGAAACCGATCGTCTCTTAAAACTCGCCCGGGAACTCGCCCGCGACCCGGACTCGCGCGAGTTGGACAACCTCGTCGCCACGGGAGAGCAGGTCTCCGTGGCCCTCTTCGCCCTCGCCTGCCAGGCCATGGGCGAGAAGGTTAAATCTTTTCTGGGCTTCCAGGCGGGAATCAAGACTGACGATAAACACGGCAAAGCCCGGATAGAGTCCGTGGACCCAGCCCGGCTCCGCACGGAACTGGCCAAGGGGCGGATCGCGGTGGTGGCCGGCTTCCAGGGGATCAACCGCCTGGGCGACGTGACCACTTTGGGGCGGGGGGGCTCGGACACCACGGCCGTGGCCCTCGCCATCGCCCTCCAGGCGGACGTCTGCGAAATCTACACCGACGTGGACGGCATCTACACGACAGACCCCAATATCTGCGACAAAGCCCGCAAGATGGAAAAGATCAGCTACGAGGAAATGCTGGAACTCTCTTCCCTCGGGGCCAAGGTCATGGAGATACGCAGCGTGGAACTGGGCCTCAACCACGGGGTCAAGATCCACGTCCGCCACGCCCACAGCCCGCGCGAGGGCACGATGATCGTTATGGAGGAGCCTGACATGGAAAAAACCCCCGTGCGGGGAGTCACCCACTCAATGAACGAGGCCCGCCTGACCCTGGTAAGGGTCAAAGACGAGCCCGGGGTGGCCGCCCGCATTCTGTCAATCGTTTCCAAGGCGGAAATAGTCGTGGACATGATCATCCAGAACCGCTCGGCCGCCGCCGACGAGGGCCGCTACACGGACTTTTCCTTTACCGTGCCCCTCTCCGATTACGCCCGCACCTTAGAACTCCTCCAGGCCGCCCAGAAAGAGCTGGGCGCCAGCCAGATCCTGGGTGACGACAATATCGCCAAGATCTCCATCGTGGGCGCCGGCATGCGCAACCACGCCGGCGTGGCCGCGCTGATGTTCTCGGCGCTGGCCAAAGAGGGCGTGAACCTCAACATGATCTCGACCTCGGAGATCAAGATAAGCTGCGTCATCGAAAAAAAGTACGCCGAACTGGCCGTCCGCGCCCTCCACGACGCCTTTGGCCTCGGCGAGGCGAACGAGCCCGCGAAAATCGCCTAAGGGAGCGGTTCTCCCTTAGAGGGGGCGGTCACGCCCCAGTCTCCGCCGCTGACGCGCCGTCCTGACCTCAAGACGCCCCCTCTTAAGAATGGAGCGCGTCGTCCTCTCCCTCGTCTTCGTCGGGATCCTCAGCGCGCGCCTCCATGGACTTAGGCTTGTCCTGGGGCGGGGCGTTGCGGGCCGCGAATTTGTCTTTCCAGGAGAGATTCCGCTCCTGGAGGTTCTGGACTCCCTCCGGGCTCCGATCCCCGCCCACCAGGGCCAGATAAACGAACTTGTCGCCCACGTGGAGAGCCGTCGCCACGATATAGTTGTCGCTCCGGTGTCCGCTCAGGCGGACGGATGTCAAAACCCCAAAGGAAAGGGACCTGGCCGTCTCGTTAAAGATCCGCGTGCCCTTTTCCCGGCCCAGGGCGTAGCTGAAATCAAGGTTAACTCCCAGCTCTTTAGTCATTTTGGCGTTGGCGCCGCTCTCAAACCCCGCGGCGATGGGCCGGGTGTTGATGGCCAAAGAGATCCAGTTAATCAGCTTTTTGATCTCCTTTTCCGCGCCCTTCGCGTCCACGCTCTTATCCGGCATCCTCCGGGTGGTGGCGACCAAAGCGATGGCGGGGACGTTTACGGGCCGCCCGTTTTGGAGAGCGTCGATAAAATCCAGGTATTCGTCGGGCCGCGCGTAGGCGGCGAGGACGATGAGCTTAAAGCGTTCGTTTAACGAAGCCAAAAAAGCGTCCCCAGCGGCCGAGAGCCCGTTGACCGGGCTTAAATCCGGGGGCGGGATCAAATTCAGGCTCAAGTCCCCCACCTGGGCGACCTCCTGAGCTTCGGGCGAAGCCGGCCCCCCTCTGGCCAAGGCTTCTGGAGCGCCGAGCGGCCAAGCGAAGCCACCCAAGATCCCCAAAAATAAAATAAGTCCCCAGCGGGGGAACCCCGCGCTCAAGATCGAGCCCCCGGACGCGTCTCGCGCCGGAAGCTTGGGACGGTTTCGCATAAATGATAAGCCTCGCGCTCGCGCCTCCCCGCTCGGGGCGGGGCGCGCGCCCGCCTCAAGAAGCGGGGAAGACTATAAAAGGCTCAAGGGCGCGCCCTTCAACCCTTAAATGTCACCGACGGGAGCCCCTTGGGGGGGCCGCCCCGCCAAAAAAAGAAAGCCGCCGCCGCGCCGCCGGAAAACCCGCGCGTCCCCCGTCGCGCCAGGGGGAAGGCTGACCTAAATAAGCAAAAATGAGGCCACCCTCTGCCGCGGAGGCTATTTTCCCCTCAGTATACTAATTATTAGCCCTTTTAGCCCGCGAAAGAGTCAAAATCGCTCCGCGCGGGCCAAAGGGCGCGAAAATTCCCACCCTTCCACCTCCCACCGCGCCACAGCGCGGCGGCCGCCTCTCCGATGTCGCCTCAGACCCGATCAAGGCTTGGGCGCGGCTCGCCGAAGGCCTGGACGCGGCTCGCCGAAGGCTTGGACGCGACTTTGGGTAATATTAACTCGGCCAATGGGGAATTTTTAGCCCGCTCGCGTCCTCCCGCTCCGCTCCGCGCGGGCTTTCCCTAAAATTGTGGGGCGAAATAGCCTCCGAGGCCTCAACCCTGCTAAAATAGGCCCGCTTGGGCCGAGCGGCGCGCGGATCAAGCGTCATCTCCCTCTTTTTGACGAGGATTTTATGGACAAAAACGAATCCCCGCGGGTTTTACGCCCCGCTCTCGCGGGAAGCTGGTTTCAAGTGTTGGGGATCTTCCTGGGGATATCCATTGTTTATTTCGAAAGGGACCCCGAGGGGCGCGCCACCCTCTGGATCGCGCTGTCCCTCTTTTTCCTCTGCCTCTTCCTCTACCGCCTGGGAATGAAATACGTCCTCAATTCCACGGGGATCGCCCAAATCGCCTTCTTTGGCCTCGCCAAGCCCCGTTTCTTGGAATACCGCCACATTACGGACGTGGAGACGCGCCACAACTTCGCGACCGGCGTGGTGGGCCTCGCCCACGTCATTATCTCTTCGGGCGGGCTTAAGCCCGTGATGATCCTCATAGCCCAAAAAGAGCCGGAAAAACTCAAAGAAAACCTCGCGCGCCTCGCGCGGGCCCAGCGGATAGCCCCCTACGGCCCAGTCGCCCCGCCAGAGGACGCCTCATAAGCCTTAAAGCCGCCCCGAGGGCCAAGGAATAAGCTTTTTTTCCGCCTTCTTTTTTTCTTTCCCGCTTTTCCCCTCCAAGCTCTTCCGCCCTCCCGGAAGCTACTTAGGGCTCGCGCCATCTCCAAAGACTATTACCAAATCCTCCAGGCTAGTCCCGACGCCGACGGCCCGGCCCTCAAAAAGGCCTACCACCGCCTGGCGGTCCTCTGGCACCCCGACCGGAACCCCGGCTCGGTCTTGGCCGAAGAGCGTTTCAAGGCCATCGCCGAGGCCTACGCGGTTTTAAGCGATCCCCAGAAGAGGGAGCGGTACGACGAGCTTGGGAGCGAGGATTTCGGAGAGGAATTCAGCCACAAGGATATCTTCCAGGGCTTTGACCCAACGGATCTCTTTAAAGAGTTTGGGCTCTCCGCCACCAAAGAGACTTTGGACCGAATATTGGACCCCGATAGCGCCGAGGAGCGCGAGGGAGGAAAATTCGCGGACTTTTTCGCGGGCTTCGGGCAAAAAGCGGGAAGGCGCCGGAGAGAGAAGACCAAGGCCCCGGACCTTTTTCTGCCCCTCCACCTAAGCTTAAAAGATGCCGTCTACGGCGCGCGCAAAGGCGTGGCCTTCAACTCCGTCAAAGGGGTCATTAAGCTTCACGTAACCGTTCCCCCGGGAACTCTCCCCGGGGCTCTTATAACCGTCCCCGAAAAGGTCCCGGGGACCTTCAACCAATCGCCCGGGGACCTTAAAATCAACGTGAGCGTCTCCCCTGACGTCAATTTTCGCCGGGAAGGCCTTGATATCGTCACGAACCTCAAGCTATCCGCCAAAGACCTGCGGGACGGCTCGCGTCCCCTGGTCCCGACCCTCAAAGGCCCCAGCCTCCTCCTTTCCGTGCCACCGGGAACCGCCCCGGGAACCAAGCTCAAAGCCAAGGGGCGCGGCGCGCCGGGACCCAAAGGCGCGGTGGGGGACCTCATCATTAAAATTATTTTGGCGCCATAGCGGGCGCGGGAAGGCTTCCAGAGGGCTCCCCTCGGGAAAATGGCGAAAGAACCGCGCGGACGCGCGTCCAGAGATAAATGACCCGCGCGGGGACCTTCCCCCGACCCCTCGCCTCCCAGCGCGGACGCGCGCGAAAAGGCGCCGCCCGGAAAAAGACGAGGGGAACCCGCGCGGTCAGCCTCCCCCGGATTGCCTCGCGCGCCGGCGGACGCGCTCCTTGGCCCGCGACCGCGAAGATAATTGCCGCGCTTCCCTCCCCGACGCCGTTTCCGTCAAAACCCCTCGCGCGCCGTCGCCTCGCGCGGAATTTCCCTCAAGCGCCATCGCCCCTCGCGCGCGGCGAAGGGACAACGGAGGAAAACCGTTTCATTTTCGCGCGTTTCATGGTACGCTGTATAGAATTTTGACGCTCTTTCGCCACCCGCCCCAGCGGGCCGACCGCGCCGTCTCGGCTCCGCGTCCTACGGAGCGGTTTTTTTCGGGATCGTTTTTCGCTCGCTTTGTAGGCTCGCGACCCAAAGAGGGAAAATTTTCATGTTTAGCCTCCGCCAACCGTTCCCAAAGTCGGCGCCGCGATTCCTTTTGGTTTCGCTGGCGTTTCTTCTCGCTATTCTAGCCCTCCCCTCCGCCCCGGCGCCGGCCCAAGACGACGACCTCGATTTATCGCTGACCTTTAATTTAACTGACTACGCTTTTTCGTTTCAGGGCGACAAAGAAGCGCATTCTTATTCCTTTTCCGTCAAATATAACGGCGGGATCACCTACTTTACCAAACTCGATAATCTGGTTTTGAGCACCGACCACGGCGATTTAAAGTTCCCGGGCGCCATCGACCCAGCGAACAATCCCATAATCACCGCCTCTCTTGAATCTAACCAACAAATAGGAATCCTGAATATCACGCGAGCCTTGGGAGATATTGACGGCGTCAGAACCGATCTCCTTCGCAACGTATACGCCATAACCCCGCAAATGGATATTCGCGTTATCACCCCTGAAACGATTGGTTGCCCCATCGCTATCAAAGATTTTTCCGCGCTGGAAGGCGAATTTATTGAGCTGTCCTGCGGCGACTATTGTGAGGCCTCAATTCGTTTGGGCGATGGAGAGACGAAATTTTTTATTTTTGACGACTATGTGTCTCATTTCTTTTACGACGAACAAAATATCGGAAAACGCGTCAAATTTATAGTTGAAAAGCGGCAGCATTTCTTGCGTTACTCAGAGCCAGACGGCGACGTATTGGGCAACTGCATGACCGACGATTTTATTTCAAATTACTTCGTCGTGGAATGATGTCCCCGCTTTTTTTAGCGCGCTCTATTTCTTTGAAAATTCTTTGAAAATTCTTTCGTTTTTCGTAAATTCCCTTTGAAACCAAATTATGGAGCCGCGGCTTTTTAAATTGAGCCGCGGCTCTTTTTATTGTCTCCCCTCTTTCCTCGAATATAACCATCTTTTATCGTTTCAAGCTTTCTTCCCGGCGAATTTGACGCGTTATCGCGACGGAAAACCACTATCAAGCGCGCTTAGTCCTCAAGCTCCCACGAGCGGGCCGGCTGGAGACAGCCGCCGGGCCTCGCGAGGGACGAAGCCGCCTCTCCAGAATATTCGCCTTAACGACAAGCTCGCCGCGAAAGCGCCCTTCAGATAAGCGAATTCGCGAGGGAAGATCGCGTCGAAATTCGCGCCAACTCGGCGCCTTAATTTTTCTTTCGCGCGGAATGGCTCTCGGCGATTTTGACCCGCGACATCGGCGTTGTCGCGGAGTTTCATCGCGTCAATAGCGCCCGTCGGCTCGCGCGCTCAATTCCGATTTAAAGCGCCAGATTTCGCCACCTCCCGCGAACGCGCGCCCCGACGCCTCTTTTCGTTTTTTGGCGCGCCATTCATTCGCGCCGCGAGCTTAAGCCTCGCGGCGTCTTCCCCACTGGCTTTTCGCCACGCGCCGAGCGACGCGCGATAACGCTTTTCTTTCTTTCGCCGCGAAAACGCGGCGCTTCGCGCGAAGGCTTCGCCGCGAGCTTTTCCCTTGCTAATTCCCCAAGTTTTGGGTAAAAGGTTAGTGGTTTTATCCCCTAACTCCACTCCAAACCTCACTCCTGTTGTCCTAGCATTATTTTTAGCTTTAAAACCCCTATACTTGGGAGTAAAAAATGTCTGAAGATACAAAATCTTCTTCCGAGCCGATAAATTCCAGCCCTGACTCCGTCGCGCGCGACCCTGAGCCAGAAAGCCCGGACGCGCCCCTTTCTTCCACGGATTCCCCCGCCGCCCAGGAGAGCCCTCAAAAGAGCGAGCCCGTGGAGGCGGAGAGCGCCCCCGACTCCCAGAGCGCGCCGGAGGAGAAGACTCCCTCGAACGCGAGCGGCCCCGCTGACGCGAGCCCCAAGGCGCCCAAAGGAAAATTCTCCAAAAAAGAAGCCCGCCGCCAGGCCCAGCAGGCTAAATCAACCTCACCCGTGGACTCTCCGGCGCGCTCCTCTCCAAAAGAAGGCGCTAGCCCCCCGGCCCCGCCCTCCGCGTCGGACGACGCCGCTCCCACGGCTTCCTCCCCTGGCGCTTCCGCCTACGCCAAATATCTCGTCGGCGGCGTCGCGCTAGCCGTCGTGGTGGCGCTTGTCATAATTTTCTTGGGGCCCAAAGCCCCGGAAGAGGCCCCGCCCGAAAGTCTTCCGGCGCCCCCCTCCGCCCTCGCGCCCGCGGCCGACGCCGCTACCCCAGCGGCGACTCCCGCCGGTCCCCCGCCCATCGTTTTGGAGCTGATCCCACCCCAGCCCGTCGCTCCCGAGGCCGTAACATTCTACGAGGACGGCCTCAAGGCGGAATTTGGGGAAGGCGAGACTCCGCCGGATTACGCCAAAGCCGCGGAACTCTACGGCCAATCCGCCGACCTGGGCTACCCACCCGCCCTGTTCAAGCTGGCCTATCTCTCCGCCAAGGGCCTGGGCCTTCCCCAGGATCACTTGAAGGCCTATGAATATTACCGGGAAGCCGCCACGCGCGGCCACGGCGAGGCCATGGTGGAACTGGCCATGATCCTGGCCAACGGCTTGAAGGATAAAAGGGACGTCCCCCAGTCCATCGCCTGGCTCGAAAAAGCGGCGGAACTGGGCCGCTACGACGCCTATTACAACTTGGGGCTCTTATCCCTGGAAGGCTTGGGGATCCCCTTAGACGAGGCCAAGGCTCAGGAATATTTCCGCAAAACCTACGAGCTACTCCAAAAAATGGTCGACTCCTCCGAAGAGGGAAGATACCGTTTCCATCTGGCGCTATTGTACCTGAACGGCTGGGGCGTGGAGGCCGACCCCGCCCTCGCCGACGATTACCTCGCCAAGGCCACCGAATCCCTCCAAGTCGAGGCGGAGCGCTACAATCTAGAATCCATCCTGACCCTGGGGCTTCTCTACAGCTCCGGGACCTTCGTGCCTCAGGACCTGGACAGGGCCCTGGAACTCGTCCAAAAGGCGGCGGACGCTGGGGAGCCCCGGGCCCTCTCCCGCCTGGGCGAGAACTATCTCGCGGGGGTCTTAGTCCCCCTCGACGAGGCCAAGGGGATAGAGTATCTGGAAAAAGCCGCGGCTTTAAACGAAATCGACGCCCTCCTCCGCTTGGGGCTCATCTATCTCGAGGGAAGCTACGGCGTGGAGGCCGACCCCGCCAAGGGCTTGGAACTCTTGGAGCGGGCCAGCTTCTTTGGGTCCCTCGAAGCCCTCTACGCCCTTGGACAGGTCTACTTCCGCGGCTCTGGGGTGACGGCGGACGCGGCCAAGGCCGTCGCCTATTTCGAGGAGGCCTCCTCGTTCAACCACGCCCAATCGCGTTTCTTTTTAGCGATGATGTCCCTGGAGGGCGCCGGGGTGCCTTTGGACACGGTTAAGGCCGCCGACTGGTTTTTAAAGTCCGCCGAGCTCAACCACCCCGAGGGGGCTTTCCAGCTTGGGCTCCTGTACGCGCGCGGGGTGGGAGTCCCCCAGAACGACGAGCGGGCCATCGCCTACACCCAACAGGCCGCGAACTTAGGCTACGGGCCCGCCCAAACGACCTTGGGCCGCCTCTACTCCGACGGCAGGCTCGTCGCCCAAGACTTTGTCCTCGCCGCTTCCTGGTTTGAAAAAGCCGCCTCCCAGGGGGAGCGCGACGCCCAAATCGCCCTCGGGAACATGTACGCCGAAGGCCAGGGCGTGGAAAAGGACGATTTTATCGCCAATATTTGGCTGGAACTGGCGGCCTCGAACCCTGACGAACTCGAGGAGAACCCCGAAGGAACGGAAGACGCCGCTCCCGCCCCCTAACCCCGCCCGCGCGGGGCCTCGCCGAGACAATCCGGGCGGCTTCCACCCGCGCGCGGGAAATCGCCTCGCGCGCGCGGGCGTTGAGGCGCCTGGCGGTCGCCCGCCCACGCGCCGCGCGTCCCTCAAGCCGAAGGGAGGCCACGGCGCGCCATAAGGAGCCTTTATGTATCAAGGCAAAACGCTCTGCGCGGTGGTGCCCGCGTACAACGAGGAAAAACTCTTGGACCGGGTAGTCTTAACCATGCCCGCGTTCGTGGATCATATCGTGGTCGTGAACGACAAGAGCGCCGACTCCACCGCTAGCGTCGCTTTATCCCTGCGGGAGCGCGACGGGCGCGTGATCCTCCTCAACCACGAGGAAAACCAGGGAGTGGGAGGCGCCATCGCCACGGGCTACAAATGGGCCCGGGACCACGCGATCGACATGGCCGTGGTCATGGCCGGGGACGGGCAGATGGACCCGGAGGATCTTCCCGTCCTTTTGGATCCCGTGGCCCTGGAGGGGGTGGACTACTCCAAGGGTAATCGCCTATCGCACCACGAGGCCTACGACCTCATGCCCAAGGCCCGTTTCTTCGGCAACGCCATTTTGTCCTTTTTAACCAAAATAGCCTCAGGCTACTGGCATATCGCCGATTCCCAAACGGGCTACACGGTCATCAGCCTCAAGGCCCTGAGGGCCATTGACTGGGACAAGATGTACAAACGCTACGGCCAGCCCAACGACATCCTCGTCAGGCTCAACGTCGAGGACATGCGCGTCCGCGACGCGCCGATCCGCCCGGTCTACAATATCGGCGAAAAGAGCGGGTTCAAGCCCAGCCAGGTCCTCTGGCCCATCTCGCGGCTCCTCATCAAAATGTTCGCCTGGCGTCTGTGGAAAAAATACATGATCCGCGACGCCCATCCTCTTTTTCTCTTTATCGTCTTTGGCGTTTTTCTTTTCGCCATGGGTTTTCTCTCTTTTCTAAGACTCCTCTACCTCTGGACCAGCCAAGGGCAGATGCCGGAGATCACCCTCATCGTTTTCCTCTTCTCCGTTACCCTGGGGCTCCAGTCCTTTCTCTTTGGGATCTGGATGGACATGGACATAAACAAAAGTTTAAGGTGAAGCGCGCCTCCCCAAAGCCACCCGGTCGCGACCGATTCCAAGAAACGAGCGAGACGACCCCTTGACGGAGCGCGCCATATAATTAGAGATAGATATCAAGTGGAGCGAATTCTAAATTAAATATTATGACGAAACCGCAAAAAGTTACCGAGGTGGTTCGCGATGATGATCTGGGTAGGGCATTGCCTAAAGAAACAGGCTTGCTGAACAGCCATGACGCAATATATAGCATATTATATCTCCCTTCCAGCCTGACTAAGGCTAACAACCGAAAGACGTAAACAGCTCGGGGCAGGCGCGCCGACTTATTGCGGCTTCGTCATATTATAATATTTTCTAATTTTTAACCCGCTTCATTCAAAACTACCTCTGAAATTTATTTATCCATACCTTAAGAAACGCCTTAACTACCATTTTAGCGGGTTTCAGCGGAAACATCGACTCTCAAAAAGTTGCAAAACAGCTTTTTTTGTCCTAAGATAAATAATGTATAGTCGCCGTTAATTGACGCTATCACGTTTGAGGCCGTAGCCCCAGCGCGATAGCCGCCCATTATGGCGTGGCGCGAGGCGACCAGAGTGAGGTTTTAGCTATTATTCAGGAATTTTAGGATAAATATTTAGGGATTTTTAGGAGAAATCATCCGTATTAACAAATTATGGTTTTTCGGGAATGAACCATAAGCTTTATGAATTCGACTCCGTTATGGGAAAACTGGCGGTATCGGCGCTTAAGATAAACAAAGCGCTTGTAAGAGAGCCAGAATATGGTCAGTCGCGAGAAGCGTTATGAAGCATATTAACACCAGCAATTATAATTTCTCAAACGTAATTTCCAATAACCTTATATACGCCGACAAAACAAAACACGTTTGGGAACTGGCGAAAACGGATGGCGCGTATTTTTTATCAAGACCCAGAAGGTTCGGTAAATCTCTCCTTTTAAGCACATTTGAAGAACTGTTCAAGGGATCTTCCGAACCGCTTCAAAATCCGCAAGGATTATTCAAGAATTTATGGATTAGCGGGGAAGAGCCAAATTACGATTTTACTGATATTTACCCAATTATAAGTTTATCGATGGCCATGCCAAATAATTCAACGGATGTCTTGTCCCTATTCCTCAAATCAAGACTGCTAGATATCGCCGATTCCTATGATATATCGCTTAATGACACTATACCTGAATTAATGTTTAAAGACCTTATCTTAGGCCTTAATCGCAAATATAATAAAACAGTCGTTTTGCTTATCGACGAGTACGACGATCCAGTTAGCTCAGTTATTGACGATCCTTATTTGGCTAATAAAAACGCGCGTTTTTTAAAAGGATTTTACGCCATCATCAAAGTATACCAAAAATATTTTCGTTTTGTGATGCTCACCGGCGTTACGCGTTACTTATTATTATGGGGGTCTGGCGTTTTAAACCATCTTATTGACTTAACCATGACGGAAAAACACGCGGACATCTGTGGGTTTACTTATGAGGAATTTGATAATTGTTTCGCGGACCGTTTTCAAATAACCATGGAAAAATTTAAAGAAAAGGGATACTTAGATAAAAATAGTGGCGTCACTGAATTCAGACAGGCCATATTTGGTAAATACGATGGCTATAGTTGGGATGGAAAAACAAAAGTACTTAATCCATATTCACTTCTTAACGCGTTTAAACACGAAAACCTAAAAAGTTATTGGGCGAAGCTTGAGCCTTCAAAAAAATTATTAAACGCTTTTATGTCGAAAAACCCTTTAGGATTTACCGCCGATAAAATGCGTGATTTGTCTGATGAATCGATAGACATGGCCACGACAATTGGTTCTCCAACTCCTGTTACGTCATTATTTCAAACCGGATATCTGACAATAGATAAAATGACAATAGACGATGATAATGATATTATTTATTCACTTAAAACTCCAAATAAAGAAATACAACCGGCTTTTTTGAAAGAATTTTCTGACTGCCTATTTAATTTTTTGGCTATTAACAAACATGAACAACAAACTGATTTTATAGAGGCCATTATTACCGAGGATTCCACTAAACTGTCAATATTAATTGATTCTTTTTTTGGCGCGATTCCAGCGTCTCTTCATATCTCCAAAGAAGCCTATTATCATAGCGTACTTTATGGTTATCTTAAAGGATTGATAAAATTACAAGCGTTACCTGAAATACCTGGCGCCGATGTGACTCCGGACATTCTTTGCGTCATTAATAGCGATCTTTATGTTATCGTCGAGTTGAAATATAAAGATAATCCAGAGCGCCATCCAGTAGCCAACGACCAAAAAGCTAAAATCACGCTGAGACGGCTCGCTATATCCGCCCTAGAAGCCATAGACGCGAAA
>JAISCZ010000085.1 GCA_031265205.1 Deltaproteobacteria bacterium
CGCCCGACCGCGTCAACGTGAAGGGCAAGACCACGGAAAAGATGGGGTTTTTGGGGCGGGGGGAAGGGCTGGCGGGCGTGGCCACCGCGCTCCACCACAGGGGGGGGGCTTAGGGGGGCGCGCGGCGCGCCCGCGCGCGCGCGGCCGCGCGCGGCCCCCCTGGGGGGAAACGGCCCCGGGCCGGAAGAGCGCGTCTTTCCGGCGCTCTTGGGGAAGGGGAAAATTATTTTTTTCTCCCTCGCCGTTTTGGGGCGAGACAGAGAAATAGCCTTAACTTTGACGAGGCGGCGAGCGCGGGGCGGGCGCGGGGACTCCCGCGCGCCGACCGCGGTTAAGCGGCCAAAAAAAAAGAGGAACGGGATTACCGTTCCTCTTTTTCGAGCGAGCGCCGGCGCGAGTCGCGAAAACGCGCGCGGGCGCGTGGGTCCATGAGGATTTTACTCCTCGGTCTTCGCCGTCCCTGGCAAAGGGAAAAAACTATTATGATCCAAAAGAGCCGTACGCGGCTTTACCCGTCGGGATAAGCGCCACCCCTGGACGCCATGAGGGCGCCGGGGCTGGCGGGCACGCTCAGAGGAGCCGTAGAGCCGCCGAGCCCGAGCTTGAGGCGCACTCCGGCGGATTTATACTTCTCTTCCTCGATAAGCTGCTTTAAAACGGCCACCTTTTCCACCTCTTCCAAAGAATATTGGCGGCGTTTGGTGTCGCTTCTCTCTGGTTTCAAATATTCAGAAAATTCTTTTTCCCAGTACCTGAGGGTGGTTTTCTTGACCCCAGTCATCTGCGAGACCTGGTCGATGCTTAGGCCTATTTTGTCCAATGCGTTGAATTGGGCCATTGTTTCCCTCCGCAAAAAAAGATAGCGAGCGGCCTTAAAAAGGACTGGCCCCCCTTTGGAAAGGGCCATGTAAGGCCAAGAAAGGCAAGCGAAAAGCGAGAGGCTTTTTTGTCCCCAAGCCGGCGCCTGAAGAAATAAGCCAACGGGCTTTGCTTTCTTATCGTCAGCTTCTTAAAAAAGTTAAACGCTTTTTGAAAAATCGTGGCGGGTATTTTCATTTAATTATCCTTGATGTTGGCGTAAACGGAGAATTAAGCTACAATAGCTCCGTGAAGGAAGCCCCTTAAGGCGCGCGCGTCCGCGCCGCGAGCCGTGGGGAGGCTTCCCCAGGGCCTCGCGGACGAGGCCTCTTTGTCGGGATAGGTTTTTCGCTCTCGCCTTTTTTCCCGTTTTTTGTTTTTTTATCCCGATAATGGAAATTTCGCCCTATGCCACACCCACCTAGATCGCGCGGGGGGAGTCTCTCCTCCAATCCCCGCCGGGTCGCTTTGGCGGCGCTGCGCGCCACCATCGAAGGCGCCGCCCCGGAAGAAGTCTTGGACAGGGACGGCGTCATGCTGTCCCAAAAAGACATGGCCCTGGCCTCGGCCTTGGTCTACGCCTGTCTCCGCCATCAGAGCCGCCTCGATTTTTTAATCGACGGCAAACTCAGCAGCCTGGGAAGGACTTCCCTGGTGGTGAGGATTATTCTGCGCCTGGGGCTCGCCCAGCTCCTCTTCTTCGACCGGGTGGGGGCCCACGCCGTGGTCAACGAAGCCGCGGAGCTCACCAAAAAATTCGCCCCGGGCCGGGAAGGGTTAGTCAACGCCATCCTGCGGGGCTTTCTGCGGGAAAAAGAGACGAGCTCCTATTTTCCCCGGGAAATAGTCGGGGCCAACGCCACGGTCTCCAAGCGCCTGGGGCTTCTCTACAGTTACCCCGAGTGGCTGGTGGAAAAGCTCGTGGCGCGGCTGGGCTTCCGGGAGGCGCGGGCCTTTTTGGTGGCGAGCAACCAGCCCGCCACCGCCACCATTCGCGTCAACCCCCGCTTCGCGCGCCGGGCGGGCCTCGCCGCCCTCTTTCCTTTCAAGACCTCGGCCACCGCCATTTCCCCCTGGGGCCTCATTCCCGAGCGCTTCCAGGGCCGTCCCGACTCCTGGCCCGGGTTCGTGGAGGGCCTCTTTAGCGTCCAGGACGAGGCGAGCCAGCTGTTGGGGCTTTTAGCCGGACAACCCCGGACTATCTTCGACGCCTGCGCGGGCATGGGCGGCAAAAGCCTGGCCCTTCTGGCCCTTTTCCCCGAGGCCAACCTTCTGGCCCTGGACCCGAACGAATACCGCCTCAAATTTTTCCGCGAGGAGCTGAAAAGGCACAAGCTCCCCCGCGTCCCCCGGATCGTGAGAGGCGACCTTTTAAAAGTCGAGATCGAGGAAACCTTTGACCTCGTCGTGGTCGACGCCCCCTGCTCGGGGACCGGGGTCATCCGCCGCCGGCCCGATTTGAAGTGGCGGCTCCGCGGCGAGGATATCGCGGCCTTAAGCGCCCGCCAAAAGGAGCTGTTGGCGGCCGCGGCCGCGCGCGTGGCGCCTGGGGGGCGCCTCGTCTACGCCGCCTGCTCGGTCTTGGACGAGGAGGGCCCCCGGGTGATGGAGGATTTCTGGCGGGAGCGCCCCGCTTTCGCGCCGTTGCCCCTCGCGGATTTTCCGGCCCTCCTTTCGCCTTTGGCCGCGCGCCCGGGGGAAATCCGGCTTTGGCCCCAGCGCCAGCGGACCGATGGCTTTTATTACGGGGTCTCCGTCTTTAAAGGATAGGAGAGGGCGTAAGGGTTCGCGGGCGGCGCCCGCCGCGGGCGCGAGGCCCCGTCAAGGCCGCCGTGGCGCGCCGGGGAAGCCCGAGGGAGACCCGCGGGGGAACCGAGGGGGAGAGCCAAGGGGACCCCAAGGCGGGACGCGGGCGGCCACGAGGAAATTTGGGGGCTATTGTTTTTATTGACAGCCCTTGGGGGAAGTGCTATAAAACCAAGTTCAGGCTTTGGGGTCGCTTCCGCGCCAGCCGCCGCGCCCCTCGGGGCGCCTGGGACGGAACCGCCCGCGCCGTCGCGGCGAGATTTTTTCCCATTTGGGCCTTTTCCAAAAAGGGGGCCCCGTCAGCCTAAAGGACAGAGCATGCCGAACAATCCCTTAAGGTCCAATAAATCTTTCATGGCCAAGGAGCCCGAGGTCGAGAAAAAATGGTACGTGGTGGACGCGGCCGACAAAATCGTGGGCCGTCTCGCCTCCGCTCTCGCCATGAAACTGCGCGGCAAGGATAAGCCCATCTTCACTCCCCACAACGACGTCGGCGATTTTATCGTCGTCGTCAACGCGGCCAAAGTCCGTTTCACCGGACGTAAGCTCGAGCAAAAGGTCTACCGCCACTACACCGGCTACATCGGGGGCCTCAAGGAAGTCCTGGCCAAAAACCTTTTGGAGAAAAAACCGCGGGAAGTCCTCGCCCACGCCGTGCGGGGCATGCTCCCCAAGAACTCGCTGGGGCGCCGGCAGCTGAAGAAACTGAAGATTTACCCCGGGCCCGAGCATCCCCACGGCGCCCAGAAACCCGAGAGGTTGGAGCTCTAAGAGCGCGGCCTTGGGGCGAGCGCGCGAGCGCGCTTTCCCGTCACGAGAGCGCGACGCTCGAGGGAGGAGAGAAGCTTTTTATGCCTGAAACTAAGTATTACGCGACCGGAAAGCGCAAAAACGCCATCGCGAGGGTTTGGATGACCCCGGGCGCCGGGCAGATTAACGTCAACCGCCGCGCCTTAGACGACTACTTTACCCGCGAGACCTTAAGGATCGCGGTGGAGCAGCCCTTGGCGATCACCAATTCCCTGGGCAAATTCGATTTCTACGTGCTCGCCTCCGGGGGCGGAATTTCCGGCCAGGCCGGGGCCATCCGCCATGGCATCGCCAAGGTTCTCCAGGTCTACGACGCCTCGCTCCGCGCGGCCCTCAAGAAGGCGGGCCTCATTACCCGCGACAGCCGCGAGAAAGAGCGCAAGAAATACGGCCAGAAGGGCGCGCGGGCCCGCTTCCAGTACAGCAAAAGGTAAAATTAGGCGACTTTTTTTCCTCTTCGCGCGATTTTCGGACGGGCCCAAGGATTTTTCTTTGGGCCCGTTTTCTTTGGAGGCTTTTCTCATGAAAATAGGCGTTATCGGGGCCACGGGCTATACGGGGATGGCTTTACTGAGCGTCCTCGCGGGGAGGCCCAAGACGCGGGTGACTTTGGCGACCTCCCGGGGCGAGGCGGGGCGCTCCCTCGCCCAATACCATCCTTCCCTGGCCGGGGCGCCCTCCTTAAGCGATCTCGTCTTCCGCGATCCCGGGGACCTGGACGCCCTCAGGGATCAAGATCCGGATAATTTTCCGGACCTTTTCTTTCTCGCCGTGACCCACGGGGTCTCCATGGGCCTGGCCCCGGCTCTCCTGGAGCGCGGGGCGAAGGTCATCGATCTGACCGGTGATTTCCGCCTCAAGGACCCCGCGCTTTATCCCAAGTGGTACAAGAAAGACCATTCGGCCCCGCTCTGGCTCGGGAAGGCCGTCTACGGCCTTCCCGAGCTCCATCGGAGGGAGATCGCCAAGGCCTCTTTGGTGGCGAACCCGGGCTGCTATCCCACGAGCGTTATTCTGGCCCTGGCGCCCCTCGCGCGGGCGGGGTTACTAAGCGAGGATTTTCACCCAATCGCCGACAGCAAAAGCGGCGTTTCGGGGGCGGGCCGGGGCGGCGGCGTCGCGCTCTCCTACGCCGAGGTCGCGGAAAATTTCCGGGCCTATAAGGTCGTGGGGCATCAGCACGCGCCGGAAATGGCCCAGGAGCTTTCCCTCTTGGCGGGAAGGCCGCTTAAGGTCGCCTTCACGCCCCACCTGGTCCCCATGAACCGGGGTATCCTGACCACCGTCTACGCGAAAACGGAAAGCGAAATGAGCCACGCGCGCCTTTTGGGGCTCTACCGGGAGTTCTACGCCGACGAGCCCTTTGTCCGCCTTCTGGAAGAAGGGGTCTCCCCCGAGACCGTGGACGCGCGGGGAACCAATTTCTGCCTTATCTCCTTTTTCCATGACCCCGAGACGGGCCTGTGGAAAATTATCGCGGCCATCGACAACCTGGCCCGGGGCGCGGTCACCCAAGCCGTGGTCAACCTTAACATCATGACCGGCGAGGACGAGACCATGGGGATCCCCATGGTCGGGCTGCGGCCGTAGCGTGGAAGCGCGTTTTTTAAGCCGCGCGGAAATAGGCGGGGCGGTCTCCGTCGCCCTGTGGGGGGCGCTGATCGCGGTGGGGGCCTACGTGGCCGCGCCTTTGGGGCCGGTTCCTTTCACCCTCCAGACCTTTTTCCTCTTCCTGTGCGCTTTTAGGGAGGGGTCCAAGCGGGCGAGCCAAGCCACGTCGCTGTATCTGGCGGCGGGATTGGCGGGACTGCCGATCTTCACGGGGGGCTTGGCCGGTCCCTCCCTCTTATTGGGGCCCACGGCGGGCTTCGCCCTCTCCTTTCCGGTGGCGGCCTGGGTGGCGGGCGGCGGCGCCCGCGGGGGGAAGGTATCGCCTTTAAAATTTATTGTCCGCGGCTTATTGGGCGAGGCGCTGATCGTGGGGATGGGCGCTTTGGGGCTGACGCTTAACTTAGGCTTGGATTGGCGGGCCGCGCTGGGCGTGGCGCTCGTTTTTGTCCCGGGCGACGCGCTGAAGATCTGCGTCGCCGCGCTTTTGGCGGTCGGCTACTTGCGGAAACGCGCGGTCGCGCGCGCGCCGAAGCCCAAGGAAGCTTAAGGGAGAGCGCCCGCGCGCGGTCCTTTGGAAAAGGCGGCGGCGCGGGCGGCGGCGCGGGCGGCGGCCGCGCCAATCCGGCGGGAGATTCCGCCCGAGGGGCCCTTGGGGGGCGCGTCCTATAAGGGAAAGGCTTGGCGGCGTGCTGAAGATTGTCAATCTATCTTTCGGCTATCCGGGCGGGGAAGAGCTCTTCGGGTCTCTCTCCGCGGAGATGGCCGCGGGCGACCTGACCTTCGTGGGGGGCGCCAACGGCTGCGGGAAGAGCGCTTTTTTGGGCGTTTTAGCGGGCCTTTGGGAACCGCGCGGGGGCGAGATCCTTTGGGGGACGGCGGGGGAAAGGGAACTAATAAAGGACTCCGTCGTCTTGCTTCCCCAAAATTTTGATCGCTATCTCCTGGGGGAGACCGTCCAAGAAGAAATGGAGTTGGCGCGCTTGGGGGCGCCCGGCGGCCCAGGCGAACCCGGGGTTCTGGAGGCTTTAACGCGCGAGTGGGAACTGGGCCCCCTTTACGGCGCGGAAATAGCCTCCCTTTCCGTAGGCCAACGCAAAAGGGTGGCCCTCGCCAGCGCCCTGGCGAGCGAGCCGCGGCTGCTTCTGCTCGACGAGCCCTTCGCGGGTTTGGACTGGGGAGGCCAACTGACGCTAAAAGGCGATTTGCGGCGCCTGCGCGCCGAAGGCTTAACCGTTGTTTTGGCCTCCCACGAGCCCCAAATGGTGGCCGATTTGACTGACAATTGGCTCCTTTTAAAAAGAGGCGAGTATCTTTTTACGAGCGACGTAAGAGATCTCGCGCGCCTTCCCGAATTTGGCGCGCGCCCCTTGGCTTAAAGGCCGGCGCGGCTCTCGTCTTTAAGACGCGCGCCAGGCGCGCGGTAAACGCGCGGCGCCTCGTTGGGCGCTTTAAGGGCGCGCGGCTCCCCCAATTGGCTCGCGCGCGCCATAAGCCGCGGGGAGGCGAGCGCGCCAACGCCCGGGGGATCGCGCGGGGTATCTTTCCGCCGCCCGCGCTCCGGCGATCTTTCCATTGGCGGAAGGGCGCGCTCATTTTGGGGAAAACGACTTAAGGCGGCGGCCAAGGCTTTCCCTCAGGGGCGGGCGGGTTTTTTAGTCCGCGCGCGCGAAATTGGGAAATAAACGCGACTTATCTTTTCCGGGAGTTCGGAGGAATGAACAAAACGAGGGGAACGCGCGGTTTTTTTTTCCGTTAGCCTTGATCGCGCGCGGCCCTTAATATAAATACTCCGCTTGTGGCGCTTGGAACGCTTCGAGCGCCTTCGCGCGCGCGAAAAAGATTCAAGGGAAAGCGACGAGGGAAGGCGCGCCAAAAGGAACGCGCGCTTTCGCGGCGGCGATGGAAAGCGCGCGGGGGAATTTTCGCGGGTTTTAAGACAAGCGCTTTTTTCGCTTTGAGCGGACAGGGCTTATCTTGGACATGGCTCTCGCTGAAAGCGCGCGTCTGGGGACGGCGCTTATCCGAGGGCGATTTTTTTCCTTCGCTTCAATCTATTCGCTTTAAGGCGCGTCGGGAGCGCTTCCGTCTTAACGCGGCCCTTAGCCTTTCGCCTTTTCCTTTGGGGAAACGGAGCGCGCGCGAAGCCTCGCGCGGAAAAAAAGCGAAAAGTCGGCCCGCGAAGGGGCGTTCGCGGACGGGCGACTCGTTAGACTGAACTTACCTCAGTTTTGAGGCTAAGTACCTGTAATTGCTAGTTTTTTAAAAAATATTGTACCCATAACATTTTTTATAAAAAAGCCTTGACATGGCGATATGGCCTTTGTTATGAT
>JAISCZ010000115.1 GCA_031265205.1 Deltaproteobacteria bacterium
ATCACCCCTCCGCGGCCGACTCCCCCCACGCCGCGCGGCGATGACGACGGGAGCGACGACTCGAAAAAGACCCTTTTCGTCGGCCATAGAACGCTTTTTGACGGGTCCCTGGACGAGGAAGTGGGGCTTTATTACGAGAATATCCGCAAGCACGTGGCCATTTTGGGCGGCTCCGGGTCGGGAAAAACCGTCTTGCTCCGCAGAATAGTGGAAGAGGCCGCCCTCGCCGGCGCGCCGTCCCTGGTATTCGACTGCGCGGGGGATCTCACCCAGCTGGGCCAGGCTTGGGCCGCGGAGCCGCCCCAATGGCTGGAGGGAGACCGCGCCAAAGCCCAGAAATATTTAGCCGCGACCGAAGTCGTCGTCTGGACCCCCGGGCGCTCCAACGGCAACCCCTTCTCTTTCCCGCTTATTCCCGACTTAAGGGAAAGCGCGGGGGAAAATGGCGATCCGGAAGACTTTCTGGATTTAGAAAACCAAATCGCTTTCGCCAGCGACAATCTGCGCGCGGCGATGGGCGTCGCCAAATTCAAGCAGGAAAAATCCGCCGCGCTGGCCGTGGCCCTCCGCGCGATGGCCCATGGGGACGGCGAGATAACCGTTCCGGGACTCATCCGGAGACTTAAGATTTTAGCCGCCTCCGATGAGGGCGATTACCCCCAGGAACTTTTTGAGGGCGCCCGCAAAGTCGCGAGCGACCTGGAATTGGCGGCGTTTCGCGACCAAAGCCTCCGCGACGCGAAATTCAATAGGGTGGAAGAGCTTTTTCTCTCCCCCAGCGGCAAAACGCGCGTCTCGGTTATCAGCCTTTCCACGATTGAGAGCCCCTTAAGGCAGCAAATCGCGGCGCGATCCATCTTAAACTCCGTTTTCTCCTTCATGAAAAATCATAACCCGAAATACTTAAACGGGCTCATCGTCATCGACGAGGCCAAAGAACTAGCGCCCTCCGTCCGCTCCACGCCCTCCAAGGAAGTTATCATCCGCCTGGCGACCATGGCCCGGAAATACGGCTACGGCCTCATTGTCGCCTCCCAGGACGTGACATCGGTGGATAACAGAGTGATCAACAACTGCGACGTTCTCTTTGTCGGCAAACTCTCCGCCCCCAACGCCATCAGCACGGCCCGCGCCATCCTGCAAAGCCCCAACGCGGATTTGCCGCGCCTTGGCGCCGGCGAGTTTTTTCTTAAAACCTCCATGGCGGGCTTCCGCGATCCCCGTAAAATCCGCGCGCCTTTCTGCCTTTCGAGTCACCCCCCCACTCCCCCCAACGAAACGGAAATTCTCGCGCTCGCGCGCGCCTCCCGCCCCGCCACCCCCGCGGGAGACTAAAGGCGCCGCGCCTCAAAATCGCCATGAGCCACAAGGACGGCTTCTCCCAATGGACCAAAATCTGAAAAGCGTAGAACTGCTGCTTCTCTGGGATCTGCTTTCCCGGGGAGAGGGAGAATTTCTCCTCAAGCTCGTCTCCCCCCGCTATTCCAAGCAAAACCGCGATTCCCTCAAACGCCTTGGGCTCATCGCGGAAAGCCAAGAAAAAGAAGTCCGCGACGGCAAGAGCGCGGGGCGGCCCAAGACCTGGGTCAAGCTCACGGACAAGGGCTGGCGGTACCTGGAAGAGAACATGTCCGCGCCCATCGAGACCCGCTCCCCCGCGGTGGGCGCCATTATGGGCCGCGTCCTCGCGCTCCTCAGCCAGTATATGCTTCAAGAGCGCGTCCCCATCTCGCGGGTCTTCGGCCCGCCGCCCCCTGTCCCACCTTTCCCAGTCCCGCCTCCCCCGCCGGATGGAGACGAGCCCAAGGACGCGCGAACTCTCTTGTCTCTCGCGCGAGCCTTTCCCCTGGAGAAACGCATGGACGGCGGGGGAATTAGGCTCGCGACCCTGCGCCAGGCCTACCCCAGGCTCGCCCGGGCCTCATTGGACCACTGGCTCCTGGAGCTGCAAAGCCAGGGCGCGCTCGTCCTCTACCGCTTCGACGACCCGACCCTCGTTACCCCCGCGGACGAGGACGCCGCCCTCCGCGTCAATTCCAACCCCCGCCACTACCTCGCCTTAAAATAGGCGCGACGCCCGCCCCCTCCGACCGGATGGCCCCCTTAGGGAGAGAGCCGGAAGGGCCGGAGGGAAAAACGCCGCGTCGAGGCTGGAGCGTGGCCACGCCGCGCGTCGCTCAGTGGTATTCCTTGCAGACGGTCACGTTCCCGCGCTCCATGGAAAAAAAGCCGTATTCCCGGAGGATCTTCATCACCCGCTCCAAACCCCCTTCCGAAATCCCCTCGCACACGCGATCGCGGATGAATTCGCGAAATTTCGCGTAATCGATCGGGACGATGTAGTCCCGAAAAGCCAAAAAAAGCAAGCGCAAGTTCGCCGCCACCATGTCGTCGCTCATGGACTCGATGGGAAAATCGGCGAAGAGATACTTAAAGCGCAGGTAGCTCTTGACGACTTGGGCCGCTTCGGCCTTTGCGCGGGGGAAACCCCAGTTTTTCAGGACATTGTAATAATAGCTGGAATCTTTGTGAGTTAAGTCAGGGTCGCTCTTCCGGTACAAGGCGTCTAAGGCCGCCGGGGTTTTGGACTCCACCCGCGCGTATTCCTCGGGATCGTTAATCCTCACCCATTCCTGGAGCTCCTTCGCCTTCTCCAACAATTCCGGGTGCGAGTGGGCGATGATCGTGCGGATCGTTTTGGAGGGCCTCTCGTAGAAATAGAACCTTTGCCCGGACGGTTTCTGGGCGTGCTTTTTCACCCGGATCGAATAGGTGTATTTGGCCGCGTTGCGAACGCACTCTTCGTGGTAGGCCTTCCGGTCGGCCTTCGACCACGGGCGTTTCTCCTGGGGCGTCCTCGGGCGCGCGGCGGGCGCCGCGTTCGCGGAGGGCGCGGCGGGCGCGGCTCCGCGCTCTTGGCGCGCTCTGGCCCATTTGCGAAATTTTCTCTTTCCGCCGCGAGGGCGCGGCTTGGCGACGAAGGGCGGGGGATCTCTTGGCGGGGATGGCGCCTTAGGCGCGCCGGGAACTCTCGGCGCGGTCGGCGCCGTGGGAGCGGAAGCCTTTTCCCCGTCGCCGGCAATGGGTCGGGGCCGCCCGACATCAGGCTTAAAGCCGTTATTATGGGGGCGCTGGTCTCGCCCGGGATCTTCCTGATCGCGACGTGGAGGGTCGGAGGACATTTTCAATTTTTTCTCCATAAGCCGGCGAAAGAGCGATTGGTGGGAGGCTTATAGGCCCTCCCATTGTAAATATAAAATTACATAACGCGGCGTTCCTGACGATAAGACCGCGCGCCTGGAGCGTCACTTTGACCGCTAACGCCAAAGGTTATAGCTCCAATGGCTCCTTTTCGCGAGGGCAAAAGCCCAGGGGCGCGTCCTTACTTAAACAGGATATGAACCAATTATAATTTATAACCCTAAAAAAGCAAATTTTTTTTTACGGAGAAATGGCGCGGGAAACGCGCGCGATTTCCCCGCTTTCCGCGCGCGGCGGCTCCGCCAGCGCGGGAACGGTCCGCGGCGCTCCTTGGGGCTTGAGCGTCAAGCGTCCTCGGGGGCGAGCCTTGGCCGGGTTGAAAAGCGAGTTTTGTCCAAGGTGGCTTGGAAGCGATCGCCGCGCCTATGGGGGCGTGAGGCCATCCTCGGAGAGCGTCAGGCGGATGGCTTGGCGGGGCCACGGGCGCGGCTTGGCGAGGCTACGCAAGAGCGTTAGCCAGGCGGCGGCCGCTTTGAGAACGAGAGGAGTTGGGCCTGACGCTTTGGGGCTCGCTGACCGGGGAGCGCGGGAGCGCCACTCCCTCCGCGCGCGGACGCGAGCGTGGGCGCGCCAAAGCCTCCACGCCCCCGCGCGTGGCGGCCACGCCAGCGCGCCTTCCGCGCCATAGCCTCTTCGCCTTGAAAGGGACGGCGAGCGGCGCCCGGAAAGAAGGGCGAGGCGCCGGAGGCGGCGCGCGAGTCTCCCGCGCGCCAAAGGCAGGAAGCGGGGGCTTTTAAGGAGAAAACCCTCCGACGCCGCCTTAGCTAAAATATTCCGGGAGGTTAGGCGGCAAAAAGGTCACCGGATTTTTGGCCTCGTTGTGGTTAGCCGCCATGAGGGCGATATCGTCCAAGAAATCGTCATCCACGAACTTGCGGGCCTTGTTGGGGCAGAGCTTCACGCAGGCCGCGCAGCCGATGCACTTTTCAAAATCGATTTTCTTGGGATCTCCCCCCACGAAGGCCCCCACGGGGCAACTGTGGACGCAGATCCGGCAGACCTCGCAGGAGCGGGGACGGATCATAAAGTTGAGCTTGATCTTATTGGGATAAGGCCGATAAGGGCTCAAAGCGTCGCGGGAGACCGCCTCCCGGCCGATGTTCCAACTGCAAAAGAGCGACTGGCGGATGCCCACCCCAAAGACCCGGGCGAGCTCCCGGTCGGCCTCGTTGGGGCGGTTTTCCCCCAGGACGTGGGAATAGGAGTGCTCGCCCACGAAAGCCCCCGCCGCCTTGACCTCAAAGTCGCGGCTCAGGCAGAGGTCATAGAGTTCCAAAAGGGCGTCGCCGTAACCGACGTTGCCGAACACCACCACGGCGGCCACGGGCCGGCGGCCCCGGGGAAGGGCCCCGACGACCTCCCGGGCCATGGGGGGCAGGCGCCCCCCGTGAACGGGAAAGGCCAGGAGCAAAAACTCGGCTTCTTCCAAATATATCTTTTTCTCGCGCTCTAAGGGGAGGGTCAGATCAAACTCGCGGGGGTTGATGGCCACGCCCTGGGCGACGCTCTTGGCGATGGTCCGGGTCGTTCCCGTGGGGCTGAAATAGATTAAAGTGTTGCGAATGACCTGATACGCCATCGGGAAAGTCTCCTCAGCTCGGCTTCAAAGCGATAAAACCCAAGGGCGGGAGGGTTAGGGAAACGCTTTGATTCTGGCCGTGGGCGGGAATGGGATCGGCGCGCACGCCGCCTCCCAGCCCCACGTTGGCGCCCCCGTAGATTTCGGAGTCGGAGTTTAGAAGCTCCCGCCAATATCCGGGGAAAGGCGCGCCCAAACGGTAGTCGCGCCGGACGATCGGGGTGAAGTTGAAGGCGAAGAAAACCGCCTCGCGCGGATCCGAGCCCCGCCTGATAAAACTCGCGACCGATGAGTCCGCGTCCCGAAAGTCCACCCACTCAAAACCCCGCCAATCGTAATCGAGCTCGTGGAGAGCCGGCTCGCTGAGGTAAAGCCTGTTGAGGTCCTTCGTGAATTGCCGCAGTTTGGCGTGAAAGGGATTGTCCAAAAGATGCCAGGCGAGCTGGGAGTTGTGGTCCCACTCGAACATCTGCCCGAACTCCCCGCCCATGAAGAGGAGTTTCTTGCCGGGCTCCGCGAACATATAGCCCAGGAGCAAGCGCAGGTTGGCGCATTTGCGCCAGTAGTCCCCGGGCATTTTGTCCCAGAGGGATTTTTTGCCGTACACCACCTCGTCGTGGGACAGGGGCAGAATGAAATTTTCGTGGAAGGCGTAAAGGAGGGCGAAGGTGAGCCGTTCCATGTTGTAACGGCGGTAGATGGGGTCCTTGGACATGAAGTCCAGCATGTCGTGCATCCAGCCCATGTTCCACTTGAACATGAACCCGAGGCCCCCCAGGTGCACGGGCCGGGTAATGGCGGGAAAGGCCGTGGACTCCTCGGCGATGGTCATGGCCCCGGGGAACAGCTCATAGAGCTTGGTGTTGAGGGTCTTGAAGAGTTCCAAGGCCTCCAGGTTTTCCCGGCCCCCGTAGCGGTTGGGCACCCACTCGCCTTCCTTGCGGGAGTAGTCCAAATAAAGCATGGAAGCGACGGCGTCGACCCTTAAGGCGTCGATATGATACTGATCCACCCAGAAAAGGGCGTTGGCGACCAGAAAATTCTTGACCTCGTTGCGCCCGTAATTGAAGACCAAAGTGCCCCAGTCCGCCTGGGCCCCCTGCCTGGGGTCGGCGTGCTCGTAGAGGTGGGTGCCGTCAAAGAACTCCAGGGCGAAAGAGTCGCGCGGGAAATGGGCCGGGACCCAATCCATAATTACGCCGACGCCCGCCTGGTGGCATTTGTCCACCAAGTACCTAAAATCGTCGGGCTCCCCGAAGCGGGACGTGACGGCGTAGTAACCGGTCACCTGATAGCCCCAGGAAGCGTCGAAAGGATGCTCGGCCAGGGGCATCAGCTCCAGCCAATTGAAGCCCATCTCTAAAAGGTACGGAACCAGCTCGTCGGCTATTTCCCGGTAGTTTTTCCAAGCGCCGTCGCTCCTTCGCCTCCAGGAGCCCAGATGGATTTCGTAGACGCTCATGGGCGCTTTGAGGAAGTTCGCGCGCTCCCTCGCGTCCAACCAGGTCCGGTCGCCCCATCCGTAGCGGCCTAAATCGTAGACGACCGAAGCCGTCTTGGGCCTTTTTTCCATCAGGTAGCCCATGGGATCCGCTTTGATTAAAACCCGCCCCTCCTGGGTGGTTATCTCAAATTTATAGAGATCCCCCGGGACGAAGTGGGGCGCGAAGATTTCCCAGACCCCCGAGGAGCCCCGGGGACGCATCTGGAGCCTGCGTCCGTCCCAAAAGTTGCGGTCCCCCACCAGGGCGACCTTGCGCGCCGAAGGGGCCCAGACGGCGAAGAGGGCCCCGTGGACCCCCTCGCTCTCCATGGGGCGCGCCCCCAATTTATCGTAAATCCGGTAATGGTTCCCCTCGTTCCAGAGGAAGAGGTCCATCTCCCCCAAAACGGGCTGGAAGGAGTAGGCGTCGTAAAAGCGGGAGCGGGCGCCCTGGGGAAACTCCACCTCCAGGCGGTAGGGCTTGTAGTCGTGGTCCCCGAAACGGATCCCCTCAAAAAGGCCGCTCGCCGTCTCCTGGGGCGGAGGGGCCGCGCCTTTCTTGAGGAGGCTCACCTCGCCCGCGGCGACGGTGGGAACCATGACGGGGGCAAGCTCCAAGGGGCCCTCGGGGAGCAGGGCGCGCGCCCGCTCGGCCCCCGGCAGAAAGGCCCGGAAAAGAACGCAGGGTTTGCCCCCCACCAAATGGGGCCTGGCCCCCAAGACCGCGAAGGGATCGCCGACAAGACCCTTCCTCAAGCTTTCCGCCAAAGTTTCCGTCATAAGTCTTGCTCGCTTTCAAGGGCTAGGAAGCGCCTTTCGCCGGGGGGAGAGAGGGCTCTCCCTCGGGAAGGTTATTTCCTTTGGCGAAAATTATAGCATATAATGTTTTTAATAAAAGAGACGCTTTTTAGGCGATTTTAATTTTTCCCGCCGCCCCTCTGGGAGCCGCCCGGGGGCCCTTGGGGCCGGCGGGGAGCGCGCGCCCGCCGCCCTCCTGAAGGAGACCGCTTTCTCGGCCCAAAATGTTGGAAATATTCCTCAAACTGGGATCCGCCGCGCTCCTGGTGCTGCTTAACGCCATGTTCGTCGCCGCGGAGTTCGGCTTTGTCCGCGCCCGGGAGACCCGGATCGCCCTTTTGGCCGAAGGTGGCTCGGCTCGGGCCAAGGCCGCCCTCTTCGGGATCCGGCGCCTGGAGGACTACCTCTCCGTCTGCCAGCTCGGCATCACCCTCTCAAGCCTTGGGTTGGGGTGGCTCGGGGAGCCCGCCGTGGCGAGCCTGCTCCGGCCCCTCTTTCTGTACATGGGAATCGCGAGCCCCACCCTCGTCCACAGTTTTTCCATCATCGTGGGCTTTACCATCATCACCTTCGTCCACGTGACCTTCGGGGAGCTCGCCCCCAAAAATCTTTCCATCCGGGCCTCCGAGGCCACGGTCCTTTTTTTGGCCTTCCCCATGCGGGCGAGCCACGCCATCTTCCGGCCCTTCGTCGTCCTCCTCAACTCCTCGGCCCAGCTCATCCTACGCGCCATCGGGGCCGGAAGCCTCAAGCCCGCCCCGCCCCACTCCACCGAGGAACTCAAGCTCCTCATCGCCGAGAGCCGGACCAAGGGCCAGCTGGACGCCATGGAGGAGAGGCTCCTCAACAACATCTTCAACATGGACATGCGCACGGCCCGCGACATCATGGTCCACCGCACCAAGGTGGCCACGGTGAGCGTGGACCTCGCCCCCCGGGAGGCCGTGGAACTGACCATCGCCCTGGGGCATACCCGCTTCCCCGTCTTCGAGGGGGAAAAAGACAACCTTATCGGTTTTATCCACGCCAAAGATCTCCTGAAATACCCCGACAACCCCGATCTGAGGGCCTTTACGCGCCCCGCCCTCTATATCTACGAGAGCCTCCCCACGGACAGCATCCTGGAAATGATGCGCCAGGAAAAAACCAAGCTGGGCCTCGTCTGGGACGAGTACGGCAGTTTCCAGGGCCTCATCACCATGGAGGACGTTTTGGAGGCCATCGTGGGCGACATCCAGGACGAGTTCGACCGGGAAGAGGACGCTATTCTGCCCCAGCCCGACGGCTCCTTCCTCGTCTTCACGACCGTTTCCCTCGACGAGCTTTCCCAGCAGGCCCCTCTGCGCCTCGGCGCCCAGTCCGTGGGAAAATACCGCGCCCTGGCGGCCGTTTTGGCCGGTAAATTTTCCGATAAGCCCCAACCCGGCGACGAATGGGTGGGCTTCGGCGCCAAATTCACCGTCGTCAACGCCGACGGCCCCACCGTCACGCGCGTCTTGGCGCGGCCCCTCCCCCCGAACCCAGAGGAAAGCGCGGAAGACCCGCTCTCCCCCCCCAAGGCCCGCTAGCTCCCCGCCGCCCCCGCCATGGCGCGCCTCCCCCAAGGAGCGCCGGGAGAACGCCGCCCCCCGGTTTCGCGCGAAGGCGCCCTCAAAGAGCGCGCCCGAGCGTCTTATTTATAGTTTATAGGCGTAACGCGCCTTCGCGGCTTAAATATTTTTAACCGTTAATTAATTACGCCCGCCTAGGCCTCCAGCCGCCGCTTTTCCCCGCCCTTCCCCGGAAAAGCGCGCCCGGGCACGCCTTTGCCATGCGGAAAAAATTAATTAACCGCTTAATTAATTAACTGCTTAATTAATTACCGCGTAGCCCCCCCTACAACTCCTCTCCGATCGCCGGGGACCCTCAGCCTTTTTCCCTGACGTGGCGCGAAATACCCTTTGAGGCGCGCCTCGCGGCCTTTCGCGGGGGCGGCGGGGATTTCATGGCCCGCTTTCGCGCGCGAGCTTGGGGGGCGGGGCTCATATCCTTCGGGCGCCCTTGGCTTTCGCGCGCTTTTTTGGGGAGCGAGATAACTCGCGGCGCTCTCCGGAAAATTTGGGGCGTCTTCGCCGTTCCCTTTGGCGCGCCAAGAGGACGAAAGCTTCCCACCGCGGAAAGAAGGAGGAGACCTTGGGATTGCCTCTCGCCGAGAATTTCTAAGGGGACGGCGAAGAAGCTTTTTAGGACGAAAAGTTCGAGAAGCCCGCGGATGGCGGTCCGCGGCGCGGGGGAGACCAGCGTTTCTTTTATCTTAAGGCGCCTGAATATCGGCTACAACCGCCCGTTCAAGCAAAAGGAAGCCTGGGAGCGGGCCCGCGTCATCTGGCCCCAGAAAGTGGCCCCAGAAAGGCTTGCAGCCGCCCTTCGTTTATTGACGGGACGGAGCCGCGCGCTCGCCGTTTGAATATTATCTTCCGAAAACCTTGGGCGCGCTCGGATGGTGGCTCGCGCGCCGCGCCGCGGTCGGCGGCGGAGTGGGACGCTAATGTGGCGCCCTTGGGTTTCCTCTACCCCCGGACTCCAACCCTCCAATGCTTGACAAGAAAGATTTAAACGGCGTATGAATTATCGTGGCCGCGGAGATTTTCGTTAAGCTTGGGCCTTAGTTGAAAAGTAGAGAACAGTAGTGAAAAATATACAGTCAAATTTTCAGTCTTTTAGGAATATCGTCAAGGGCGATTTTGTTTACGCCGACAAGACGGAGAGCGTATACCAATTAGCCACGAAAGGCGGCGCCTATTTTTTATCCAGACCCAGAAAGTTCGGCAGATCGCTCCTCTTAAACACTTTTGACGCGCTTTTTCGGGAGCCAGCCACGCCAGAAGACGCGCCCTCTAATCTTTTTAAAAATTTATGGATTGGCCAGAAAGCGACGCCGGCGTACGATTTCACGGATTGGCGTCCCGTCATAAACCTGTCCTTATCCATGCCTTGCCAAAGTCCCCAGATTTTAAGCGATGAAATCGCGCTGAAGATTCGCCGCGGTATTCTGCTTTCGTCGCGTAGTGTTGACTCCGTAGTGAAATTGAACCGTTGATGTTCGGCCCTTCCCGAGGTTTCCCGCGGTACTATGGCCTCTGCTGACTTCTCTTGACTCAGCGCGTCGTTGCCGCCGCGCCTGCCACCGGACCCGAGGCTAGCTTCAGTTAAGCCGGATGTTCCGAATGGCCATCAAGAGATCTCCCCGGGTAAGAACAGTGACTTTCCCCTCACCTACCCGCCTCATTTACGCCTCCGCGCTCAGACAGCGTTGGACTTCGCTTTGTTTCGCAAGCTCGTCCGCTCGAAAACGCCTAATGAGATTTCTGTTCGTCGGGCCGAGGGTTTGCCTCCAGCTTCTTTCAGATGGGCCTCGCGGCCTTCCCCTTGCTATTGGCTAACAGTTCCCACTGCCAAGTCTGTAGAGGACTTTCGCCTCCTAGTCACTGCCCATGCCGGGCGCACAAAAGAGGCGCGGATTGTATCCGCGCCAACTGGCCCCCAATTATCTGGGGCGCTTGAAGCCCCCCTCTTAGGCCTAATTAGCGTGTCTTTTTGTTAACTCTAAATTATAAAAATGAACCTGAATGGTTACAAGTTTTTATTGTTAATGTAAAGTAAAATATTGAACTAGCCCTTACCCACACTGGTCCCAAGTCGCCGAAAGGCGCAATAGCGAACAATTCTACAAGAGCGAAAATTACTCATCGTCGCTTTAAGTTTCTTTAACCGCGTACGCGCTAAGATTTTCGTCCCACTCCAACTTCCAATTGCGCGCTTCTTGGAAATCGACGAGGATTTCAGAGCGGCCGCCAAAAATTAGAGCCGTTTTGTAGATTTTATTGCCGCCACCCTGAAAACAGAAGTAATATCTCTTTCGTTCGATTTGCTCAAAAGCTTTATCTCGCGCGGCTTCCATAGATTCCTGTTTTTTGGATTCGTAGCTATTGTCTTCAATGGACGGTAAAGGAACATATTTAATTTCAATGACAAAATCATCGCCATAACGCGATCTAAAATGTAAGTCCATTACGCCCCCCTCAACTTCATTTTGGGGTTCGCAAAGTTGGCCGGAAAACGCTATGGCCAAAGTTAACATCATAGAATAAAAACTTTCGTTGTATGTAAAAACGCGGTGCGACAAATTGCTGATAAAGCTTTCGAAAGCTAACTTAAACCCAGTTGAGTCCCTATTAATCAACGTTTCTAAGATAGCTCTTCCCTGTGTCACTAGAAGTAAAGGTTTCTTAATAGGTGACTTGAGAGACAAAGACAGTTGGGCTATGGACGCTTTTACCTCTAAGTTAGGAAAGTTAAGGAAATAACTTTCGCCCTCGCTGGTGGACTCGATCCGATCGACCGTAAGGTATCCAGTCTGGAATAATAAGGCTTTAAGGTTTAATTTATCGCCAATGTCTATGACGTTCATGCTCTCAGTGAAAAAATTATTGTTAAACATATCGGCAATTGTTATTTTGCCTTTTTTAATCATTTTTTCGAGAAAGCCAGGGTGGCCGGTATCGAGCCAGAAGTTACCAAATTTTTTTTTGCGAAAAAATGTTAATACCGCCCAGGGGTTTAGCACGGAGCTTTCCCCGTCCCAAGAATAGCCATCGTACCACCCCATAATTTGACTTTTTAAATCGGTGACGTTTTTGATATTTTCAAAGCCTTTTTTGGACATAAATTCATTTAAAATTGCTTCCATATGTTCTTTAAATAAATGGTCAAATTCTTCAATAGTAAATCCTAAAATATTCGTGAATTGTTTTTCGAGCGTAATATCCGTAAGGTTGTTGACTCCAGAAAATAGAGAAGTTTTGGCAAATTTGCTCACGCCAGTGATGAAGACAAAACCGCGCTCATCCTCACAGTCTTTGAGCGCGCCATAGAAATCTCTGAGTTCCCCGCGAGTAGCTTCGGCGAGTTTCTTTTTTTCGATATTTTTAAGGATTGGAGCGTCATACTCGTCTATGAGAATAACCACTCGTTTGCCATACTTATTTTTTAATTTTGTAATAAGCGCCAGAAAACGATCCGATGGCGCGCCCGCTTTAAGCTGGATATTTTCTTCGTCAGCGACTATATCCAATCTATAATTAAGGCTATCAGCTAACATTTCCCGGCTTTGGCATTTAGCCGAGGATAAACTTAACTGAATAACCGGACTGGGCTCCCAGCTATAATCTGTATTCTCGTAAATCCAAAGCCCTTGAAATAAATCTTTGCGTCCTTGGAAAATTTTTTTTAAAACGCTCACTAAAAGAGTTTTTCCGAAACGACGGGGCCTAGAGAGGAAAAAAGGAGCTTCATCCGTAATCAGTTCATAGATAAGGCGCGTCTTGTCAGCGAAAATACGGTTTTGCTCGCGAATTTTCTCAAAAGTAGCGTGTCCCAATGAGAGTTTTTGTGGGGTATCCATAAAAATAGCGTTTCTAGAGATGACGATCCTGGAAAAGCGCCCTCGGAGCGGTAAAATAGCGTCAGAAAAACAAATTGAGAGACAATTGGAATTATACATCAAAATATGGCGGAATTCATAAAATGATGAAAGCGCAAAAACCTTTAAGAACGGCAACCGGACGCAAAACAATACCGAATATAGCTATTTGTCTAATTAATTATCCTCATTTAGCATTAGCGGCTGACCGAATTTAATTTCCGGGACTTTTTGCGCTCTCATCAAGTATTATCTTCAGTTAGCCAAAATCACGCGGAAGTCCCGCCTCAAGCTTTTTCCCTTTCACGTCTCCAGACCCAGGGGGACGCGCCCCTTTTCCTTAAAACCCCCGCGCCCACCGGCGCGCGAGGAGGCTTTCGTGAGTTCCCCCACCCCTTTTAAATCAGCTATCGCCTCGTTCCTCCGCCTCAAACACCCTCCAATCGGGCCCCGCCACGCCCCGGAAATCCCGCCGGAGGCCAGGGCCTAGCGCCCCAAGAAAAGCCCCGCCGCCCACTGGGGCCGCGGCCATGTTCTTGAGAAAAGAAGCCTTCAATGGCCAAACCGTGGCCTTCAGCGCGGAGACCCGTCTCTGTCCGGGCGCGCCGCGAAAATGGGCTTAACCCCGCCCGAGCCCGCCCCCTTTCCCGGTGGCTATCAGGGCTACGTCAATTTTCTCGCGCGCGGCGACCAAGATTCTGAGAAAGGCCGGGCCGCCGCGGCGACCTTCCGCGCGGCGGGCGCCACGCCGGAAATGGAGGAGGAATTTTTACGCGAAAAGGCTACAAAAAAGCCCGGACCTGGTCGCCGCTTCCTTCCACGGGACGGCCCCGCCCCGCGCCGAAGGGCCGGTCACGGTCTTCTCCCCTTTAAACGAAAAGGACCGCGAGGATCCCCCCATGGCGTCCGTGGCGCTGGCGGACGCCCTCCAGCTCGCGGCCTTCGTCAACCTCGCGAATCACGCGCGGCCCAGCTCCGCGAGCGTCCCGCGCCCCACGGACTCCGGCCGCCGCTCCGTCGCGGCCCTCCCCTTGGCCCAGGCCCAAGAAGAGATCCCCAAGGCCATCATAGGTCTCGCGGATATCGCCGTCCGCGCCTATCCGCGTAAGTTTCTGGGCCGCGACCCGCTCTCCTTCGCCGCCCCCTGGTCCCTCTTCCAGGAGATGGAGGACAACGCCGGCGAAAGCTTTTTATGCCACCATGTCTGGGGAAAGTTCCGGGAAACCCTCGCGCGCCTTGGACCCTGGCGGCGGTCAAGGCCGCTCCCGGCGATCGCGCGGATGAGTCCCCCCGCTCCATAAAAAACTCCGCGCGCGCGAGGCGCGGGGAAAGGCCCCCCCGCGGGAAAAGCTTGGGGGAAAAGGGCGAACTCCCCGCGGCGGGGCCGACCCGCGCCCCGCGCTCTAAAAACCGCGCGCGACAGAAACAATTCCCAGGTCGCGCCCAGCGGACCGAGCGCGACCTCAAGCCTCCGCTTTTCGCGGGGACGCTCGCTTGGAAGGCGCTCTCCCTCAAACGCGCCGTGGGCCCCATTGGCGGAACGGCCAAGGAGACAACGCGACAAATAGACCAAAGCGGCGCGGCGGCCAAGTTGGTCAGAGAGGCCAAGAGGGCCCAAGCCGACCATGCCGGTCGGGCCGACCGTGGCGACCGTGGCGAGCGTCGCGCTCAAGGCTCGAAAGGGGGCTCCAGCCCCAAGGCTCCAGAGGCCAAGATTCCGAGGGCGCGAGACTTGAAGAGCCCAAGGCGGCTTGCCTTGGCGCTTTATCCTTGGCGCCTTTGGCCCCAAGAGCCCCGGGAGCCGCCGCCAAGGCCCCGGCGGGCTTGGCGATTATTCTTCACTTATCGCGAGTTAAATGCTACGCTTACTTGAGGTTCGTCTTGAGCTTTTTTTAAGCGTCTTGGAATCTCTCCTAAGACTTCCTTATTTAAGCCTCTCCTTTTAGAGGAATTAACGCCGCGATGACCGTTTCCCTGCACCACGTCAACCAGTATATTCTCCAGCTTCCCGCGACCAACGGGCTAGCGGCGGCTCATTTCCAAGCGGCCGAGGAGGTCCAGCGCGTGGAAAGGGAGCTGAAAGCCCAAGAATACCACCGGGATGTCGTGGAAATCGTCGCCGAGCTTCGCGAGAGCGTCGCCGTAAACCCCGTTCGCCCCGATACCGGGGAAAGACGGGGCCCAAAATACTCTCCCACTTTCCAACTTAGAAAGAAAAGCAAAGCCGCTCCCGACCCCTACCTCGCGCCCCCCGAGGCCGTGATCGACAGAATCGTCTAATTTTGAGGGGAAAACTTTGGCGGGCGGAAAAGAACCCCTTTGGCGTTAACGCCGCGAAACGGCTAAAATCTGGGTTTCGGCCCAGTTTTTTCGTTTAGGGGCCTTCGCGCTTCCTTTTCCCTCCCCCAGGAGTTAAAAAACTTTGGATTTTCCCATCAAAGAAGCCATCTTCATTCAGAGCGTCGTGGAGGTGGCGCTTTTAGCGACGCTTTTCTGGGTTCTCTGGCGGACGAGGCAAAAACCGCCCGCCGCGGCCGATCCCGCCGCCATGCCATCGGAACTGCGAGCCACCATTGAGCGCTTTCTGAGCGAGTCCGCGAAGATCGCCCAAGCTTTTTCCCAAAATCTCGCCGAAAAGAAAAAACTCTCCGAAGATCTCATTATCAAGCTCGACGGTCGCGTCCGCGACTACCGCGCCCTCCTCGCCGCGACCGAGGCCGCCATGGCCCAGGCCCTGCGAAAATTGGAGGAGCGCGACAAAGAAGAGATCCGCCTCGCCCAGGCCCAGGCCCAAAGCGCCGCGAAAGCCAATCCCGCCGAGATCGAAGTGCGCGCTTTGGTCCTCAAACTCGCCAAGGAAGGCCAATCCGTCGAGGAAATCGCTACCCGCGCGCGTCTCCACCGGGGCGAGGTCGAGCTTATCATCGATCTCGACGGCCATTTCAATATCTAAAGGCGACCGCGCGCTCTTCAAAGATTGCCGCGCGCTCTTAGACGACAGCCGCGCGATCCGTTAAAGGCGCCGCGGGGCGGGGACTCCCGCCGCCTCCGGGGGATAGTCGCTCCCGCCCGCGGTCGCGCGTTTCCCTAGCCCTGGAGAGCCTCCCAGGCGATTTCCCCGCACAGGGAGAGGTTCTTTTTAAATTTGGGGAGCTTGAAGCCTTCCCGCCATGGGCCCTGCCCGAAGGAATCCGTGAGCAGAATAAGGGCCGCGAGGGCGACTTCGCGGAAAGAGGCCGCCGCGAAGAGCGCGGAAACCTCCATGTCCACGGCCACGGCCCCTAGGGCGCGGTAAGCCGCGCGGCGCTCCGCGGTCTCCCGCAGCGGCCCGTCGGTGGACCAAATAGGCCCGCCACGCAGGAGTTCGCGGCGGAGGAGGGCCTTTTCCACGCTCTTCAAGAGTTCAGGGTCCGGCGCGAGGCGCCCGCCCTCGTAATGGGCCGAGGTCCCCTCGCCCGCGATGGCGCTCCCCGGCGCCAGAAAATCGCCGGGCTCCAGCTCGGGCGAAAGAGAGCCGCCAAAGCCCGCGAAAAGAATCTTTTGGGCGCCCCCGCCCACGAGCACCTCCAGGGCCATCACCGCCATGGGAGCGCCCAAAACGGGGCCCGCCACGAAAAAATCCTGGCCTTTGATAATGCTGGTGCCCCCCAGCATAAAGATAGTCGCGGCCTTGCGCAAAACTTCGGGGGCCCGGTCCCTGACCGCGTTAAGAAGCGCCGGGGTGGCCACCAGAATCCCCCGGGGAGGGAGATCGGCGGCGCCGCTGGGAAAGGGAAAGGGGGGTTCCCACAGGGAATTTAAGGGTTGAGACAAAGCGTTCTCCAAAAAGCGTAGCGTAACGGAAACGGAAAGCGAAAAACGGATTTTTATAGGAAAATGAGGCTCGCGAGGGCGTTTCTATCCATTAAAACCCGAAAACGCCCCGAATAAAAGAGTAAAGCGCGAAAAAAAGCCCCGCGAGGGGGGCGGCGGGCCCAAGCTATCTCACGCGCGCCCCGTCCCCACCGGGACCCTCCCCCCGGCGGGGACGGAGCTTTCCAAGGAAACGCCCAAGGCCACCGGAGGCGGACCGCGCCCTTTATTATTTAGCCCAAACGAGGTAAACGAAGGTGGCGATCATGGCGACGCTCACCGCCAATTTAAAGAGAGAGCCGCACAGGCAGCCCAAAAGGGCCCCGGTCCCGGCCCGGAGGGAAGCGCGAAAAGTCTGGCGGGCGAAAAGGAACTCGAAAACGGCCGCCCCCGCGAAAGTCCCGATAATGAGGCCGGGAATCACCGCGACAAGGCAGCCCACGATAGCGCCGACAACCGCGCCGATAGCCCCGGCCTTGCCCGAGCCGAAGGCCTTGGCCCCGGCCGCCCCGGCCAGCTGATCGAGGATCACCGAGGCGACGGTAATGGCGAGGGTAACGGCCATGGTCGTTACCCCATAGGAGGCCCAGTGGTCATAAAAGCCGTAGCCCAGATAGGCCGCCCAAATCAGCGGCAAACCGGGGATTACGGGGATAAACGAGCCCAAGGCGCCCACGAGCATGATTAAAACGGCAACGCTAAAAACGACGACGGAGAGAACGGTCACGGAATTTCTTCTCCTTGCCCGCAAGGGGCTTTTGTGGTCTCAAAGCGAACCGGGCGACAGCGGGCCCTTTCTCAAAAAGATCCCGCGGCGCGCAAGGCGTTTACGCGCTTTTACGCATTTTCTATTGACTCTAAATAGAGAGGGAACTAAACTTAGCCTCATAGTCTCGCGGCGGGTCATCCCTAAGGGCCTTCCAGAAAAAATTTCCCCAGGCCACCCCGCGGGTCCCCCAGCGGGCGCGCCCCGCGCGGCAAACATAGCACGGGCGCCTTCGGGGGGCAAGAAAAACCCTTAACTTAAGGAGAAAAGCTTTGAGCGGAAATATTCTGGTCTTAACGGACCAAACCTTTGACCAATCCTTACCCTCCGGTCCCACGGTCGTTGATTTCTGGGCCCCTTGGTGCGGCCCCTGCCAGGCCCTCGCGCCCGTCTTGGAGCAGCTTTCGGTGGAACTGGCCGACAAGCTCAGTTTCGCCAAAATCAACGTTGACGAAAACTCCGAGGCGGCCACCAAATTCAGGATTCGCTCGATCCCCTGCCTCATCGTCTTCAAAGAGAAGGCCGAGGTGGGCCGCGTCGTGGGCCACAAGGACAAGACGGAGCTTAAAGCGGAATTGGAGAGTCTCTTGTGATTAAACGCGGAGTTTGCCGGACAGGCGCTATTTGGCTAATCCTTCTTCTCCTGGCGGGCCTTTCCCTTTCCGGCTGCTCCGCCTCTAAAGATCTCTGGGCCCGCGTCTTCGGAAGCTCCAGCGGCCAAAGCGACGAAGCCGCGGTCGAGGCCGACGCCGACTTGGCGCTCCAGGCCCAATCGCGCCTGGACGCCGACGATTACGCGGACGCCGCCACTTTATATCAGCAGCTTAAGGATCAGTATCCCCAGAGCCCTTACGCTCCCGTGGCCCAATTGCGCCTTGGGGACGCTTATTACCTCAATTCCAAATACGTCGAGGCCTACGGCGCCTATGACTCCTTCGTGGGCCGCAACCCCCTTAACGAAGCCGTCCCCTACGCCCTCTACCAGAAGGGCATGTGCTGGTTCCAGCGCGTTAACGGCATCGACCGCGACCAGACCCCCACGACCAACGCCATCAACGATTTCGTTTATCTGATCGAGGTCTATCCCGACAGTCCCTATTCCAACATGGCGAGAGCCCGCGTCGAGGAGGCCATGAACAGCCTGGCCGGGCACGAGTTTTACGTGGGGGAATACTATTTTAAGCGCAAAGAGTACGCCGCGGCCATGCGCCGCTTCCGCGGCCTCGTCAAGGCTTACCCCGATTCGGGCTATCACCCCCGCGCCTTTGAATATATGGCGAAATATCAGGATATGCTGGCCAAAGGAGATATCGAGGCTGGCAACCAAAGGCCTTCCGAGTACGACTCCCCCTTCACGATTACGGAGTCCAGCTCCGGCTTCCCCTTCTAAAACGCCAGAATCCACCATTTCCAAAAGCGCGGGCGCCGGAACCTTTCTTCCGGCGCCCGCGTTTTTTTGTCACCCTGTTTTTTCCGCCCTCGAGGCTGGCCCCGACGAGCCCCAATGAGTTCCGCCTCGTCACGGAGAGAGGCAACGAGCCATGACGAGCCCCGCCGCGCCATAGGGCCGCGAAGCCCTTCTCCCCGCCTCTCGCCTAACCCCGCGCTGGCCTTTGCCCCAACGCGGGCCCCAACCCCTCGCCGCCCCACGAAGGGACTTCTTCCCCGCAAAAAAAGCTTGACGCCGGAATTGGAGGCGCTTATCCTACTCTTCTAGCGTGTTTACTGGAATTTTCTGGCCCCCGACAAACTCTCCCGCGGATAAGTTGGGGGCCTTTTTTCGCGCTTTGGCGGCGCTATTAGGGGGCGCTCCCCCTCTCTGACTTCTCCCTTCTTAAAACGCGCGGGCCCTGGCCCTCCAACAAAGGGGACGACGCTGACGCGCTTCCTTCCCTCCCGCGCGACCGACCCAAGCGCTCGCCCCTCCCTTGGGGAAATCTTCCGTCCCGTCCCCTTTATCGCCGCGGCGCGCCCCGCGAAGGGTTTTCCCCAAGCGCCTCGCCAAAGGTTCCCGCCTCCCTTAAAAAAATCTTGACAGCGCGCGCGAAGACGAGTAAATTTAATCGCGTTGTAGTATAGATTTGGCCCCCGACTGAACTTGGATATGGCGGGGGCCTTTTTTTTGGAACCCCTTTGCAAGGGGCGCCTAAAAATCCCCATTCTCCCATCCTCCCTTTAAAGTCGCCTCTCCTCGGCTCGCCAACGGTCGCCTTTTCGCGCGCGCCCTTTCGCCAAAGAGCGCGGGGCCGCGGCTTTTTTTCCGTTTCCGCGAGCGGCGCTTTCGCGGCCCACAACCCTAAAAAACTCGCCAACGCGCGGACGTTTCTCGCTATTTCGCGCGCCCTTTCCGTCTATACCCGTCCGCGCTCGGGTTTGGCCCCTGGACGAAGGGTTTTCGCCAGCGGCTTTCGTGGGGCGATCCTCGCGCGCCATCCCCTTCGGTCGCGCGCTCCCTCGCGCCCAAGCGACCGCCAAGGCCTCTTCGAAAATCTTCCGGCCCGCCCCCTCAATCTCCTCGGCCCGCGACGCGAAGGCGTTTCCGCAAGCGCCTCTCCAAAGCTTACCCCTCCCCCAAAAAAATCTTGACAACGCGAGCGAAGGCGAGTAATTTGGGCTCAGATAATCTTTATTTTTTTTTGGCCCCCGACTAACATTGAGTTCAGTTGGGGGCCTTTTTTTCTTGGAGCCCCCTTTCCAAAGGGAGACGGCCCCCTCTTCCCTGCCCCCGCTATTAATTGATCCCAGCGTTGTCCTCCTCGCGCCGCCTCGCCACGCGGCTATGGCTTTCTGCCAACGGCCTTGGCCGCGGCTCTCTTTTTCTTGAACCCTCCCGCCGCGCTCCTAACGCGCCAGGGCGGGCTCTCCTTAACGCCCCTCGCGTTTTCCCGCCCCACCGCAAGCTTTCCCAAGCGGCCCGAAACGGCTAATAATATTCTTCTCCGATTTAACTCCTCTCGCCTCCACGCCACCCCCCAAAAAAAGCTTGACAGCGAGCGCGAAATTTACTAGATTAAACCTACATCCTTGTTTATTATCTTGATTTTGGCCCCCAAAAATTAATTTTTGGGGGCCTTTTTTCTCGCCCCGGCCCAGCGCCGCCAGGGCGGGGGAGCATGGCGCGTTCCCCGCTCACGCGCGACCGCTGGCGCGCCGAGCCCTTCCGCGCCCTCGAGCGTGAGGCGCGGGAAGCGAAACGCGCCTTTCGCCATTCGTCGCCACAATTATTTGAAACTACTTATTTCTTTCTCGCTCAAAATTCTCCGTTTCTCTCAAAAATTATAAAGCGCGCCCTTTCCAGGCCACGGCTTCGCGCGCCACGCCCGCTTCGCTCGGCTGGCTTCCGCCCCTTAAGCGCTCGTAGGGACCGCGCGAGGACGCGAACCGAGCGGAGAGAAAAAACTACCGCGGTCCCCCGCGGCGTCGTTGAGCCAGCGCGCCCATGGAGCAGCGCGCGCCCGAATACGGCGGACCGCCCTCGCGGAATATGGGCCGCGACGTAGCGGAACCACGGAACCGCGCGGAGGCTTTCTCTCGCGCCGGGCCCGCGCCTGGGAGTGGGCCCATGTCGCGTCGGACCCAAGGCGAGCGCGGCGCCGCGGGCGCCTCCCCTAGCGGCGTTTATCCTTCGCGACGCGCGGTTACGGACGCTTGAGAGCGGGAGAGAATAGAAAATTTTTGCGCCTAACGTAGCCAGGGAGCTAAAATCCGCCCGGAGAGAC
>JAISCZ010000035.1 GCA_031265205.1 Deltaproteobacteria bacterium
TTGACGAATACGACGCCCCCGTTATTAGTCTAATCCAGAGGAATCTAACCTATGACAATCTTCTGATTGAACAAACTAGAAACTTCATGAGTTCATTTTATTCAAAAATAAAATCTAATGATCAGTATCTTGATTTTATCTTTATCACCGGGGTTTCCTAATTTTCTAGAATGGGGGTGTTTTCCACTCTCAATAACATCGTGGATATCTCGATAGACCCTAAATTCGCGACCTTTATGGGCCTGACCCAGGAGGAGCTAGAGCGTTACTTCGCGCCTTACGTTACGGCAACGGCGGAACAACTTAAAATGGAAGAAGAGAAACTGTTAAACCGTATCCGGGACTTCTATGACGGTTTTTCTTTTGATGGCGAAAACAGGGTCTATAATCCCTTCTCCACGCTGCTTTTCTTCCTTGAAAAAAAATTTAACCAATACTGGGTAGAATCCGGTTCCAGTGGCCTCATCCGAAAGTTCTTGAAAGATAAGAATCTTGTGTTGGATGATTTTTCCGGCTTAACGATAACCGAAAATTTTGCCAGGACTCCAGGGGAAATCGGTTCGACGCCTCCGGCGGGATTTCTTTACCAGGCCGGTTATCTGACCTTGCGGAAAGACATCCAAGGCTCCTTCTTCCTGGACTATCCCAACTTTGAAGTCCGAACCGCGCTAGCGGCCCTGTTCACGGATAATTTATATCAATCGACGATGGAAGCCGAGTCCGCCAGGGCGGAAATGGGCAAATTTTTGGCCGCTGGAGACGTTATGAATCTGGTAGCGAATATTAGGCGCCTTTACTCAAGCCTGACTTACCAGGATTATGTAGATATGGTTTCCCCAAGGATGGTTAGGAGAATTCTGGGAGTATTTTCCAAAGGCGGCTAAAGGCGGCGTTTGCGGATTCATAACAAAAATTTTAAATAAACGCGGTATATTGTAACATTATTTTAGCTAAAATCCATAATCGGTTTTGTGAATAATCCTACTGCTTGACGATAAAAATAATATTTTTAACTATTTTAATTTGATTTTAAAATCGTTAATACCAAAATTGGGTCTGTTTTGTCGCGTCGCGCCAATACGCGCGCGATAATAATATAAAATGTTTATGGGGCTAAAAATTTTCGTTTTCAATATGTTAGATTAAGGTTTTTGGCTTTCGCTCGCGGGTGGAATCAAGTCCTAAGCCAATCGAGCTCAGCCTTTGGTCGCGGCCAGAGCCGTTTCGGCGGATTAGGTATGGATCCCAGAGCTAAGGCGCGAAAATTTTAAAGCGGGATCGTTTGGGCTATCCACGCCACGTCGCAATGTTGGAACCTGAATTATCCGCCGTAGTTTAAAGAAAAATTGAAATTCGCGAGCGAGGGGAAACCCGCGCCCTCGATTCTTAATCCGGGAGAACCAACTGATCCGATATGTCGGGATCGCTCAAGAAGAATCTAACCAATTGAGAGAAGATGAGCCCCTATTGACGGGACGGTCAAGCCGCGAGAAGGCGCCAGCTGGCAGCCTGAAGAGCCCGCGCCGCGAGGCGCGTCTCAAAGGGCGACGCGGACGCCAGACTCCAAAAGACGGCGCCGCGGGCCAGCTTCCAAAGGGCGGTGGGGCGAGGGCGCCCCCAGAGGGCAAGCTTCCGAAGGACGACCCAATGAAGCCGCGCCCGAAAGCCGCGTTTCCTTCAGGCTGGATCGGTAAAACGGCCTCCAAATGGTCATCTCCGATAGGCTCCAAGCGCCACGCTTTTAAAGTCTCAGGATCCACCCGCGGGGATTCCGAGGCTCGCCCTGAGGGTCGCGGCGCTTTTAAAAAGCGCCGCGTCAGAGTTCGCGGGGTCCGCTCTTGACGAAGGGGGCTCGCAGAGGCAATCCTGGACCCAAGGCGGGCGTTCTTGGCGAGAACCCATCTCCCTTCCCGTCCTTGGCGGAGCGAAGGCTTCCGGCCAAGAAGAGTCTCGTCGGGCTTCAAGGGATAATCGCGCCCTCCGCGCCACCGCGATGGCGCCTGAGCTTAAGCTCACGGGCGCCAAGACGCGATCGTCCGCCATATCATTGGTTGCGGACGGTCGTATCGAAAGCGGCGCGCCATCTCCAAAAGCCGCTCCGCGCCGTTAAAATCGCCTCTATCCCAGTTGTCGCGCCCATGTATTATCGCTATCCGCGCTTGGAAGCGCCGACGCGCGAACGTGTCCGCGTTGGCGCCGCGAATGGCGGGTGAACGGGTCCAGCGGCGCGCTACCGCTTTTGGGGAACGCGTGCTTTCCGCGTCAAGCCTTTTCTTTGCTTTCGGGATCTGGCGTGGGCGTTGGAGAGGGTGGACTCAGGCCCTTTTCCAGTTTCGCGAGGGAACTTTTGATGTCCGACAGATGGCTTACCGCTGTCCAGAGGAAACTGGCGCCGAAAGTGAGCGCCAGAGTGAAGAAAGCGGCGGACATGACCAATCTGGCGTTTATTGTCGAACCTCCGCCATATCCCGCGGCGCTTGCCCTCTCGACTTCGGAAACTATTACGTAAATTGCTAAGGCAAGGCAAGCCAAGAAAAAGACAATCGTCAAAGCTAAGAAAGCTGAAGCTTCTTCGCTCCTCTTCCTCTTCTCGTCCTTGCCGAAAAATGTTAGTGAGCGACGCGGGCGGATCAAGCTTCGCTCAGTTCGCGAGGAGTCCGATTCGAAAACGCGTCCGCGATAGACGCGTCTTTGGGGCATGGGTAGATTCCTGTCTCCCGCGGCGGGCCCGGGGCTCTGAGCCCGCCTTAGGCGGCGGGAGTTCGCCCGTGGCTACCGCCAGAGAACTCTAATGTTTTTGTTCCGGATGTCGCCGGCTAGAGAAAATAGAAGCTAAAAGAACGTGTTTTTTGGTTATCATAGCCACTTTAGAGGACCGGCGCGAATCAGGTAGCCGCGGCGCCACGGTCGGCCCTCGCGTCGCGGCTTGTCTCATGGCGCGCGCCTTCCTCTTCGCCGCGGCCTTCGCGCTTTTTCCCGCTGAAGCCTGTCAGTTTTGGGCTTGGGAACGGCTTATTTCTCGTGAAGCGACCCTCGCGGGCGCGTTTGGCCTCGGCGCGAGAGGCCAAACGCGGCGCTTGGCGGCTGGAGGGACGCCGGCTGGAAAAAAAGAGCCTGTCTTTATGGCGCTTCCCTTGCGTCCCTCAAGCGAAGATGGGCGGGGCGCCGAGGGTCCGTGGGTCGTGGGTCTTTTTCCCGGCCCGTGGGATAGCTTATAATGGATTAGGCGGCGCGCGGCTTTTTTCGCCACCAGGGGAAACGGCCCGGCGCGCGGCCCAGGCATTTTGGGGGGAAGAAGCGTCGCGCCTTTTCTTCCTCTTTTTCATTTTTGGCGCGCGTATTTTCACGAAAGGCGCTTTTCTTTGTCTTTTCCGCGCTTTCGGGGGCCCGCGCCCTCTTTGCCCCCCAAACCCGAGCTTTTAGCTCCCGCCGGAGGAGTGGCTTCCTTCGTGGCGGCGGCGGAGGCCGGGGCCGACGCCGTCTATCTGGGGCTCTCCCAGCACAGCGCCCGCCGCTTCGCCCAGAATTTTACCCTCGCCGAGTTTCGAAGCGTTCTTCGGGAGGCTCGGGGGACTTCCGTCAGGGTCTATTTGGCCTTCAATTCCCTTTTGAAGGAGACGGAACTTCTAGAAGGCCTCTCTCTTTTGGACAAAGCCGCGTCCTACGGGCCCGACGGGATTATCGTCCAGGATCTGGGGGCGGCGAGTTTTCTTGCCAAGTTTTACCCCAAGATCCCTCTGCACGCCTCGACTCTCTTAAATACCCATAATTTGGCGGGACTCGAGGGTCTGCGGGCCTTAGGTTTCTCCCGGGCGGTTTTGCCCCGGGAATTCACCATAACGGAAATTGAGAGCGTGGCCCGGAAAAGCCCCTTGGAGCTGGAATGCTTTGTCCACGGGGCCCTGTGTTTTTCCGTCTCGGGCTTATGCCTTTTTTCCAGTTTTCTGGGCGGCAAAAGCGCCTTAAGGGGCGCCTGCGCCCAGCCCTGCCGGCGCGCTTACTCCCAGGGGGGCGGGCGTTTTCCCTTTTTTTCGGCCAACGATTTGGAGGCCATAAATTTCCTCCCGGAACTGCGGAAAATCCCCATCAAGGCCTATAAGATCGAAGGCCGCATGAAGGGCGCGGATTACGTCGCCAAAATAACGCGGGCCTACCGCCTGGTTTTGGACGCGCCGCCCGACGAAATGGAGGAGGCGATACCCGAGGCCCAGAGCCTTTTGGCCGAAGCCCCCGAGCGCGCCAGGTGCCAGGCCTTTCTTCCCGGCTTTACCCGCGACGCCGGGCGCTACGCCCTTCAGGGAGTCGCGGCCTCCGGCCTGAAACTCGGGCTTCTCCACCAAGAGGGCCCCCAAGAGGGAACCGTTGAGCTTCTCGCGCCCCTCCAGGCGGGCGCGCGGGTCCGCCTCTACGCCCGGGTCGGGGACGAGGGGATATCCTTTAAGGTCGCGGAGATACGCCTTGACGGAGAGAGCGTCGCGGCCGCCGCCGCGGGCGCCAAAGTCAGCCTCGCGCTTCCCCCGGAACTGGGCGGGGAAAAAGAGGCGTTCTCCCCCGCGCGGGCCCGAGGGCCTCGGGAGGCGAAAGAGATCCCCCGGAACGCGCGAGAGAACTCCCGGGACGCGGGCGAAGGCGCGCGCGGAGGCGCGCGAGCCGCTGGCCGGGGAGAGTTTAAGACTTCCGGTCGGGTTGAGGGGAACGCGACCGGCGCCCTTTCCAAGAAAGAGAGCCGTGGCGCGGGGCGCCTTTCCCCGCGCGCCGGCGCCGCGAGAGCGGGCGCGGAAGCGAGCGCTCTCGACGCGCGGGGCGCTTTCCTCGGGGTTCTTTACCTTAGCGGCGATAGCCGGAAAGACAAGGAATACTTGGAGTCCCCCCTCGCGCGGGCTATTTTAAAGGGCGCGGGCCAGAGGGAGGAGAGGCCGGTTTTAAGCGCGTTGAAGGAAAAGTTTGTCTTAAGCCAGGCTTCTCCCGCGCGCGCCGTTACCCCTTTAGGGAAAAAGGGCGCCGGGCGGGGCGGCGGGCGCAAACCCCAATTTTGGGTTTGGGTGGACCGGGCCAAAGATATTTTGGAGACCCAAAACATGGCGCCCTTGAAGGCCATTCTCCCTTTAAGCAAGGCCAACGCCTTTGAGGCGGCGCGCCTCTACAAAAGAAGCGGCCGCGCTCTTCCGGATCTGGTCTGGAGCTTGCCTCCCCTGATTTACCCCGCGCGCGAGGGCCAATACCGGGGTCTTATCGACCTTCTGGTTGGCAAGGGCGCTCGGGAATTTATGGCGGGAAGCCTGGGGGGAGCGAGCGCGCTTTTGGGGAAGGTCTCCGCCCTCCAAGAAAAGGGCCAACGGCGGCTGGGCCAGCTTAAGGTTTACCTGGATTACCGTTTGGGCCCCTTAAACCATCTCGCCGCGCGCGCCCTCCAAAATTTTGGCGTCGCCCTTCCGACCCTGTCTTTGGAGACGGACTGGGAAAATTACAAGCGCCTCAAAGCCAAGCTCCGTAAGATCCCTTTTCTGCTCTACTATTACGGCAAGCCTCCGCTTTTTACCGCGAGGCTTAACCCCAACCTGAAAAGGGGACCCGTTATGAGCCCGCGAGGGGAAAAGTTCTGGCCCTTAACGGACGAGGACTCCTTTTTCCTCTACCCCGAAAAAAGCGTCTTTTTAGGCCCTCTTTTAAGCGAAGGCTTGGGCCCCGAGGTAGCGGGGCTCGTCGTCGATCTTAGGGGAGAGCGAAAAATCCGCGCCAAAGCCGAGGAGATCGCCAAAATGGCCTATCAGGGCCGCGCCCGGGGCCCCGGCGTACAGTTCAATCTTTCGCGCGGCCTTGAGTAGCCCTTGTGAGTAGCCCTCGAGTAGCCCTTAAGAAGTCATAAGAGAAGTCATAAGAGAAGTCATAGAGCGCCGTTAAGTCGCGCGAGAGCGCCGGCGCGTAGAGCCGTCCTCGCGTAGCCTTGAAAAGCCGTGGCGGACCGCCGCGCCGGAAAAAGCTTCCCCTTAAGGCGCCTTTCTTGGCGACGACCGTCGTCGTCGCGCCCTTCTTTTTGGCGACCGTTCGGCTTTTTTGCGGGGCGGGGGCCTGATAGGCCGCGTTCGCCCCGGCGCGCTTCCGCGCCGTCCTGTCGTTTAAGGCCAAGGCGGTCTGATGGCGGGAGGCTTGGATCCATTCGGTCTTGAGGCGTTCCGAGATGTTGGCGCCCTCGGCGTTGTCGATGATCCGGTGGGCCGCCACGTCGAGGTCGCTCCGCCACGACCGTTTAAGTTGGACTCCTGGACCAATTTGTCCGACGAGGGGCTGTGGACGAATTTGTTGTCGCCGGCGTGGACGCCGACGTGGGAGTAGCCGTAATTGAAGAAAACCAGGTCCCCGGGCCGCGGCTCGGCCCTCTCGACGGGGGTCCCCACGCCGAGAGCGTATCTCGCGAGGAGCGTGGGAGATTCACGCCGTACTGTTTGTAGACCCAGGACACGAAGCCGCCGCGGTCAAAGCCCGTTTCGGGGACGCCGCCGCCGTAGCGGTAACCTGAAATCCCGAAAATTTATATCTAGGCGGGGGGGAGAACCCCCATTTTCTTATAGAGCTTTTCCTGGTGAGATGTGATTTCTCCGTAGTACGATTTACCTCCTGGTTGCCAAAAC
>JAISCZ010000045.1 GCA_031265205.1 Deltaproteobacteria bacterium
CTCAGACGAAAAACTCCCCAAAATTTCGTTGGCGCTGTTCAAATTTGACGGCAACATGGCGATCCTTGCTTGCCCCAGGGGCCGGAAAGCGGAAACCACGGTCCTGGAGACTAAAAACGGACCGAAATTTAGGGCCGAGTTTAAGCGCAGCGTCTGTTGGCCTGCCCTAAAAAAGATGATTGTCCTGCCAAGCTCCTTAAGTCCAGCGCGATTTTGACCTACACCAAGGAAGATATTCGCCTTGCCATCAGGCGGAAAGAACAGAGCGAAGCTCTTTTTATCGCGTTCTATCGTTTCCGCAGCGGCGTGGAAGCGAGCATCCAGAAGCTGAAAAAGATGCTCTGCCCCACCGGTCGCGTGAGGTATAGGGGTTTGGCTAAGATGAAGTTCGTGCTTAAAATCGGGGTTATCGCCGAAAATTTAAGGCGAATCATTCTCTATAAAACCCGCGTGGCCCGGGTCATTGCCAAGGCCATGAAGGCGCTTAAATAGGATGTGAAATCACCTGTCGTACGACAGGTAAAATTCACGGAAAAGCGCCAGAGACAGGATAAGTGCGCTCAAAAAACGAGGAAAACCAAAAAATATATTAATTCACGTTCAATTTGTCATTTTGACGCTGGTTTTGATTTTTCTTAAGGAACTTGACAGTTAAAATTGGAGCAATTTATAGGCTTTTGGATGAAGCGTCTTTGTTTTGGACGTTGTCTAAACGTCAAGCCTTCCAACAATGACCCCTCTGCCGACTTATTGCGTCGTCGTCATTTATCGCGCGGCGTCGCTTTTCGCGCGTTATTCGCGGCCCACGCTGATGTTAAGGTTCATGGGGGAGAGGCGAATAAGTTCCGCGCGCGCGCCGCCCGTCCCTTCCAGGACCATGGAGAGCCCTTTCTTAATGGCGCCTCCCTTAATGGGGCTTCCCGAAAACGCGACAACGAAAGTCATTTTCAATCCTTTTGAGTAAGCGAAAAACCCCAAGCGGCGTCTATCTTCCCGGAAAAACGCCGCCTGGGGAGCCTCTAGCCGGTAAACGGGCCTTGAGGACGGCCCTTCATTTATTTAACTTATTTTGCGCGACAAGCGCGTAGCGTTAGTTACTTATTGGTCAAATAATTTAATTTCGTAACATTGGTTACGGGGCCGAGAGCGGCGGGGCGCTATAATTTTGGCGTTAAAGCCCAATTTGGGCGAAAAAGCCCCAAGCGAGCGGCGGCGGCTAACGCTATCCGATAACTTAAAAACCGCTCGCGGCGCGGAGCGCTCGCGATTCGCGCGAAATAGGAGCTTTTTCCGCGAGCGAAAATTTTTTTAAGGAAACGTCCGTGGGAGGACTATTCATGAAAAGAACTTTGGTGGCTTGTAATATTTTGGAAGCCGAGATTAAAAGCGCGCTCGCGAAGCGCCCGGACGTCGAGGTGGAAATCGTTTGGCTGCGCGCGGGTCTCCATAACGACATGGACCTTTTGGAAGCCAAACTCAATGAGGCCCTCGCCAAGCTGGAAAAAGGCGACCCCAGCGTCAGGCTTTTAATCGGCTACGGCTGTTCGCCGGGCCTGAAAGAAATCGCGAAAGAGCGCGCGTTTCCCGTTCTGGCGACGAAAAACTGCTTGGGCGCTTTGGTGGGGGAAGACAAGCTCATGGAATTGGAAAAAAACAAGACCATGGTGATTACTCCATCCTGGATCCGCAAAACCTGGTTCGCCGAGGACGGCATGAAGGCCATGCTGGGCTGGGACGAAACTGATTTTCGGATTAACTTCGGGCGCTACGATCGGGTCCTGGTCTTGGATTTTGGGTTGGAGCCCTTAAGCGACGAGGAGCTTATGGAGGCCTACTCCATTATCGAGGTTCCCATCGAAAGCGAGAGCTATCCCATGGATCATTTCGAAAAGTTCTTCTGGGACTTTTTGGCTTAAATCCGAAGTTCCCGGACCGCGTCCTTTTCCTCTCTGGCGACGTTTTCCAGGTATTGGCCGTAGGAGTTTTGCCTGAGCGCGGCCGCGAGGCTCAAAAGTTCGCTGGCGGAGATCCAGCCCATCCGGAAGGCCACTTCCTCGGGGCAGGCTATTTTGAGGCCTTGGCGTTTTTCGATGGTCTCGATGAACTGGCTGGCCTCCAAAAGGGTCTCGTGGGTCCCGGTATCCAGCCAGGCGTAGCCTCGGCCCAGGACCCGCGCGCTTAAAAGCCCTTTTTCGAGGTAAAGGCGGTTTAGATCGGTAATCTCCAATTCCCCCCGGGGCGAGGGTTTTAGGGTCTTGGCCAGGGCGGGGGCCGCGGAATCGTAAAAATAGAGCCCGGTCACGGCGTAGTTGGAGCGGGGCGCGGAGGGTTTTTCCTCCAGGCCGACGGCTTTCCCGTCGGCAGCGAATTCCACCACCCCGTAGCGTTGGGGGTCCTGGACCCGGTAGGCGAAGACCGTGGCCCCCGGAAGGTCGCGCGCGGCGTCGCGGAGGAGAGAGACCATTTCGTGGCCGTAGAAGACGTTATCGCCTAAAATCAGGGCGCTTGGGTCGTCCCCCAAAAATTTTTCGGCGATGAGGAGGGCCTGGGCCAGGCCTTCCGGCCTTTCTTGGACGGCGTACTCCAAGCGGAGGCCCCAGTTTTCCCCCGTTCTCAGGAGCTCCCGGTAAAGCGGGGTGTCCTTGGGGGTCGAGATCAGCAAAATATCGCGGATTCCCGCCAGCATGAGGGTGGTGAGGGGATAGTAGACCATGGGTTTGTCGAAGATGGGCAAAAGCTGCTTGGAGACCACCAGGGTCGCGGGGTACAGCCTGGTGCCAGCCCCTCCCGCCAAAATAATTCCTTTGCGACTCATAGAGGCTCCGCAGATGGGGAGGAGGGTTCCTCCCCGTATTGGGCCTTCAGCCAATCCCGGTAACTGAGATTGACGACGCTTTGGACCCAGGGTTGATTGGATAGGTACCATTTTACCGTTTTTTCCACGCCCAGGGCGAGGGAATGGCTGGGGACGAAACCCAATTCCGCGCGGATTTTGCCCGCGTCCACGGCGTAGCGGCGGTCGTGGCCGGGCCTGTCTTTGACGTGGGTAATCAGATCGAGCCTCGCCGTTCCGTCGGCGCGGGGGGCGAGGCGATCGACCTCGCTTAAAATGGCGCGGATAATGTCCAAGTTGGCGAGGGAGGCTCCCCCGCCGATATTGTAGCTTTCCCCTACCCTCCCCTTCGCCAGAACCAGCCGTAGGGCCGCGCAGTGGTCGGACACGTAGAGCCAGTCCCTAATTTGGAGCCCATCCCCGTAGACGGGGATGGGCTTTTCCGCGAGGGCGTTCAAAATAAGGAGCGGGACGAGTTTTTCCGGGAACTGATAGGGCCCGTAATTGTTGGAGCAGTTGGTGCTGAGGACCGGAAGCCCGTAAGTCTGGCGGTACGCTCGCGCCAGGTGGTCCGCGGCCGCTTTGGAGGCCGAGTATGGGCTGTTGGGGGCGTAGGGGGTTTTCTCCGTAAAGGGAGGGTCTTGGGGCCCCAGGCTGCCGTAGACCTCGTCGGTGGAGACGGCCAGAAAGCGGAAGGCCTCTTTTTCCGGGCCTTCCAAGCTTGAATAATAGCCCTTGGCCGCCTCGAGAAGGGTAAAAGTCCCTTTGACGTTGGTCTCGACAAAGGCCGCGGGGCCGTGAATGGAGCGGTCCACGTGAGACTCGGCGGCGAAATGGACGATGGCGGAGGGACGGCGCTCACGCATAAGGCTCTCGACGAGGGTCTTGTCCAAAATATCGCCCCGGACGAGCTCATGGCGCTCCAAAGGGAGAGCGGAGAGGTTTTGGGGGTTGCCGGCGTAGGTCAGAGCGTCCAGGTTAATGACCCGCTCCAGGCCGAGAGCCGCCCATTCATGGATAAAATTGCTGCCGATAAAGCCGCAGCCGCCGGTAACGAGAATGGTCATGGAAAACGCCTTGGGGAAAAAAAGGGGGGAAAGCCCCGCTGGGGTTCTGGTTGAAGGAGACGCGCTGGCGGCGCGTTCCCGTAGGCGATGGTCGCCGCCGCCGCCGCGGAAGGAAAAGGCCCGCGCGATTCTTGGGCTCTCGCCGCGAGGCCAGTGGCTTGGGGGGGCTATCCGTCTTTGGAGTCTGGGGGACGCGCGCGGCGAGGCTTATCCAGGAGCGTGGCGGGTTTAACCTTGTCGCGCCCGAATTTAAGGTTGATGGAGTCCATGGCCGCCGCGAGTTTGCCGGAGGGGTCGGGCGCGGGGCGCTCCGGTTCCGGGAAAAGGGAGTTGCGCTCCACGGGCGGGCCGTAATAGTTTTTGTTTTTTTGGGGCCCCAGTTTGCTGACCTGGAGCCCTAGGAGCCGAAAAGGGCCTTTGGCCTCGGGGGGAATGAGCTCTTTGGCCAGGCTATGGAGGATTTTATAGTCGTCGAGGGGATAGGCGAGCGTTTTGGAGCGGGTGATGGTTTTAAAGGAGGAATCCCGCAATTTGAGGGTTAGGGTCAGCCCAAAGAGGCCGGCGGCCCTAAGCCTTTCGCTCACCCGCACGGAGAGGGCCAAAAGTTCCCGCGAGACCGTCTCCTCGCCATGGATATCCACGTCGTAGGTCTCCTCGGCCCCGACGCTTTTGGCCTCGCGCTCCGGGACGACTTCCCGGAAATCCCGGGCGTTGGCCAGTTCCCAGAGGCGACCGCCGTTTTCCCCGAACTTGGCGCGCGTCGCGCCCTCGGGGAGCTTGGCCAGATCGCCGATGGTCCGAAGGTTATAGGCGCGCAGTTTTTGGAGGGTAACCTTCCCGACCCCCCAGAGTTCTTTGAGGTCTAGCGGCCAAAGAAAGGACAGCTCTTCCCCAGCGGGGACCACGGTCAGGCTGTCGGGCTTATGGAGGCCCGAGGCTATTTTGGCGATAAATTTTTGGGTGGCGACCCCCGCCGAAATAATGAGGCCCGTCTCGGCGCGGACTTCCCGTTTGACCCGGGAGGCGATCTCCCACGCCTGGCCGTAAAGCGCGATGGAGCCGGTCACGTCCAAAAAGGCCTCGTCCAGGGAAAGGGGCTCCACCAGGGGAGTGTAGCGATGGAAAATATCCATGACCTCCTGGGAAAGCTCTTTGTAGCGGGCCATGCGGCCCCAGAGGTAGACCCCCTGGGGGCAGAGTTTTTTGGCCTGGGCGGTGGGCATCCCCGAGCGCACCCCAAAGGCCCGGGCTTCGTAGGAGGCGGTGGAAATCACCCCCCGGGGCCCTAAGCCGCCCACGATGACCGGTCGGCCTTTTAAGGACGGATCGTCTAAGACCTCGGCGGAGGCGTAGAACGAGTCCAAATCGAGATGGATAATCCATTTGAGGGGCTGGGGGGCCAAGGCTAATCCTTAAAAAGGGCTATCGCCAAGAAGCTAAAGGGGATCCGCGAGAGGGCTCATAAAGTTTACCTTGCCGCGCGCTGAAAAAAAAGAAGGCGGTGCCCTCAGCGGCTCGGCAAGGCCCTCCGAGGCGCGCCCAAGGACTCCCAAGGCGGGGGAAAGAGGGCGACTGGACGGACGCGAGACGAACAGGGAAGGCGAGCGTCAAGCGTCAACATCCATAAAGCGCCACGGCCTATCGCCAAAATGAACAAATTTTGGCCACCTTAATCTGGATGACTTTAGCGACGAGAAAACTCCCCTCGCGCCATGAGCAAAACCCCCTGGCGTAAGAGATAATATTTGAGGAAATAATTTCGACGCGCGCGTTTCCGCGAAGAGAGTTAATATCTAACCCATCGTGGATTCTATCATGAATAGTTTCGCGCGCCGCCAATAAAACATTTTCAATTGTCTTAACGCTAGAAAGACTATCGTTTCCTAATTATTTGGCGTTTCCTTACCCCGCCGATCCTTGGTCCCGCCGTTCCTTGAAGTCCCGTCGATCCTTGTCCGGTATTTATTCATAGAGAGGTTGGGCGGCGCTATAGCTGGGGGATAAAATAGCTTGGTGGCGGCGGTTATGGTGGAAAGAGCGTGGTGGCTTGGAATTGAGTTTGATAGCTTGCGCTCGGATGATTTGGGGGCGCGCGAGGGCTTGAGGGAGGAGTAACTTGAGAGCGGAGAGGACGCGTTGAGGGGAGCGCCAATTCTGGGGCTATTTCCAGCGGGAATGGAGATATATTGTATTATAGCGAGTTATATTCATGACGGAGTTAGGCGTTTGACGCGTCGAGCGGCGCTTGCGGTCGGGCGGAGGGGAAGAGTAAAATAATCGCTAAAATTCCTTTGGAAAGGAAAGTTCGTTAAGGGAAGTTTTTTTCATGAATTTGAGGCGGATCGCGCTCGCGGTTAATAAAAATTGGAACTGGAACGGCGTTGGAAGCTTGGCGCGCTTTGGGAACTCCAGCCCCCGCCTCCACGCGCGGGTCCCTTGAGGAGTTATTCTCTTTGCCGATTTCTCCTTTGATGAAAGCCAAAGCGACGCGCTCCGTTATCTGGCGGGATATTCAACTGTCTGGCCCAAGCTCGTTTAGCCTGGAAAAGAGACCGGCTCTGAAACGGTCCGCGAGTGGTCGCGTAATTTATAACGTTAAAAGGAGACGGAAATCATGAATCGGGGCATTTCTCCGCTTAAAGCGTTAAAACGCGTCGGCAATATATTATTTCGATGCGTTGAATTCCTTGTGGGACTCATCGTTATCGCCTGTATAGTTTTAATAATTTCTTATAACTATTCTTTTGTAGAGTTTACTCCAGAGTATTCTGGCGAGAAATTTCAAAGAGTTCGAATTGGGCCAATTTCAGCCGAATTGCCCGAGTCTTATCCTTTTTACCGTCAATTTGATATTCGATTAATGTTTCAAGGGGAGTTACTGAGATTGTTAGAATATCAGTCGCCAGCCCCATGTGAAATTTCTTCAAAAAATGATTATTATACTTTATATAATATTAATAATCTAATATCCAGTGGAGAAAAGCGATTCATCGCCACCGCTGAAAATACTTCTCTTAAATATTCCCTGAGCGAAATCTATCAAATTGAAAGCGATAATAATTACGCGATTAATATTATTTTTGACGACGGCTGCGCGATTTTAACTACGAGACATATAGGAAGGACAACGTTAAATGACGAGAAAGAGAGGGCGTTCAAAGGATTGGTCGATATCTTTTTAAATAATTACCAATGGTTAGGAAATGATTCAGTCGCGCCACGAGGGTTTAGAACAAGGTTAGGAGTAATCAAAAAGAACGCCGACTTTCAAGTTCTCGCTCAATATTCGATATCTGATGGAAGCTCCCAGCGAACGTCATCATCGGAATTGAGTATTAATTTTAGCATTGATTCTTGGCCGGAATCGAGAAGAGTGACAGTGACAGAGACAGAGACAGATACAGAATTCTCTATTATCGAAAATTTTAAGTATCATGTTCTCTCTCGCTTATTCCCTAGCACAAAAATTTTTAGCGATGGTTGGCATTATTCGCAGCGTAATATTAATTTTATGAAGTATTATTCTGGAATAGAAACAAGAGTTTATTTTTCAATGCAAAATGGCAAATATGAGTTACTAGATTTTAGATTTAACGCGCATGGAGACATTAACGACAATTGTTATAGCGGCAAAATCGACGTTATTCTTTCGAGAAAGTTATCCGATGATCCAATGGAATTTCCAAATAAAAGAAAAAACGATATGACGTATAATATAATCTATGGCTATTGGGATAAATTTATCCAATCTTCCGAATGCTTGGCGCTTTAAATCCCTAAGACCCACGTCCGTTCGCGCCGCGTTTTTTTGTCTCGCGTTGGAGGCGCGTGGAAGGATCGCGTTAATATGGCGTTTAGTAAATTTGTTTTCTTTGTCCATATACGCGCTCCAAGCGCGAGAAGACATGAGGGATTAAGCGCCGACAAAAATTATAACTTGACCATGCGCTCGAAGCCTGGACAAGGCTGAAGCTTGGCCACATCGGAGATGTTGGGCGCGCCGAAAGAGCGGAAGATTGGTTCAACCGTAAAAAATCTTGCCTAAAATACTAGTCCTCTAACGGCGCGCGCCGTTCAGCTTATCAGATAGAGCCTCCGCGCGCTTGAAGCTGGCGTGGAACCGCGGCGAGCGCCGCGCGACGCGTCTTAGCCTCGGTTCCGCGCCATAATCCACCACGCGACTTGTCGTCCTATTGTATGAAATTCGTTTAGGCGCGCGTTATTTTTTCGCGAGAAACGGGAAAAGCCTCCACGTTCCCAAGAGGCGCGGTTTTATCAAGAATCATGGATTGGTTAGTCAGGCGAGCCATCCCGCCAAATACAGCGATAAACCATAATTTGAGGCATATCGGTAAA